>JAAESQ010001155.1 GCA_024229275.1 bacterium | reverse complement strand
CGGTGACTGTGTACAGGCTGTCATGGTTCAGGGAACTACCCTCGATGGTGCCGATGGTCGCACTGTCCGGAAGCATCCCCGCGGGTAGCGGCGGCGGGTTGTCGGAGTCGAGGGTGAAGGTCACAGGCAGGGCGGTGGTTCCCCGCTCAGCGGAATCCGGATCGACTGCGATGATGTCGTTAGCGGCCTGAGCGAGAGCCAAGGGCGCTCCGGCGAGTACGGTCATTGCCACGATGAGTGTAGCTGCCAAGCGATAGGGTAGAGTCTTTGTCGGATTCACAATGGCCTCCGTGGCTTCGAACTCAGAGACCAATAACGCAATCTTGGTGCCAACAGGAGATTGGCTCAAAAGGCTTTGAAACAAAGCACTATCTAATTGACCTGCCTTTTGGGTGCCCCAATTTGGGACAGTTATATGTGCCGTTGAGGGACGAATGGAGAGTGATTCAGCGGGTTCGTCTGGAACCTGCAGGACGAACCTGGACTGGCTGCTACGGCTTGAAAGACAACTGCAACCAGATGGTGCGCTCAGAAAAGCTGAGTGGATGGATGATGTTTGGTCTCGAGATGAGAGAGTACGAATCCTCGTCGAAGAGATTCTTGACGCCTGCACGAAGGGTGATTCGTGAGGAGAATAGACTAAACCAGGAGAAGGTCAGGTCAACCATGTTGTATCCCGCCGCTTCAGGTATGTTGGCCACCCGGTCACTGACGTAGTGCCACCTGAGGCCGATCGCGAGATCCCGCATGGGTTTGGCGAGAAACGACAGGTTTCCGAGCCAGTCCGCAGCTGCCGGGCTCTCAGAGTAATCCGGCAACGGCCTAAAATCCTCGGTACTGACGTATGAAAGATTGGCATCTACCTTGAGCCAATCGTTGAGTTCCCGTGCCAATTCCATCTCGACGCCGCGGCTCGTGGCGTAGCCGGGGTTTCCGAACACCGGGCCAGCAGGTGACCTCCCATCGGGGCCTAACATGTTTCGCAGCCTCGAGTCGAATAGAGTGACACGTGCCACCGATGCGGGTCGTCGATAGGTGTAGCTGAGTTCGGTCGTTTCGATTCTCTCCGACTCCAGTTCCTGGTTGTGCTCGCCGTCAGCGTACAGCTCCCAAAAGGTCGGGGCGTGGAACCCTTCGGCGTATTGGGCCTTGAGGATGTGATTCTCAGCAGCATGCCAGACGAGGGCCAGCCGGGGGGCGATAGAGTCATCGGCGACGTCGGAGAAGCGGTCGAAGCGAAGACCTGCAGTTAACGTCAGACCTTCTGTCACAGCGATCTGGTCCTGTAGCCACACACTCCAGAGGCGACGATTCAGCCCGCTGAAGCTAGCGTGGTTCTGGGGCATCCCCGGCGGCGTAGGGACCGCCCGGAATGCCTCGTCGGTTCGTGAATTTCCGTAGGAAAGCCCCACAAGCAAGGTCTGGTGGTCCCAACCTGTCCATGTGAAGTCGAATCTCCCCTCAAAAGAATTTCCTTTGTATTCGGAGGTCGTGGCGCTGAGGTCTTGGCTGAGAAAAGAGACAGATCCCTCGGTTTTGAGCAGAGGGGACCAAGTTCTCCGATGGCTGATCTGTGTCGCCCAGAGGTCCTCGTTGAGGAAAGGGGTGAGTGGGCCGGGGGGCGGATTATTCGGGTCATACTCAGCTGAGAAGTCCCGTTTCAGGCCTTGAGCCTGCACCGTGAAGTCCCCGTAGCTGAGGGAAAACAGCGCGAACCGTTGATCATCCGAACCTGTCTTGGTACCTGTGAGGCCTGCCTGGTCATCCTGCCGACCGGAGAGAGCCAAGGTCAGTCGCACAGGTTTCTTCTGAGATGCCCACGAGACGAGAGTCCCGGCGCCATACGCGTCATGCTCCTCGAGCCGAACAAAGACGGGACGGGTCTCCTCCCGCGTAATCACGTTGATCAGGCCGCTATAGGCGGCGTTGCCGTAGATCGAGGAACCGGGACCGCGGATGACTTCTATCCGATCGACGAACTCGATCGGTAGGTTGAGCGCTGTAACTTCGACCCCGGAGAACTCTTGGCTGACCGGAACCGAGTTCACCAGCACTTTGATGTTGCCGGAGTTGAACGCGAAATCGATCCCGCGAACGACAGTACCGGGAGACCGAGTCTCGTTCAGACGTGTCTGCATGCCGGGAACAAGGGAGAGGGCCTCCCATACGGTGCGAATGCCCTGAGCCTCGAGGTCATTTCCGTGCAGTATGGTGACGATCCCAGGGACGAAGTCGCTGTTCATCTTGCTCTTGGTGGCGAGTTCAGTCTCTTCCTCGACGATCGACAGCAGGGCGGCCAACTCGGCCTCGTCGGTGATCACCTCGCCGGCTGCGGCTCCGGCTGAGGTTCCGAAGAAAGCCAGTAGAAGCGCCGGCAGGGCGAAGAGAATGAAGACTGTATTTGGCCAGCTGTATTTCATGGTCCACCTCCGCACGGCAGCGTCCCTACTAGAAACCCTATCAATCTAGTCAATGTTTATCCACCGGCACCTTCATTGGAGATGATGACTCTTTTTTGTCCCCCAGTGAGGTCCATGCAGATCCCGCGCATTCGGCCGTTCTCTTTGGCTTCGTAGAGCAATGTGTCGGCTTTCTCCAACAGCGCCGTCGGCGTCATGGTTTGATCCGGCACTAGGCTGACGGCGCCCAGACTGACCGTCACACGGTCCGCAACCGAGGATTGCAGATGTGAGAGTTCCAGTTTCTGGAGATTCTCGTGGATCTTCTCTACGAGGTTGCAGCTTCCCTCAAATCCGGTATCACGAAGGACGATTCCGAACTCCTCGCCACCGTATCGCGCCACCAAATCTGTCGGTCTCGAGAAGGTGAGTTCGAGAGCCATCGCAATTTCTCTCAAACAGTCGTCGCCGCGGGTGTGTCCGTAGGAATCGTTGTACTGTTTGAAGAAGTCAACATCCAGGATCATGAGGGTGAACCAGGTCTTGCTACGTCCGGCACTGGCGAACTCTCGCTGGAGGACTTCGTCGAATCGCCGCCGGTTGGGGATCTTGGTGAGAAAGTCGATCAGAGAAAGTTGCTCCAGAAGGTCTGTCTGCTCCTTCAGGGCGAGATGTGTCTTGACCCGAGCGCGGACGACGGGCGGACTCACGGGCTTGGTGATGTAGTCGACGCCACCCAGGGCGAAACCTTGTGTTTCGTCCTCTACTTCGCCCATCGAGGTAACGAAGATGATGGGGATCTTGTGTGTGGCATCGACGCTCTTAAGGCGGCGGCACACTTCATAGCCGTTCATCTTGGGCATCACCACATCGAGGAGGATCAGGTCGATCTTCTGAGTGGTTGCGATTTCCAGAGCCTTTTCGCCATCCGTGGCGAAGCGCAGTTGATAGAGGTTCTGGAGGATCTCGGCCAAGACACGAATATTGGTGGACTCGTCGTCGACGATGAGCACCGTAGGACGCTCGGCGGAGTTACCGGTCGCGCTCATGGGTCCTTCCACGAAATGCCGAGCGCAGATGACCATTCTGAAAGATGGTCTTGAGCCGATTCGAAGTCCAGACTCTCGAGCGACGCGCCGAGGTTCCTGGCATCACTGCTCAGCTTGGCTTCTCCGATGGCCTGTGCGAGGGCCGTGAAAGTCGTCAGGGCGTCGAGGTCATTGGCCTCGATCTGAAGCATGAGATGCCGGAGGGTCGGCAGTATCTGTGACAACTCATCCATAGTTGGAGGCGGCTGCGATTCAGTGGCAGGCTTGGGTTGCTGTTGCAGCTCACCGCCGCGCATGACTTCGGCAAGAGCGGCCCCAAGGTTCGCCATACCTTCACGCCAGTCGCGATCTTCCTTCATCGCAGTTTCGAGGTCAGCAGCTGCTGCGCTCACTGACACAGCAGAGATCGTTGCCGATGTGCCTTTGAGCGTGTGAACCAACTTCCGTGCGATGTCCCGGTTCTCTCCCTCCAGCTCGCCTCGAATCCGGCGGTCGGCGTCGCCATAGGTGCGGCGGAAATCCGTCACCAGTTTGACCAACAGCTGAAGGTTTCCTCCTGTGCGACGCAGGCCGTCTCGGACATCGATTCCAGGTATCTCGGTTGCGTCGTCGCTGTACTCCGAGAACGGCGGTGCTTCTGCATGGATCGAAGGAATCCACCTTGAAAGCACGACGCCGAGTTTCTCCTCGTCGACAGGTTTGGAGATGTAGTCGCTCATTCCGGCCGCCAGGAATCGTTCGCGATCTCCGTGCATCGCGTGGGCAGTCATGGCGATGACCGGCAGGTCTCTGAGGTCTGGATTCGAACGGATGCGTTTCGTGGTCTGGGTGCCGTCCATGCCCGGCATTTGGATGTCCATGAGCACGACGTCAAACTGACTCTCGTCCAGTCTCGCGAGAGCCTCTTCGCCGCTGACGACCTCCTCGACCACGAGGCCCATATCTGTGAGGAGTCCCCGGGCGACTTCGCGGTTGATCGAGTTGTCTTCTACGACCAGCACGCGTCGGCTGCTTTCAAACCGCTGTTCACGAACTGGCGCCTCCCATGTGGTTTCGCGAACAGGACTTTCGGCTTTGTAGAGTGCCTCCTGGATCGAGTCGAAGAGCCGAGATGGGCTGACCGGTTTGGCGAGGCAGACCTTTACTCCGGCCTTTGCGGCTTCCTGACTCACAGCGTGTGTGCCGTATGCTGTGACCAACACGATGGCGGGAACATCCTTCGGTCGCAGGTGGTGTCTGATCTGAATCGCGGTCTCGACGCCGTCGAGTTCGGGCATTCTCCAGTCGAGGAACACCAGCCGATACGGACTCCCTTCACCGGCCGCCCGTTCGAGTTCGTCGAGGGCCTCGCCGCCAGAAGAAGCCGTTTTCGCCTCTACTGAGAACGACTGCAGCATGTCACTGAGAATCTCACATGAGGTTGGGTTGTCGTCGACCACGAGTACGGGCATTCCCATCAGCCGGCTGCCGTTGCGAATCCGTTCTTCCGCCATGTCCTTGGCGCGCTTGAACCTGGCTGTGAACGAGAAGAGGCTTCCGCGCCCAGGGTGGCTCATAACCTCCATCTCGCCACCCATCAGCTCCGCCAGGTGCTTGCTGATAGTCAACCCGAGACCGGTCCCTCCATAAACTCGAGTCATGGATTCGTCGGCCTGGGTGAAGGGCTCGAAGAGAACCGAAAGTCGGTCGGCCGGAATGCCTATGCCGGTGTCGCGGACATAGAAGCGCAAGAGGTGTCCGTGGTCGTCCTCCGCGATAAGTTCGGTGCCGACAACGATCTCTCCGCGGTCGGTGAACTTGACGGCATTATTGGTGAGATTGAGCAGGATCTGTCCCAGGCGAAGAGGGTCTCCGTTCAACCGAGCGGGGACGTTGTCCTGAACCCTGAAGAGGAGTTCGACGTTCTTCTCGGCAGCCTTGACGTTGACGACCCGCGTCAGGTTCGCCAGGACCTCCTCGATCGTGAAATCCGATGATTCGATCTCGAGTTTCGAGGCTTCGATCTTGGAAAGGTCCAGGATGTCGTTGATGAGGTCCAGGAGCATTCCCCCGGAGGACTTGATCGTCCGGCAATAGTGTCGCTGCTGGTCGTCGAGAGCCGTCTTCATCGCCAGTTGGGTCATGCCCAAGATGGCGTTCATCGGCGTGCGGATCTCGTGACTCATATTGGCCAGAAACTGACTCTTTGCCTGGTTCGCCCGCTCTGCCTCATCCCGTGCCTGCTTCAGCTCCCGCTCGAAGAGACGCTGGGCAGTGATGTCGCGACCGATTCCGTCGACCGCAGAGGAATCTTCGTCAGCGTCCGGCACCGGGATTTCAGTCATTTCTATTCGTCGCACGGCGCCCTGACCATCCACGAGTTCGACTTCGTAGGTACACTCCCTTCCGCTTTGCAGAGCCTGATCGCGAGTTCGGAGTGCGTTGTGGTTCAATGGATGACTCGTCAGGAGGCCGTCAAAGATCTTCGCAAGGTATTGCGGCTCATATCCTAAAACGCGACTCACAGAGCCGCTGAAATTGTCGATCCTTCCGCGTGCAGAGCGGCCGAAAACGAAGTATCCGCTGAGATTGTCGACCAACCTCTGGTACTTGTGCACGTTCTCAAGCAGTGCTTTCTCCGCTCGCTGGCGCTCGTGGGTCTGACGGTAGAGCTTGGAGTAGACGAACATCGCGCAGACCCAGACCACACCTAGGATCAACAGGACCGCGACTGATTCCACAAACCGACTGCGCTCCACGTCGTCGCTGAACGATTGGAAGAAGCGGTCGCTCACCACAAAACGGGCAATGCCGAGAAGCTCGAACGAGCCGCTGTCGAAGAGTGCGACCTCGGCAGGGAATCCGACCTCCGTGGTGCCTGCCCCTTTGCTCAGGTCCAGCGTCCCTTTCTCAGCCGAAACCACGTCGTAATCGACTTCCAGCTCCACACTCTGGAAGAATGGACTCTCTGAGTCAGGATTCTGAAAAAGCAGGATTTCGTCGAGGGTCGCTTGGACAGCCTCGCGTCGGGCTGCGCCAACCCCCGAGGTCAAAGCCAAGGTGAGGACGTCGGCGTGCGACTCAGCGAGGATCTTGGCCTGAGCTGCGGCCTCGGTTCGCATGCGAGGCTCGACGACGCGGAACCAATAGAAGGCTGAGAGTCCTTCGAGCGCCACCGCGAGGGTCAAGAACGCGAGCGTGATGGCAACGTAGACGTGTCGCATGCCTACTCCGTCACCTTGGCAACCTTGAGGAAGAACTCTTTGATATTGATCTCCGAATCCCGTGCCGCTTTCAAGTTGACATGAGGTCGAACCTGAGCTTCGATGACAAGTCCGCCGAGCACGCCTTTCTCCACGTGTCCCTCATGGGGAGAAAAGAGAACGACATGGTTGTCGACGGCGAAACCGATGATTGCTTGGAGGTCCTTCTCGGGAAGCGAATCTACCAGGAAGATTCCGGCCGGGATGTCCTGCTGGTGGTTCTGGAAGGCCGGATCGTCGATGAACTCCACGCGGACTGGATAGTCGCGGATCTTCACCGGTGTCTGTGAGTCAGCCTGATTGAACGCCGTGTCGGCGAGGATCTCGGCCTCGCGACGATCGCCTTTGAAGAAGAAGAGAATGAGCAGCTGGTCGTCGTCGCCGGTCTTTTCTGAGATGCCTTGATCGGCGGCGAGGAGCGAACGGAAGAGTCGCGCTCCTGTGCGAAGGCGACGATCCTCGTAACTGTCGGCCCAGACCGGTCCCAACGCGAAGACAGATAGGGACGCGACTGTTGCGATTGTCCGCAATAGTAGCCTTGACTGTGGTCTGGTTCGTTTCAACTTGTCCCCTTGAAAACGCCCCTGCGCACATCGTAGGCACGATTCCAAACGTTCATTATGCAATCACGGTACCATGCGAAAGCAATAGAAAAGGTGTATGAACCCGGCGTTTCCCCGTCGAGCGTGCTGCCATGCGACCCTTTCAGGGACAGGCGATGTCCCGTTTCGGGGCAATGCTCTCAGCTGCCGAGTTTGCCGCGGCGGTAGAAGATCTTTCGGTTGACCTTGAGAAACTCGGCCGCTTTGCTCTTGTTGTCGCCGAATCGCTGCAGCGTCTGTTCCAGGACTGTGTCGACTACGGTGTCGAGTGAGACCTCTCCCGGATCAAGGGCTACCGAAAACACGACTTTGTCTTGTGTGTCTTGGGGGATGGCATCGAACGTTGGTGTAGCACGGCTCAGGAGCAGATGTTCCGGGCGAATCTGATCGTCCTCGGTCAGGATGGCGGCGCGTTCCAGGCAGTTCTTCAACTCGCGAACGTTGCCGGGCCAGGAGTGCTCCTTGAGCATCGTCAACGCCTCGTCCGAGATCCCGCGCAGAGGACGACCAAGCGATTGACGCAGCTCTTTAATGAACTTCTCCGTCAGGGGCGGAATGTCCTCTCGTCGGTCACGGAGCGGGGGAATATGAATCGGGAAGACATTGACACGGTGGTACAGGTCTTCCCGGAACTGTCCGCCTTGCACGCGCTCTTCCAGATTTCGGTGTGTCGCGACGATCAACCGGAAATCCGCCTCTTGGGTTCGTTGCGCACCTACCTTTTCGAAGGTTCGTGTTTCCAACACCCTGAGTAGCTTCGCCTGCAGGTCCACGGTCATGTCGCCGATCTCGTCCAGGAGGAGCGTTCCGCCCGCGGCCTGCTCGATCCTGCCCGCGCGATCCCTGTCAGCGCCGGTAAAAGCCCCTCTGCGGTGGCCGAAAAGCTCGCTCTCGAGGAGACCTTCGGGAACGGCCGCGCAGTTGATGGCGACGAACCGATTTTCCATGCTTTCTCCGGCGCAGTGGATCGCTCGGGCCAGAACCTCCTTGCCGGTTCCGCTTTCGCCGAAGAGAGCAACCGAGGTGTTCCGAGTCTGCGCGACCTTTGCCGCTAGGTTGAGAACCTTCATCATGCTCTCGGATTCAGCGACAATCCCCTCGAAACCGTAAAGGTCGCGAAGATGTCCACGAAGTTTGACGTTCTCGCCAGTCAGCCGCCTGAACTCAAGCGCACGCTGGATGGTGACCGCGAGTTCGTCCGAGTTCACCGGTTTCTGCACGTAGTCGAAAGCCCCTTCGCGTATTGCCTCTACGGCCTTGTTCACCTCCGCGTGTGCTGTGATGACGATAAAGGGCAGGTCACCATGGGTTTTCCTCACCCGCCGGAGGAGTTCCAGACCGCCCATCCCCGGCATGACCTGGTCCGACAGAATCACATCCACATGTTGGTTTTGCATGACTTCGAGCGCTTGTTCTCCGCTCGCAGCCTGAAGAGTTCGATATCCCTCCCTG
>JAAESQ010001154.1 GCA_024229275.1 bacterium | reverse complement strand
TTCTTGTCAAAAACCTTGCATGCCGGCCCAAGGCGGCCGTCAGCAATGTTTTCGCCAAGCCTGGCGCAAGCGCCAGACCATCGGCGCCGCTGAACTCATGCGTTAGGGGGCCTATGAAAAAGTCATAGCGGTTTTCTCTGCGATTTGATACAATAAGTCATGCAAATACATATAGTTAAGTGGCTTTCAAGTGCTCGGTGACGAGAAGAAATTCGACACCGAAGGACTCTTCCATTACTTCAAGTTGGAAGAGCTGATTCCGGCCGATCATTTGCTTCGGCGCGTGGATGCGGTACTGGATACGTCATGGATCCGTGACGAGGTGGCTGAGCTGTATTCGGACCGAGGGAGACCTTCGTGGGACCCAGAAGTCATCCTGCGAATGATCCTTCTTGGTTACTTGTACGACCTGTCTGAGGTCCGCCTCGTTGATGAAGTGCGAATGCATATGGGGTATCGGTGGTTCTGCCGTCTCCAACCTTCGGACCCAGTACCGGATCGCACCACGTTGGTGAAGCTTCGGAACGAAAAGTGGAAGAGCGACATCTGGTGGACCTTGTTGACGCGGACGATCCAGCAGTGCGCCGAGGCGGGCTTGATTTCAGGGAGACATGTAAGCATCGACGGCACCAAGATCAAAGCGAATGCGTCTTTGGCGAGCCTCGAGCCTATCGAGCCCCCAGCTTCGCTGAGCGAGTACTTGCTCAAGAAGGCCGGATGGGAGCGTTTCGTGCCTGAGGAGCACGACAAGAGCGATGAATCTTATCCGGACGATGACGATGATCCAACTCCTCGCGGTGGTGTCGATTTCAAAGGCAAGTCTTTGAAGAACGACAAGTACCGCTCGAAATCTGATCCGGATGCAAGGCTCTACAGGAAGAACGATGGTGAGGGCGCGGGACTGGCTTACCTCGGTAACTTCTGCATCGATACTAAGTCGCGGGTAGTGCTGGGTGCGGAAGCAAGTCCCGGAAGGACTTCTGGAGAGTGGGTAGCCGGGGCGCACTTGATCGATGAGGTGAAATGGGTTCTTGGCAAGTATCCGGAGTTTGTCACCGCCGATAGAGGATACGGGGTCACTCCGTTCTACGCAGAGGTCGAGAAGCGCGGGATCACTCCCCACATCCCTGCTCAGCATTCTTTCGTACCGAAGAAAGTGCCGACGTCTCGCGTGCTCGCTAAACCTGTAGTGCCGATAGATCGAGGGAAGAAGATCGTACAGCGTCGGCGTGGTACACGGGGAAGAAACCAAGCTCTTCAACTACGTGGGACTCTCGGTTACAGAATCAGTCGTCGCCTGCGTTTGCGCGTCGAGCACAAGATCGGAGAAGCCAAAGAGTGCCATGGGCTTCGTCGAGCTCGATTCCGAGGTCT
>JAAESQ010001153.1 GCA_024229275.1 bacterium | reverse complement strand
GAGGGAGTACTCACTGGCCACCAGTTTGTCCTGCCCGATGCCATCCTGACTCCACTCGGAGACCTCGAAAGCGGTGACTCGATTCTCATTCGCCTCTTCACTTCAAACCCATTGATGGAACAGATTCCTCTCGTCATTTTGGCAACTCACGACGAGGATCAACGCAGACGAGCACTGCGGATGGGTCTTCTGAGCGTGATCTTCCCGCCATACGATTCGGAGGAAGTCACCCTCACGACCCAGCTTGCGATCGAGAAGCACAAGAACGAGCAACTACTCTTCGGATCACTATCTCAGCTGTCGGTGCCGGATCTTCTGCAAACCGCCGAAGTCGGGCGACGAAGCGGCATGATCACATTCCAACACAACGGCCACAAGGGACGTGTCTGGCTGAGGGACGGCCTCGTTGTGAACGCTGAGATCGAAGGCGTCTGTACTGATGAGCAGGCTGTCTACGTCATCGCCTTGTGGGACACCGGCACCTTTGAAGCCAATTTCGGTGTTGCCGAGGTCGAAGACACCATAGCCATCCTCCCGTCGGAACTCCTACTCGAAGCCATGAGGAGATACGACGAGGGCGAGCTCCCCACTATTGAGGAACTCAGTGGTGCTCACCGCGCTCTGGACGATCGGCCGCTAGAGACTATTGCAGACACAAGCCTGATTTTACTCAACGTTGCAAGTTCCTATGCTCTCAACCACTTGGAGCCGACACTCGTCGAGAGCCGCCTCGAGAAGATACGTCAGCTCGCAGTTGCAGAACACCCCGCACTGAACGCATTCAGGGTCGAGGACGGCGGTATCGTTTGTCTCGGCGCCGACCAGCTCCAGGCACTCATTCCCGAACAGCTTCCGGACGCCATCGGCTGTTGGGTCAAGGCGTTCTTTGAGAAGGCCGAGAGCGCACTCGCTTGGCGATTCTCCTCCAAGCGCCTTGTCCACATCTCTGCTCCATGGATGCGCGAAATCGAAGGTCTCGAGTTTGCCGAGCCCCTCGGGTTTCATTCGGCAGAGGAAGAGGTTGTCGACGACGTCGTTCTGCGGGCTGGCCCCATGCAGGAACTCTTGCTCCCATGCGGTTGTTTCGTCATTGACAGCCGCACCGTCATCGATCGCTTCTCACCGTACGGCTCCAACACTGTTCCCCGAGACCCGTCGTCCTTCAACGGACAACCTCTACTTTCGGTGCTGCCACCGAAGATGAGCGAGACCATCAAAGGTCTGCTCAAGAAGCTTGAGGCCGCGGATAAGGAAGGCCCCTGCTTCGCGACAACCGAACTTGAGTTCGAACTCGGTTACCGAACCGTCAGCACTCGTATTTCGCTTGTCCGCTCACCAGCCGGAGGACGCTTCATCCTGACCGTGAATCGCGTCCGAGGAGAGGACCTTCAGCTCTCTGCAGACCTTCTCCGAGATGCCGCTCACGGCACACTGAGCGATGGCCTGCAGCGCATACTCACCGCAAACGACGACTTCTTCTCTGCCTTCAACAGTCTCTTTTCCAAGGGGCTTTCCTACCGGCGACATGAACTGTTGCACCGCTTTGGAAAGCAGTGGGGGCTGCGACACGTCCTGCGCATCGAACGGCTACTCCAACGTGAGTATGGAATGACCCTTCGTGAAGTCGAATCACAGATGGCCATCGAGGCACTCTCAGAATCGATGGGTGTCCTCGGACTCGGAAGCTTCGACGTCGACTTGAGCCAACGCGACAACGGCGTTCTGGTCATCATTCATCGCAACTCTCCTTTCCCGACCTATGGCTCGATCACTTCTGAAGGGTCGTGCTCGATTCTCGCGGGCTTCTATGCTGCCCTCTTGTCCTATCTTTCCGGTCGGCAACTCGCTGCACGGGAGGTGTCATGCAGTCGCACGCCGGAACGTCCATGCCGATTTGTGGTCGCCACTGAAGAGCGTCTGACCAAGCTTCTCGTGGCCCGTCCGGGGTCGGCCGACCATGATCTCCTCGCTGAAATCGGTGCAGAATCAGCCCTATTGACCGTGGTAGCAAAAAAGTGAGCGTCAAAAACGATCCCACCGATAACGACAGCATCGCAATGATGCTTGAAGAAACTGAGTGGGACTATCGCCCCAAGGATGAAGGTATCGGCCTGTTATCTCCGATGAGCCGCTACTTCCGGGGATTCCCGTGGGATGGCAAAGAAACCGAAGAAGAGCCGGCAACTCCGGTCTTCCCACTCGGACGAACAGATTCCTCAGGGGCTGATTTCAGCGATTTGTAGGAAGGCTCTTCGGGGCGGACAGTTGTACGGGTCGGACGGGTCAACGGGTCAACGGGTCAACGGGTCAACGGGTCAACGGGTCAACGGGTCAACGGCAGGATGATTGGGGCGTGGCAAATCGTCATCGTCATCCTTATCGTCATCGTATGTTGAGCGACCGCTGGAGAACGATGACGATTACGATGAGGATTACGATGAGGACTGGTTCCACGTAACTCGATTGCCTTCGTGATGGGCGGATCAGTTGACGGCGATACGAGTCACGGGTCAACGGCTAGCACCACCACCTCGTCATCCTCATCGTCTTCGAACTGTCGCGCGTCAGAAGCGATACGTGCGTGAGTATTGAACCACCAAGCTCAAGAAGGTCACTAAGAGGACACCAAGAAAAAATAGAAGGGGCGGTGATAACCCGCCCTCTTTTCTCCTTCATGTTCTTCGCGCTCTTCGTGTTCAGGAATTCAGAAGCCGATCGGCTCGCTCACTCCCTCGGCTTACTCTCAAACACGGATACCGTCAGCCATTGCTGTTCACAGGTGAAGCTCACTTCGCCGAGCAACGTGCTTTCTAGAACGATCAGATCGTAGTCACTCCCCTCGACAACCGTCGGAAGAGAGACATAGCTATCGTGCGCTAGTAGAGCCTTTACGTTACCTGCGGTCATGTTGGCGAGCTCGCCGAGCGCGTCACGGACATCCTCTTCTGAGAGATCTTCGGGCTCGACCGCGAACATGAAAGCAGCGGCGTTGGCAATCAACTGTCTGGTGCAATAGACGTGGACAGCACCACTCCAGGCGCCGGTTATCTGAATTGAACCTGTCATCAGTCCGACCCGATCGGTATCCGATGTCGGGTGCAGTATCTCTTCAGTTTCCTTCAGCTCCATTCCAAACTGGGTCT
>JAAESQ010001152.1 GCA_024229275.1 bacterium | reverse complement strand
TGAAGCGATACTCCATCGCGGCGATGAGGCATGGATGGCGATCGAGATCACCTTGGGCAGTGACGACTGCGTCACCGGAGCCAACCTTTTTCTGATACGCAGTCAGGCGCTCAGCGTATGGCTTGGAGTCTGCAAAAGAAAGCGGATCACAGGATCGAACGCGAGGGAAAAGGACTTTGAATCGTCCACTGTCAAAGAGCATCGACAATCGCTGCTGAGCAGTGATTCGAAAATGATGGGAGCACCGAGGGCAAACGTGAAAATTCTCTGACACCTCTTTGTGATAGAGAATCTCTTTGCACGCCTGACATTTGATCCACAGTCCCTCGGGGACTCCTCTCCCCTTTCTCATCAACGACTCCGCTTCTCCGGTCGCGCCGGTATCCTCATTTCTTCGTCTCTCTTGATTGGACGATCCTAGGGTATCCGAGGTGCTTTGTTGATCCGACATGGTCTCAACTACCCGGGCCCAGAGATCTCCGCGGTTTCGTCAATACGAACCCGTCCGCACTTGAAACTCCAAACAGTTCGGAGGCGCACGGAGTTCTTGGGAGCTCACCGCGGTCGGCCACCTCCCGAAATCGAAAGGTGGTCCGAAGCCAGGGTTATGTCAGCCCTGTGACTCCTCTTCCTCGAGGTCATTCGGAATTCCAAGATGCATGCAAGCGGCGTCGTACATCTGCCGTGCCGCTTTCTGGCCGGCTTGGAGATCTGCGATCCTCTGTTTGACGCGTGCGAGTTCCTCCTGGATATGATTCTCCAGCTCTTGGATCTCCGTCTTGGTCTGCTGCAACGCGTCTTCGTAGAACTGCTTCTGTGAGTCAGTTAGTTCGGCCATCTCTAGTCCTCCTCCAGCTCCGTCAACGAAGAGTGAACGGAATTCGAATTGTAACCCAGATCCGCACTTTTACACCGTGTTTCGTGGCGGGCTGGTATTTCCACTGTCTGACTGCATCCTCCGAGGCCTTTTCAAAACCGACCCCGGTACGACTCACGTTGAGAATTCTCACATTCTCCACGCTCCCGTCGATACCGACGAGCGCCTGCAGAGTCACTTCGCCCTCGAGCCCCATCTGCTGAGCGAGCCTTGGATAACCAGGGTTGGCACGACTCCGGACTCGTGCAGCGACGACACCGGCGCCAGCCGCGACGATGTCACCCTCCCGAACCGATGGCGTCGGTGTCGGTGGGATCGGAGTCGGGGTGGCCGGAGGCCTCGTCGGCGTTGCTGTCGGCCGAGGTGCCGGCGTGGCAGTCGGCTCTGGTGTCGGTGTTTGGGTGGGTGTTGGTGTCGGCGGAATAGGCGTCGGTGTCGGGTATTCTTCCTCGATACGGCGGCGCAGTTCCGCTTCCTGTACTTCGACAGCGGCAGCTGCAGCCTGACGAGCCCGCTCCACAAGATCTGCCGGCGGAGTAGGTGTCGCGGTGGGTGCAACGGCGACGGGAATCGGTGTGGGCGTTGTTGGTGGCGCTTCACCTCCACCCCGACCGAAAACGAAGTAGATAACGACCGCAACTACAACTACGGCTACAGCGGCGAGAATCACTGGCAGCTTCGATCCTTCACCGGAGGGTTTCTTATCTTTCTTGGGTGGTGTCGCGATCGGAACGGCTTCGACCGATTCG
>JAAESQ010001151.1 GCA_024229275.1 bacterium | reverse complement strand
CGTCAGCTGTTGGTGAGTGATCGTCGGCGCGTGCTCCCCACTTGGGTCAATGTCGATCAAGCGCTGGAACCTCACGGGCTTTCGCTGACTCAACTCCTCGGCGGTCATCGAAAACTTGAGCTTATCAAGCCAGTCCGCACTTCCCCACTCGACAACATCCACATCTGCATCTGTCACGTTGGTCGTGCCGGGCGCCACGAACAAAGAGTTCTCGATCACCGCCGACGCGTACTTTGCAGGGCCCTCGACTTTCCCAGCTCGACGCTTCTTCGACTGCTCACTGGGAGCCGACGTCGGACCTGAGCACGACTTCTCGATCACTGCACCGTGCTTATCTGTGCCTTCGCACATCGGCCAGTGGAGGACCACAGGGGCCAGGTTCACCATTCCGTGAAGGTAATCGTCTGCGAAGGACTTCGCGAGGAAGGGGGCCAAGTTCTTCTGGCTGTCTTCCCTCGACAGATAGACGTACTTCATGTTCCCCAGGAAGGAGATCTCCTTGACCTCTCCGCAGAAGTTCGCCAGCTTCTTCAAGCCCGCAAAGTAAAGCCCGACCAGACCGCCTGACTCCGCAACATTCGGAACCTTCTTCGACTTCTTGGTCCCGAGGCAGCAGGACTGCGCGACCGTGGGACCTTCGTGAATCTCACTCTCAGACTCCACAGACATCGACCTGTGAGAGCTCTTATCCGACTGGTCGAGGTCCTCCTTCTCCTCGTCACTCGGAGGCTCCTCGCTGCTCGCATCGCCTCCTGCTCGTCGCTCTAGCAGACGATCAATCACTTTGCGGTCGCGCTCAAGGTGTCGTTGGCCATCCTCTTCATTCTCCGCGAGATCTTTCAGAGCCTCTGGGTCGGGGGCCTTCAGCGCCCTGCTGATCTTGACGACACCTTTTCCCTTGACGTACGCGTCCAAGGCTGGGAGGAGTCGATCGAGAACGCAGTCCGCAAGTTCCTTCACCTTGTCAACCAGCGCCTGTACCACCGCCTGTGGGTCGTTCTTGTACACCTCCATCGGAACGTCAATGGCCGCATCAAGGTCAACTCTCGCCCAGAGTTTCATCCGGCGCTCTCCCTTCGGGTCACGGTACTCCTTCGACGTGAGTGCCACGAGCACCTCTTGCCGACACGTTCCAACGTCCAAAACAACTCCACCGAAGTCTTGTGAAATCTCAACCAGATTGTCGAGGACCTGGTCGATCTCGGCGTCTCCGTCACTGCCTCGATACAAGGCCAATGCCTTGCGACACATAGCTTCCCGAGGGTCATCGGTCACACGATACTTGGTGTCTCCGCCCTTCTGCTTCCGTTCCAAGTTCAGGAGTGTACGACGAGCATCCCGGGCGGAAGACTTCTGGTGCCTCGACTTCAGCTTCTTGTTCGGGAGACCACCCGCGCTGACGGCCGTCGAAGCTGCGGAAGAGTCCTTCGTGGACGCATTGGAACCATCGTCATATCCCCACGCGTCGCGGTCGTCGTCCGGGTCTTCTGCGTCACCCTCGGTGTACTCCATCTCCTGCTGGTTGTACAACGCGCGGCTCTCCGCCTCGGCCTCTCTCTTCCTCGAGTACTCCCTGGCCTTTGCCTTTGGATCCGGCCCTCCATCCTCATGATGTTGCCTCGTCCAGCAATCGGCGTACGTATGGTTGACGCGATGGCAGTACGTGCACCAAACCTTGGGTTTCGCACTTGGACCCCCGTTCCACTCCCTCACTGCAGGATCCTGCTGACCAGACCAACGATTCCACGAACGGCCTTTTCCTCTGGGG
>JAAESQ010001150.1 GCA_024229275.1 bacterium | reverse complement strand
GCGAGGTCGGAAGAGCTGATGGCCGATCTGCGCGCTCTGTTCCGATGGAAGTGCACCAAAACATTGGAGAGCTTTCTCTGTCGCGTCGCAGACCGGATGGCCGACCGTTCAACGTCGCGATTCAAACGAGTAGTGCAACGGCAGCCAATCGCGGACGACGAACGCGAAGCGCTGCGTCTGAGGCTCATACAGAAAAAGGCGTCTGGCACGTGAAGTGGATGCACGGCGAACCGTCTTCGTGGGCGACGGAACGTTCAAGTGCACGATGAGGGGCAATCCGTCGATGCCGAAGAAAAAGCAGCTTCTGAAACGGTTGGCTGTGCGGACGGTGACGGTTCTGATCGACGAGTTTCGCACATCGAAGCAGTGTCCGTGTGGTGGAGGAGAACTGAGGGATGGTTCAACGAAAAACGATGGCAAGCGAGTCCGAGTCCACAAGACTGACGGAGGCGTTTGCAACCTTTTGTTGCACGTGGACGACAGGGATGAGCTGGCTACGGTGAACATGCTACTTGCGACACAGAGTGTGTTGCACCAGAAGCCTTGGCCCAGCCATCTTTGTCGGCCGTGCAGCTGAAGCAAACATCAAAACTGGCTGCGCAAAGCGCAGCTGCGAGGCACGCATAGCGTGCCCGCATTAACGAAACAGATCGTTAACTCAATGAGTTGAGCGTAAACATCGCTTAGAACGATTGTAAAACGACATGATCATATATCTTCCTACTCGTGGACGTGATAGCGCCATACCACATATTCTTGCATTTATTTCAATTAGCTTTGGAACATTTTCGAGATACTTGAACCCCATGCATCCGAAACCACTGTAGTCGCTCTTTCTTACGATGCTACGCGATGCTTCCCATAATGTAG
>JAAESQ010001149.1 GCA_024229275.1 bacterium | reverse complement strand
GCTCCTCCTCCTTTAAAGGGTTTTTGGGAACTCGAGCATACCGCTCGATTGGAGGAGCCTTCTTTATGAGTCTCAAAGAGCACGAAGATCGCTAAGGGGGAAAAGGGGCGGATTCATAGATCCGCTATTTCTCTCTTCTTTGCGTTTTCTTTGTGTGCTTAGCGATCTTCGTGGTTCAAACCTCACGCGCGTGTCGACGGGGAGGGCGAACGGCATTTTGAAAAGATGAAAGCAGAAAGATGAAAGATGAGAGCGGACGGGGGCACACTCATTCGATGATGGTGGCTTCGGTGGGATGGGTTACTGAACTGAAGCGTACGAGTTTTTGAACCACGAAGAGCACGAAGATCGTTATGGATTTGGCAGTGGTCAATTTGCCGTGCGATGCCAACTCATCAGTTCCCATCACCCTTCCAAGGCTCCCCCGCCAAGCACTCGATGATTTTGTCGAGCACTTCGCGCAGAGCATCGTCGAAGTTCCACTTCACGCCCAACCTCAGGAGCGGAATGATGTCTTCGCGGAAGTCGCGGTCACCGGCCTTCTCATGGAGGTTCGCTTCGAACTGCGCCCGAGAAACTCTCTGACCGTCCTCCGTCAAGTACCTATCAAAGCAGGCCAGCAGTGTCGGTGGGTCGATGCACCCCTGGTCCAGGGCGTACCAGACGTCGAAGAGGTCGCGCCCTTTCTTCCTCTGATAGAGGGCTCGTAGCTTTGTGCCAAGCAGCTCGTCGAGTTCATAGGTCGAGACGTCTGCCGCACCGCTGAACCAAGGGTTCGAGACCTCGAAGGGAACACGCTTGACGCCGAGCTCGGTGAAATGCTCCCGCGTGTTGATCTCCACCTTGAGCCGAAGCTTCAGAGGCGGTGCGTCCTCCGACTCGAAACGGTACGCCATGTTGACCCGCCCCTCCTTGAAGACACGACGTGGCTTTCCGAGCCATGGGTCCAGCACGGCACGCGCCCGGTCTAGGGTCTCGCCTATGGGCTCTGCCCGAACCTGGACCAGATCTATGTCCTCGGAGTATCTCGCTGGAGGAGTGAGGTAGAGCTTGTACAGGGCTGTACCGCCACGGAAAGCCAGACTGCCAGCCACCTCGGGAACTGCAAAAAGACTGACGATAGCGCGGCTGATGACAAGGTCTTGCTCGACTTGAGCGTCAAGCCGCCAGGGAGCATGCGCTCTCCAAGCTGTGATGTAGTCCCTGGGAATCACTCGTCTGGCTCCACTTCGAGGTTGACGATGAGCTTCCAACGCGAGTTTCGCTTTCCACCCTGCATATTCGCCGCGCGCCGCAGCGGCGTGTAGCTGCGAGCGTTCTCCAACACAAAAGGTTCCAGAGCTTGCGCGAGCTC
>JAAESQ010001148.1 GCA_024229275.1 bacterium | reverse complement strand
GCTTTCGGCCTCGGAATATGCTCGTTCAATCGACCTTCTTTCCAGCTTGCCCAAGCCCGCTCTTCCACTGGAGTTTCGCTTTTCGCGAAAAGTGCCGACCATGACGCCTGTCGACACCATTCCGACGGCGACCGTCCCCGATGTGCCGCTCTTGAAGAAGATCTGGTGGTGCGACTGTATTCCGCCGGATTACAAGAAGCTCCCGTTCTACCCGCACGAAACCAAGGGAGACGGCCGCGGACATCCCTGCGACATCATCGGCACTCCAGTTTGCTGGAATAACCGAGTGTACGTGGCGATCGGCGGCGATCCGAATCACGGCGGAAGAGACAGCAAGGGAAGCGTTGTCTGTATCGACGCAGCCAAGACCGGCGACCTCACGGAGAAGGGCAAGATCTGGTCATACAATGACCTGAATCAAAGCGTCTCCACAGTGGCGGTAGCGGATGGTTTGGTGTTCGTTGCGGACACGGCCAACACGGTCCATTGCCTGGACGCGGACAGCGGCGCTTGTTACTGGAAGCATTCCACGCGGAAACTTGGGACGTGCTTCAGTTCGCCGCTGGTGACGGATGGGAAGTTGTATCTCGGGCAGACCATCCTCTCGGCGAGTCAGAGATTCCAGTTGCGCGGCGGTATTGAGAATGGTCGGAACACGGTCTACAGCAGCCATTGCGTTGCCAACGGGGTCGTGTTTGCCGTGCTCGGCAAGCGTCTCTGGGCAATATGCGACAAGGGCGATCGGCAACAGTAGGGCCGTCTGGTCGATGCCGTCGATGATGCGGTCGGACGGGGCGTGCTGCCGGCCCCCGGCCAGCCGCCGTGGCTGTCCGAGAAAACGTGTAGTAGTTTATCCGAGGTGCCGTGGTTTGAGTTGGGAAGCTGCGTAAGCGGGTGGACCGGCACATCGGATAAACGTGCGATGAACTAAACCGCGGCTATGGGGATTCAATCCGGCGGCTGGAGTCAGCCTTGGCGGGGTGGATGCTCGCAGAGGTCCGAGCAGGTGATGATCGGCGGATAAGCGGCGTTGCTGTTGTATGGGATGTGCGAGTTGCGACAGGCCGCCAAAGAGATGAGCGCGTAAGGGTCCCACAACACGTCGGAATCGTGAATAACTGTCAACGGGGGCATGCGAAGAAATCCCTGGCCTACGAGGTGTCGAACCACTTGGCAAGCGTCTCGCGAGCAGTGAGCATATGGGGGCGGCGCAGTCGCAGTGGTGGTGAGGGAGATACGTGTTCGATGATGACTAGCTTTCCGCGTTGGCAGGCGGGGCATGTCGGACAGGATTGCCGCGACTGGGCGTCTTCTTCCGCCGGGACGGCGTCGTCGAGCGCCGGTTCGTTCGGTCGTGGCTGAACACCCAACAGTTCGCGGCATTGATCGAGACGCTGGTTCCGCTGGCGGTTGGCCAGGAAGCCGTAGTAGCGGATGCGGACGAACCCCTTGGGCAGGGTGTGCATCAGGAAGCGACGGAGGAACTCCGGGGTTTCCAGGGTCATGACTTTGTCGTGTTGACCGCTGGCGTAATCCTTGTAGCGAAAGCTCACTCGACCATCGCGCAGACCGACCAGTCGCTGATTGGAGATGGCCACGCGGTGAGTATAGCGAGCCAGATACTTGAGCACGCAAAGCGGAGAAGAGAAGGGTCGTTTCGCGTACACGACCCAATCGTGGCGGACGGCCCGATTCAACAACTGCTCGAAGGCGGCTGGGTTGCCCAGCGACTTGAGTTGACCATGGAAGCCGAGCTTTCCGGCGGCGAAAGCCTCTTTCAGCGAAGCCATGAACTTGCCCCGGAAGACGCGACTGAGAACCTTCACCGGCGCAAAGAACGACTTGCGGCGTTTGCCGCGTCGACCGTGAATCCAGCGCGAGCCGTCGGGCGAGAGGCCGCCACCGCTGACAATCGCATGCACGTGTGGGTGATGCGTGAGGTTCTGGCCCCAGGTGTGCAGAGCCATCAGGCAGCCGATTTTCGCTCCCAGATGCTTGGGATCGGCGGCAATTTCCAACAGCGTCTGGGCGGCGGCCCGGAACAGAGCGCCGTAGACCATCCGTTGATTTTGCAGGGCCAGGGGCGCCAGTTCTTGGGGTAAGGTGAACACCACATGAAAGTAGGGCACGGGAAGTAATTCGTTTTCTCGCTTTTCGAGCCAGGCGGCACGGGCCATTGCCTGGCACTTGGGACAATGGCGGTTACGGCAAGAGTTGTATTGAATCTGTTGGTGGCCGCAGTCGTCGCAGCATTGGACGTGGCCGCCCAACGCCGCCGTGCGACAACGGAGGACGGCGCGTAGCACTTGGCGTTGAGCGGGTGAGAGCGTCTTCCCATATCGAGCCCGGAAGCGATCTTCACCGTCGCGGAAGACATCGGCGACTTCCAGTGTCGCGTTCATGAGGCGTCTTTCTCGGCGTCGCCGGTCTGATCGGGCTGGAGCAAGTCCATCGTGCTGGGCGCCTCCCGCAGTTCCTCCAACGAAATATGCGTGTACAAACTGGTAGTTTGGATCTTCTCATGGCCCAGCATCTGCTGGATAATACGGAGGTTGGCGCCCGCCTCTAGCAGATGGGTAGCGAAACTGTGCCGTAGCGTGTGCATGCTGACTCGCTTGGTGATGCCGGCCTTGCGGCAGACCTTTTTGAGCAGCTGTCCTGGAGTGGCCATGTCGTAACGCTTGTCCATCGAAGCGCCGGGGAACAACCAACTCTGGGGCTGATACTCGCGCCAGTACTGCCGCAGCAGCTTGAGCAGTCCTGGCGTCAGCCGTGCGTAGCGATCCTTCTTCCCCTTGCCTTGCCGGACGCGGATCACCATCCGTTGACTGTCGATGTCGTTGACGCGGAGGTTGCGTAGCTCCGACAGTCGTAGCCCGGCGTCATAGGCCACCATGAAGAGGGCTCTCTGCTTGAGATTCGTGACCTTCGCGAACAGTCGCCGTACTTCCTCGCGACTGAGTACGACCGGCAGCCGCCGTTCTCGTTTGGGACGTGGCACGGCCTCCAGGCAATCCGGACGACCCAGGGTGTTTGCGTAGAGATGCCGTAACGCGCTGCGAACCACCACGCAGCTGCTACGAGCTATGCCTCGGTCGAGGAGATGGACGAAATACGCGCGAACATCTTCCCCGCTCAGCGTATCTGGCGACTGTCCGAAGTGTCGCGCAAACTTGGCGACGGCATGGACGTACACCTTGATCGTACCGGGTGAGAAGTTCTTCAGCCGCAGGTCGTCGATATAGCGTTGTCGTAGCGGATTCATTTGTCCACCTTTCCGACGCGTCATCGCGTCACGGAAAGATGGCTTACGATTCCGCCCAGCGCAAATTGGAATAATCGGCCTAATCGATAAGACCGGCCCTCCATCACGTGATCATGTCGCCCCGATAACAACCCACCGCGTAGCGGTTTAGTTCAACGTTCGTTTTGTCGGAATCCTGCAATAGCTATTGGTTGATAGGACGGCGGCACCATATCGGGCTGGCTATACCGGGAGCCGGAACAGCGGGCTACGATCCGTCAACAGAGAAATGCCCACACGGCGACAGATGGAACCATACTGAGGGAAGTCTGCGCAGCGAACGCGGCACTTCCAACGCTGTTCGGGGGCCATTTCTTGTGCTTTTCCTGGAGACTTTGACATGAACCATTTCATCACTACCGAAGCCGTCACTTCCCACGCTCTGTGCTCAAGGAGGGCGTTCTTTGTGATTCGCGGTGAGCCAGAAGGATCGCTCCACGATTATGAAAGCGTCGTGGATGAGCGTGCCGCACGGCGGCGATTGCAGTACCTCGATGAATTGACGGACAACGAACTCCCGGCCTTTCGGGCAGCGGCCGGTCAGAACGTCCTCACCGGCAACTTCGATCCAGCTCGCCTGGTGGCTGCCGAAGATCTTGTCGCAGCTTGTGACGCCCTGGTCAGAAAGACGCCGGAGGCTAGGAGGGCTCACGCCCGCTACGAACCACATCTGGTTGTTGGATCCCATG
>JAAESQ010001147.1 GCA_024229275.1 bacterium | reverse complement strand
TTCCAGTTGCAGGGAAACATCACGTCGATGGCCACGGCCAGGGATATGTCACCAGCCTCGCCATCCACGGTATCGTGGATACGGGCCTGTATGGTCTGTTTCCAGAAATCTTCGTGCTCACGATGATACTCGGGACATACAGCATCCCGCGGTGGTTCGAAATCAGCGCCACACTCCTCCATGAAGACATACGCCGAGTCATCATGGTGCATCGAACGAGGCCAGCCGATGAACTCGCGAATGCGTTCAATCACGCGCTGAACCTGCCACTCCTTGAGAGCCGAGCGCTGACCGAGCTTGCTCAACAGACAGCTCGCTGATCGGCCCCCTATCTTGATTTCGACGGAAGCGGCCGGTTGTCCGGCACACCAGGCTGAAAGCGCCGTGCAGGCGTTTATCCAGTCACGCTCCGCCGGATGGAGCTCACTGGCCGTTCGAGTGCCGAGTCCCTTAGATGTATCTCCCTCGCCGATCGCCTCGATGATATTCGTGACCCAGCGCTCGGCCTTGTGATGGCAGAGCTCGAGAGTCGAAATGAGCTTTCTTATGCGCGTGATATTTTCGGGCAGCGGCGAGAGCTCGTCCTCCAGCCGGTCGGTTTCTCGCATCTCCTCGTCGGCCTCGACACCACAATTTGCCCAGCATTCCCTGCAGGGTGGTGTCCCTTGCCCAAGCAAGGGCGTAGCCGTCAGCTTCAAGGCGTCGTTATTCGTCATGCCTACTCGGTCGACTCTGCTCCGGACGTCTTTGAGTCTCTGGTTCAGGATAACACCGGCCCGATTGCCACGGTGTGCAGCCTGACGCCTGTTTCGGTCCGT
>JAAESQ010001146.1 GCA_024229275.1 bacterium | reverse complement strand
TACAGATATTGCAGCACGCCCTGGCTTTGCCGATGCGCCTTGCCAGCCCCCGCACCTGGGCGGCCTTGACGCTGGTGATCTTCTCGGTCTGCTCCGGGGTGTAACCTTCCAGCTGAACCTTCAGGCGCTCGAAAACCGTAGTGACCTTCACCGTTCCGTCGCGGGTCTCGACATCAAACACTCCCTCCAATGCGGGCTTGATGCCATCCAGCTCCAGACTGCGCTTGGGTGCCTCGACCACCTTCTTCTTCGCGGTATCGAAGACGTAGAACACATCGTCTTCGCCTTTTCGGCTCAAATCACTCTCGCGTAGGAATCTCTCGGTATCGAGGCGCACCAGTAGCGGCATGTCCGTCTGTTCAGCCATGAAGTCGGGTTTGTAGAGCTTCTCCTCGACGATGACCTGCGCCATCGAAAGCGCCAGAGCCGCATCCGTGCCTATGTTGACCGGTACCCATTCGTCGGAATGAATCGCAGAGGGGCTGAAGTCGGGCGTAATGGTGGCAATGTAGGCCCCCTTGTAGCGTGCCTCGTTGATGAAGTGTGCATTGGGGATCTGGGTGAAGGTCGGGTTGCCGGACCAGACCAGGATGAGGTCACTGTAGAAGAGATCGTCCATCGAACCGGTGAAGATGACCTTGCCCGCCGTGACGGCCGCACCGGGCATGTCGTCGC
>JAAESQ010001145.1 GCA_024229275.1 bacterium | reverse complement strand
CGCACTGGGCTCCTGCCTCGAGTCAAACGCGCAGTCGCTGATCGGGATAAGGATGGGTTAGTCGCGGTGCCGGTAACCATTGCTTCTCCAGACGGCTCAGGGTCTCGTACGTCACATTGGTCTTCTGACTTCGTCGTCGAAGCGTCCAATACCACGTCCTCCCGACTTCATACCGAAACTTCTTCAGTGCCGGTAAGTTGCCGGGGACCCCGTAGTAGCGATAATGACCTTCCAGTTTTTTCTTCAGCCACGAGCCGACCTCTGCGATTCGCCAGTGCATCCGTCGTCGGAGTTCAGTTCTGATCTCCTTCAGCTTGCCCTGGAATTTCTTCGCTTTGGTTTGCCGCAATAGCTTGAATCGGCCCTTTCTGGTCGTGCTGCAAATATGCGTAAAACCAAGAAATGAAAACGTCTCCGGCTTTCCCTCTCCCCGTCGCCGCCGATCCCTGGCCGCGTAACGGCCAAATTCGACGAGACGGGTCTTGGTCGAGTGAAGCTCGAGTCCAAATTTCCTCAGTCTTTCACACAGCTCCGCCTGAAATCGTTCAGCTACCTCTTTTCGTTCGAATCCGATCACGAAATCGTCCGCGTACCGCACGTAGATCATGTCTCCTCGTGCAGCAGCGCTCCGCCTCCATGCTCGAACCCACAGATCGAGTGCGTAGTGCAGGTAGATGTTCGCCAAAAGTGGACTGATACTGCCCCCTTGCGGCGTCCCCTTCTTGCCTATTTGCCACACTCCATCCTCCAGCACGCCCGCTTTCAGCCACTTCTTGATGTGGCGGATGACGCGCTGATCCGCTATCCGGTGTTCGACGAATTTCACCAGCCACTCGTGGTCGATGGCATCGAAAAATCCACAAATGTCTGCGTCGTACACCCAGTTCACTTTCCGCTTCTCGATTCCGACTGCGAGTGCATCCAGCGCATTGTGCTGGCTTCTACCCCGCCGAAATCCATAGGAAAATCCGAGAAAGTCCGCCTCGTAAACAGCGTTGAGCACCTCCGTCGTTGCCCGCTGAACGATCTTGTCCTCCAGCACTGGCACTCCGATCGGGCGCTTTCTTCCGTCTTCCTTCGGGACATATGCCCGCTTGACTGGCTTTGCTCGGTACGCTCCGCGTTGCAGTCTGCCGGATAGGTCTTCGAGATTCCTCTCGAGTTCCTCTCCGTAGTGCTGCCACGTCTCTCCATCCACTCCCGCTGAACCGTCTCGCTTCGTTGCGTAGTACGACTCTCGAAGTCTATCGATCGAGTACACGTGGTGCCATAGCGTCGTGAACCTCACTTCCTTGTCTCGCTCTGCTACCTGCCGTACACGGTCAAGCTCTTGTTGCAGACGCCTCCGGTCCTGCGCCCGGTGCCTGGTTTGCCTGCCCGTGTTCCTCTTGGCCAGCCCCCTTCCCTCCACGTCCTCCGCCGGAGGTGGCGCACCACCTCCTTTGTTCGGTCGCTTCTCCGGTACTATGCGGCTGTCCGACTTCCCTCGACCGTTCATCGCCGTCGTGCCCCTTTGGGTTCACGGCTCGGACCTCGGCGCCATCTCCGTGGCCAGTCGTGGGATCTCCCGGTTCCCGTGTGAGGTGCTTCCGTGTTCGCATGGGGTCTCGGACCGCGTGGAGCCCTGACGCAACTCGTGCTATCGCTACGCCTGATGTTGTTCCCGCGCATGAGGAAGACGGAAACGCTCCAAAGTACGGGTCTTTCACGGCTCAATACCCAGCATTCACGTTCCCCTGTCAACGCTTCGCAGCTCGCCTCACGACGCACTGCGCATGACTCGGGGTCAGAGTGGGTCACTACTCCTTCTCTGTATGAAACTCTCATTCACTACACCTCACCGATCTCCCGGCGCTCTCCCTCAAACTCCCCCGCCGGAGCGCGCTTCCGTTACTCGTTGTTCTCGCTAAAATATCCGGAAGTTTCTGAGAAGTGCGGGCTACCCGTT
>JAAESQ010001144.1 GCA_024229275.1 bacterium | reverse complement strand
CAGTGATCTTTGGTTTGCTTGGCGCTACCGTTTTGATTCTGATCGTCTTGCCTGTCATCTACTCCCTGCTCGTTCGCGCAGCCGAGGGTCGACGTGAGTTCAGGCTGATGTCAGTGGTGCGTACTCGCTTCTTGGACGATGTGGAGTAGCACCCAGTAGAGTTGTCGTTTCTGGTTTCGTTGACCACATAGAAAAGGCGCGGCACACCAAGTCGGTGCGCCGCGCTTATTGAAATGATGGAGGAGAGATTCCTCCGTTGTTCGTTACTCTGCGGTCGGGAGATCCGCCTCGTCGCGTACCGACCAACCGGTCTTGAGTCCGATGACGAACCAGGTCAGTGCAACAGTACCGGCGGCAAAGACGGTGTCGCCGATAACCCGCAGCCAACGTAGGGTATCGAGCCACGGTTGCTGCAGAAACTCGGCCGAACGTGCGTACCAGAGACCGTCCCGAATGGACGCCACGGTCTGAGCGAGGCCAACTGGAAGAACACTGATGAACACCATCAGCGCGAGGCCGATGTTGATCGACCAGAAGGCAAAGCTGAGGACGCCGTCTTTCCAGACGTTGCGTGCAGCCAAGCCTTTGAGCACGAAGAGCATCAGCCCGATGCCGAGCATCCCGTAGACACCGAAGAGCGCGGTGTGACCGTGGACGGCAGTAGTGTTGAGGCCCTGCATGTAGTAGAGCGCAATTGGCGGGTTGATGAGGAAACCGAACACGCCGGCGCCGACGAGGTTCCAGAATGAGACCGCGATGAAGCACCAGATCGGCCATTTGTAGGCTTTGAGCCAGGGTTTGGCACGGCTCAGGGTGAGGTTGTGATAAGCCTCGAATCCCATCAGCACCAGCGGAACTACCTCGAGGGCCGAGAAAGTAGCGCCGAGGGCCAAGATCGCAGTTGGCGTGCCGGTGAAATAAAGATGGTGGAACGTGCCGATGATTCCTCCGGCAAGAAAGATATTTGTGGAGAACAGCACCGCGACGTTGGCGGTCTTGGTGCGAAGCAAACCAAGGCGCACGAAGAGAAATGCGATCACCACGGTGGCGAAGACCTCGAAGAATCCTTCGACCCAAAGGTGAACAACCCACCAGCGCCAGTATTCGGCGATTGCGAGATTTGTCTGGCGGCCCCACATCAGGCCGGCACCGTAGAAGAGCGCGATCGCAGCCGACGCGATGACAAACATCCCGAGCAACGGGCGGCTGTCACTTTCACGCTTCAGCGCTGGCAGGATCGCGCGCACCATGAGCCCGAGCCAGATGAAGAGGCCTGCGAGCAGGAAGATCTGCCAGAAGCGGCCGAGGTCGACGTACTCGTAACCTTGATGGCCAAACCAGAAGCCGGTTTCGAAGCCGAGACGCTGCATGATTGAGAGGAACTGTCCGGTCAGGGATCCAACCACGATGATCAGTAGTGCGCCGAACAGTACGTTGACGCCGAGGCGCTGGAACTTGGGCTCGTGTCCGGACACCGCAGGAGCGATGAAGAGGCCGGTCGCGAGCCATGACGTCGCGATCCAGAAGATCGCAAGTTGGACGTGCCAGGTTCGAGCGAGCGAGTACGGCAGGTATTCGGAAAGGTCGAAGCCGTAGAATCCGCTGCCCTCTACGCCATAGTGGGCGGTGATCGCCCCAAGGATTACCTGGACTAGGATCAAAGCCGTCACAACCCAGAAGTACTTGAGAGTTGCGCGCATCGATGGTGTCGGATTGAGCCCAAGTAGGGGATCGTTCTCAGGAAACTCTGACGGGGCAAGATCTTCCTCGCGATGACTGGCGTACCACCATCCCAGGAGGCCGATTCCGGCGATCAACAGGATCACCGAGAAACCGGTCCAGAGGTGCAGTGCCGGTTGCGGCACATTGCCGACAGTTTCATCGGGCGGCCAATTGTTGGTGTAGGTGATGGCTTTGCCAGGGCGTTCGGTCACGCACGCCCACGATGTCCAGAAGAAGAAGGCCGTCAGGTCGTCCAGACGTTCGGGATCCGAGACCGTGGGTTCCTTCATGGCGTAGGCCTCGCGCAGGTCGGCGAGGGCCGGGTCGTCGTTGAATAACCGGCGGTAGTGAGATGCGGTTTCCAGAATCGCCTCTGCGCGCAGATCCGAAACAACCAGATCGCCGCTGCCCGAGTCAAATGTGTTTTTGCGCAGGGAAGCCTGCAATCGCGCTTTGAGCGCAGCAGCGGGTTCTACGTCGAGGTGGTCGAAGGAAGTCCCGTACTCCGTCTCGGCCCAGCGGTCGAGGATGTAGACGGCCTCCTTGTGCAACCAATCCGCAGACCAGTCAGGGGCAACATACGAGCCGTGGCCCCATACCGTGCCGAGTTCCTGGCCGCCGGTCGACTGCCAGACGTTTTGCCCATCCTTGATGTCGGCGCCTTTCCACAGCACCTTACCGCTGGTGGTCACTACGCGATCGGGAACGGGAGGCGCAGAGCGGTAGATCTCGGCCCCGTAGTAGCCAAGCACTGAAAACGAACCGACGATCACCAAAATGAAGGCGATCCAGAGCTTACGATAGGACATTAAGACTCCTCCTTATTGATCAGTTGACAGCCCGCGTTGCGGGCCAAATGAGATTCTCCTGCTTAAAGCATGCATATATCCGTTGAGAAACAAAAAAACACCTACCGTTCTCCGAACGCGAGGTCGCCGATCTGTGTTTCTTCGAGCATTTGATCTGAAGCGAGTCGGACCTTCTCCCACTTTTCATGAAGGGGACAAGGATGGTCACAGTCGCACTCGGGGAGTCCGAAGGCGCATTCGTTCTGCCCGTACAGCGGTCCCTCAAGAGCATCGACGATCTCTCGTATAGGTCGATCCAGGGCTGCGTCCTGAAGTCGGAATCCGCCTCCCCAGCCCTTCTGGGACTCGACGAATCCGTGCTTGCGAAGTTGGTTCATAATTTTCGAAAGGTAGTTGGCAGGCACTCCGGTTAGCTTGAACAGCTCTTCTCCACGCACAAGGTCGTGAGGTCGGCGAGCTAGAACGCCGAGGAGATGAAATGCATAGCGGGTGGTTCGAGAAATCAGTTCAACAACTCTCCGCATGACTATATCCATTGAGATTCCTGATGTCAAATCTGTAGATCCGACAAACGCATTGGGCGTGTTACCGTGAGCAGCGTCAACGAAGTGATCTCCTGCTGTGTCTTCGAATGGGAAGATCTCAGCTCAATGGCCGAGATCTTCCAAGACGCAGGAGGCGCGAGAACGATCCAGGTTGGCGATGATGCTGAAGGTCGATTGAAGGAGATCACTCATCCATCGAATTGGTGAATCACTGCGCTCAAATGCCCGACCGGCAGCGGTCTTGGGTCTGCTGACTCGCGGGTACGACGCGCTCAAGCAAACCGAGCACATCTACATGGTGCTTGTTTCCATTGTGATCGGTTTGCTTGGCGGTCTCGGCGCCATCGGGTTTCGTGAGTGCATTCATTTCTTTCAATCTGTTGCGTGGCGTTCCGATCTCGTCAGTCTCGACTATATTCGCGCTCTTCCGGCGTGGTGGAAGTTGGCTGTGCCCTCCGCAGGCGGATTGTTAGTGGGTTTGATCATTGCTCGCTTCGCTGCCGAGGCCAAGGGCCACGGTGTACCCGAGGTCATGGAATCGGTGGCGCTGAGAGGTGGACGGATCCGACCACGAGTGGTTCTCGCCAAGTTGCTCGCCTCCGGAATCTGTATCGCATCCGGAGGATCCGTCGGCCGCGAGGGCCCGATCGTCCAAATCGGCTCAGCCATCGGTTCGGCGATCGGCCAGTGGCTGCGGATCGGCGAACGCCGGCTGCGCACTCTGGTTGGTTGTGGCGCGGCGGCAGGCATTGCTGGCACTTTCAACGCTCCGGTCGCCGGGGCCTTGTTCTCGGTCGAGATCATTCTTGGTGACTTCGGTGTCACGCAGTTTTCGCCAATCGTGATCTCGTCGGTGGTCGCCACCGTGGTCAGTCGACACTTCCTCGGGGACTTCCCGGCGTTCGAGGTCCCCCAGTACAGCCTGGTTAGCGCCGGGGAACTCGTAGCGTACGCGGTGCTCGGGCTCATTGCCGGTCTCGGCGCCCTTCTCTTCGTGCGTGCACTTTATGGTGCTGAGGATCTTTTCGATTCCATTCGGATGCCGTCGTTCCTGAAACCGGCGCTGGGCGGCCTTCTGATCGGCGTGATTGCACTTCGATATCCCGAGATTTTCGGGGTGGGATACGAGGCGATCAACGAGGCGCTACGTGGAAACATGGGTTTGCAGCTCTTGATGATTCTTGCCCTCGTCAAGATCCTTGCCGTTTCTCTGACCATCGGTTCAGGTGGTTCCGGCGGCGTGTTCGCCCCATCGCTATTCATCGGAGCGACTCTGGGTGGTGCGGTTGGCACGGTGGTTCACTCCCTGTGGCCCGCTTCGTCTGCGGGACCAGGCGCCTACGCGCTTGTTGGAATGGGCGCGGTTGTGGCCGCCGGCACGCACGCACCGATCACTGCGATTGTCATGATTTTTGAGCTCACGGGCGACTACAAGATCATTCTTCCGCTGATGATCAGCTGCATCATTGCGACTTTGCTCGCCACCCAACTGCAGAAGGCATCGATCTACACGCTCAAGCTGCTGCGTCGAGGAGTCGACATTCGCCGCGGCCTCTCCGTCAACGTGCTCGAGCATGTCACCGCATCACAGGCGATGCGACCTGACTGCGAACAGGTGGGCAAAGCGGAGGGATTGATCCCGGTGCTCTCTCATTTTGTCGACAGCCCCGGTGAGGCGATCTTCGTGGTTGACGATGATCAGAAGCTACTCGGCACGATCACCACCGACGACATCAGACCACTGTTGGCCGACCCGCAATCGGTCGGCTCGCTGATCATTGCCAAGGACATGATGCGGGAGGCCGGCTTCCCGGTCTTTGCCCCCGGTGATTCCCTAGACGAGGTGATGCGACGCTTCGGCAACTATCGTTTCCAAGCACCGGTTGTCGAAGACGGGCGCCTGATCGGGTCACTTTGGCCACAAGATGTGATCGAGGCGTACAATGCGGAGCTGCTGAAGCGTGACATGGCCTCCAGCATGGCGCTCGCCGCTAGCCATGGTCCCGTTACTCGCGCGCTGCCCGGCGTGCGGGGTATGAGCATGGCCGAAGTCCCGGCACCACTGAGTTTCCTCGGCAGAAGCCTGGGTTCGCTCGACGTTCGCAGCCGATACCGTGTCACCATCCTTCTCATCAAGCGGACGATCGAGGGAGGGGAGCGCATCATTGACGAACTCCCGGACGCTGACTACGTGTTCGAAGAAGGTGATGTG
>JAAESQ010001143.1 GCA_024229275.1 bacterium | reverse complement strand
GTTCCCTGCATCACCGTCATAGCAAACGTCCCGGGCCGTATGCTTCCTGTGTTGCCGTCTGCGAAAGTCTGACGTGGTAGTTGCTCTGGATCGAGTATCCCTCGATCCAGTTCATCCTCGAAGTAGGAAATGACGCCGAGGGCGCCTCGGTCCAGTACAGCCTCACGGTAGATCTCGGCGAGGTTCCCTGAGGCGAGAACAAGTTTGCCCGAAACGTCTTTCCCTAGGTAGCTATCCGGCCCATCTCCGACACCTACGTCCACCAGATCAGCTTCTAGCTTTGCTACCGAGCTGGGATGAGCTACGCATCCGGGAGAAGTCTCAAGGCGGATCAACTCTTCTCCGCTCAACACATCGGAAAGAACGGCCTTGAGCGGATGCCATGTTGACTGTGCCAGACCCGGAAAATGCTCGGCAGCAACGTCTGCGAGATTGTCTCTGCGCCGCTCCTCTATCCCGATCAGTTCGAGCTGACTGATCAGATACTCGGCCAACCGATCCCACCGTGTTCCGCCATCGTCACTTGCGCGTAATCTCAGTTGATGGTCATGTTCGGCAGCCGCAATTCCCGAAGTCGCAACACGGGCGGCTTCCCAGCAGTCGTTCAGATCATTTCCATAGCAGGGGACAGTCAATCCTAGAATCATCACCAGTGTCAGTGCGCAGCTATGCAACCTCACAACTCGCCTCCTAGCCCAATCCAGGTGCCTGCTTCTTCACTCGATGGCTTACGATCGTCTCACCCTTCACAATTTGAAGATAGATGAGATGAGCAATGCTCCAGAGCGCGAGCAACCCAAGGAGCAGCATCACCCCGCCGACGACCATCACCAGCCAACGCCACATCCCCAGTCGGTGCCACCAGTTTTCCTCGGTGGTGTTTGAGGTTGAGGGACTCTCCTCCATTTCAACGAGGGTCTGGTTGGCGGCTGCGAGCTGGGTTTCCATTCTTTCGACATCAGCCCGGGAAGTTGCCAACTCGTTGATCAGTCTCTGAATCTCCTCCTGCGTTACTTCATCCTGGGCCTGTCCCGCGGACATGGCGTCGATGATGTCTCTATTCATCGCAGCCTCTTGCTCGGCCGCGAGGGCCTGCGCTAGTGCAGCGTCGAGGTCAGCGCTGAGCTTCTCGATATCCTCTTCCTGGCTGGTGATCAGATCGTCCTTGACGATCTGATTTTCCAGCGCTATTCCTGCTGCCTCGTTCTCAGCCCTCGTGTCATCGAGTTCTTCGGCCATGCGGTCGAGCTTTGTCACGAGGTCGGCCGGCAAACTCCCGACATTGATCACCACGACCATCACAAGGATGAAGGTCAAGGCGCCGACCGTGCACGCCAGAATATCGAGAAACGAGAAGTTGAAGATGTTGACCTCGCGATTGCGTCGTGCGCGTGCCATGCTTCATTCTCCAAGGTTGTAGATTTTGCTCAGCGCTGCAATGTATCGATTTGTGACCGAAGTGAATTGTTCAATGGACTGCTTGAGCTGTACCTGGATCTCCTGCGTCGCCTGCAAGCTCTCAGCTATTTGATTCGCACTACCCATTGCTGCAGCATTCTCCGACAATGAGGCACACAGCTGCTCGAGTTCTTTGTTGTGTGACTCCTCGATCTCCTGCAGCTTTCGAAGCACATCGCCGAGGTCCTCGCCACCAGTTCCGCTTCCACCGAGTCCGTTGTGCAGACCAGGGGCAGCGGCGGCAGCTGCAGGTATCGGAAGAGCCGCATCACCAGAGCCGCCAACCGCGAGTTCTTCCATCACCCATTGGTGAATGATGGCCAGCGTATCTTCCTCACGTTTCTGCACAACAGCTAGAAGAAGCATCATGAGGGCGCTCATCACGAGTGCGATCAGAGTAGTTTCAAAGGCAATACCGAGGCTCGCGGTGATGCCCCCCATTTGACCCTTGATGGCTGTCAGGCTCTCCGAACCCTGCACGATGGAATCGAAGTTTCCGATGGCTGCAGCGATGCCGACCACGGTGCCCACGAAACCCAGAATCGGCACTACCCAGATGAGGAACTTGACGAGAAAGAAGCTCGAATCGGCTACCTGGGCATCCGTGTCGGCCTGGTCTGTCATGGCAGCGCCAATCTCGGCCGCGCCAGCGCCACTCGCGGTTTCGGAAATGGCACGTCGCAACCGAGCGGTCACCAAGAGGTCCTTCTCGACATCCTTCGCACCTGCCAGTAGCTGCTGCGCCTGTTCCTCGGCCACAGCGCGGTCCTGCCGCGCACTCTTGGCGATTGCCATCAGCTGTCTGCTCAGCCCGGACTCCAAGGCTGCCGCCTCGATTCGGACGCGAAAGAGTTTTAGCCCCAGCAAAACCAGACACAGGAAGAAGAGAAAGGTACACAGGTACGGAATTGGCCCTCGCTCGTAGAACAAGGTGTGAAAATAGCTCCCTCTAAAAGGAATCAGCGCCGCATAACCTACGACAGACAGCACTGCAGCGATTCCGGATCCGACCCAAAGATTGACACCGCGACTCCTGAACTGCTTACCAATCGCCTGTGCGCGATCCGTCACACCGACCATCATCGACGCTCCGCGAATCATGGTTCCCATCTTCTACCTCCGTAGGAGTGTTCAACTGATCTCACTAGCGAACGCACCGGAATCCGACGTCATCGTGGCTCTCCCCTCCATCTCGGAAGACCCGAAAGAACGGAAGGCCGTATATCTCACATGACTGCTGGTGACTGCCACCCATAGTTGCGCAACCACCTTGTTTGAGTTCATCGACCCATTCAGCAACGTTGCCACACAGGTCCCAGACACCCTCAACACTACGTCCGTCTTCGAACTCGAAGACTGAAGTCGTCCTGCCACGGTTCGCCTCCGCGGTGTTGCACTGCAAATTGTCAAAGGTGTTACCAAAGGGATAGTAGCGGCCGCCCTGCCCGCGGCAGGCACGTTCGAACTCTTCCGGCCGCGGTAGCCGCCCGCCTGCCCATCGGCAGTATTGACGTGCATCGTCAAAGGTAACTCCCGTCACAGGATGTAGAGCAACATCAGCTGGAAACAGGTCGTTGTTACCGACCGACCAACTTTCCGGAGGGCGATGCGAAGTCGCGGCGACGAACTGTTGATATTGGGAGTTCGTGACCGGATGTGCGCCGATTTCGTAGGCAGACACAGTCTGCTTGAGATGTTCGTATTGAGTCAGAGTTCCAATCGATCCGCTGCTGAGGCCGAACTTCCGCACCAGAGTTTCAGCAAACACCTGCTCACATCCGCTCCAGAACTCTCCACCAGGGATTTGAACCCAATTCCCATGGAGTTCAGGATCAGCCGCAGTCGGGGCATGAACTACCCGGAAACCAACATCATCGTTGTCACGATCACCGGGGGGAAGATAGTAGTTAAAGAACGTAGCACCCTGCCATCGGCCATCAGACTTGTAAGAACCGCCGATTGCGATCTTGCCGTGTTGTGGAGAACCTGAGTCGGTCAGCTCCCAAACGTTACCCG
>JAAESQ010001142.1 GCA_024229275.1 bacterium | reverse complement strand
CGCGCCGGGTAATTGGCGGCGATCGTCGGCGGATACCCGTGACCACGAAGAAGGCAACGAGCCGGAAAGTAACAAACAACGAGACAATCCTCTGCGCCAGGTTCAACATACCCTTGGGTTTGTGCGCCTCCCCGGGGGATATCGCGGTGAAAGAGATTCAGGCAGTTGCGGGTTCTGAGGAATATCAGGCAAGGCTCGACGAGATACAAGATACGTTGCGAGACTACCTGGAGAATCCGCGCTCGACGCAATCGCCGGAAGCGCTCGAGAAATTGGAGCAAGAGATACGCGACCTGACAGAGAAGCAGGCCGCACTGATTACAGCCCGACAAATACAGCACTCGCTCGACTGCGAACCGATGCAGGAGGCGCAGAGCAAGCTGATTGCAGAATGGCCGCACCGGCTGAAGAGCCATGAAAGCGAGGGAGTGTGGGTGCGCACGGCCAACGGTTATGAAATATGGGTCAAGGCGAGGTACTTCAGGCGAAAAGAGAAACGCTGGGGCAAGAGACGGTATCAAGGTTTCTATCTCGGGTTACTCTTGCTGGGCATTAACGAACGCTGTACCTCCGGATTCGCCGCCGAGGTGAGCCTGTTGGCGGCCATGCTG
>JAAESQ010001141.1 GCA_024229275.1 bacterium | reverse complement strand
TTTCTCGGCCAACACGAGCTTCCGCGCGAATTAACCACATTCGAGCTCAGCTACTTTTTCTCGTTCAACGACGCTGAGCGACGGGCGATTCGCACGCGCCGACGCGCTTTGAATCAGCTTGGTGCCGCCCTGCATCTGGGGTTCATGAAGATGAGCGGTTGTGCGTTGTACGCCTTTGAGATGGTGCCACCGACGCTGCTCGCCCACTTAGGACGCGAGCTCGAGATGGAGGTTCCCACCCTCACCTCCGTGCGGGCGCTTTACACTCGGCGCAGCACGCTGTTTGAGCATCAACAATGGGCGGCCAAGACGTTGGGATTTCGTCCACCGAACGAGCATCAACGGCGCGCGCTGACCGGGCTTATCAAAAAGGAATCGTATAAAGCGTTGACCAGCGCGCAGTTGGTCGTATTTGCGCGTCGCTGGTGTTATGAGCATCAACTGCTCATTCCGGGGGAACGCACGCTCAACGATTTGGTGCGCACGGCGATTCCGCAAGCGGAACAAGAACTGTTGGGTGCGATCGAGAAGGCCATCCCTGCGGCGCAAAGAAGCCGCTGGCTCGCGGCGCTGAGTTCAATGCGCTCTAAGAAGCGCAGCGTCCTGGAATGGTTGCAAGGCAACCCGGGTAAACCCTCGCGCCAGACACTTGAGGAACAGTTGGCGTACGTCAATTATCTAAAGGGACTTGCAGTACATCAGTATCCGCTCGAGATGCTGCGTCTCGAGCATCAGAAGCAGTTTGCACAACGCATTCGTCGAAGACGACCGGCGCGATGGCAGGCGTTGAAAGAACCGCGACGCACACTGGAAGCGGTTTGCTTTTTGCGCGTGACATTGTTGCAGAAGACGGATGTGTTGATTGCGCTTATCGACCGGGAGATATTAAAACTTCGACGCGAGACCGTAGAGAAGGTCCGAACAGCAAATGCGGCGTTGGGGGTTTCGCTTAAGAGGCGTGTTCAGCACCTGCAATCGTATGCACAAGAACAGGGGCGTACGGTCGATGAATTGCGCCGCGCGATTGCTGAACTGCTTCCCGATTCACAGGTTCCGAGCTTCGCGAGCCAAGCGGCCGAAGCCCGTTATCGAATGACCGACGATGCGCGTCGGGTGCGTCGGCTTGTGCGCGCGCTACTGGCCCTTGATTTTGAAGGGGACCGGGGTAACTTGCTGATTGAGGCCATCGGTGTGCTGCGCGCTCTTCAAGAACGGCGCGCGCGCCACCTACCCGAATCTGTTGATAGCTCGTTTGCACCACTGTGGTCGGCCACCATTGATGGTCCCGACCGTGAGCGTGCACTGCGTGGCTTCGAAACGGCGATTCTCTTCGAGCTACGTAAGGGTCTGCGCAACGGCTCGATCTGGGTGTCGTATAGCCTATCGTATCGAAACCGAGAACAACTGCTGATCCCATCAAGCGAATGGAAGCAGGCGAGAAAACGCTACTATACAAGCCTGAAACTGCCCACTGATCCTGAACGCTACGTGTCTAAGTACACGCAGCAACTCGAATATGGACTCGAACAAGTCGCCGAGGCCGTACGCACGGAGCTCATTAGCATTGAGCAAGACGAGCTCTCGCTGAGCAAACTCGAAGCGGAAGAAGTCTCGCCGGAAGTCGAACCCGTGCGCGACGCACTGTTTGGAGAAGTCGGCACGGTGCAGTTTCCAGAGCTCATCATGGAGGTCGATAGCCAGATACGATTCAGCTCCGCGTTGCTTGGGCGCGACCCCACGTCTTGGAATGAACTGTTGACCTTGTATGCCGCCTTGTTGGCGCATGGGACCGATATGAGCGCGGCGGCTGTGTCCTTGATGATCCCGCAAATCAGCGCCACGGCGATCTCGGACTGTATGATGCTGCTGGAGAACGGTACGGCGTTGCGCTCGGCCAACGATGTCTGTGTAGCGTTTATGCGTCGACACCCCATCACCCGGTTTTGGGGAGAAGGCACACTGGCGTCGTGCGATTCAATGAGCTTGGATGCGACGCGTCACCTTTTTAGCGCACGAGTCGATCCGAGACGGCAACGACGCGGCATTGGTGTCTATACGCACAAGCTCGACCAATGGCCCCTGATATACGATCAGCCCATTGTGCTGATGCAAAGACAATCGGGCGCAGCGATTGAAGGCATGGTACGTCAGCGCTCCAGTGCCGAGCTCGAACGCATCGCGGTCGACACCCATGGATTTACTGCGTTTGGCATGGGCGTCTCGAAAGCCTTGGACTTTGACCTTTGTCCGCGACTGAGAGGGGTTGCACGACGATTACATGTGCCACGAGATGTACGTGTGCCGGACGTTCTGGAGCCAGTCATCGTCCGTGATGTC
>JAAESQ010001140.1 GCA_024229275.1 bacterium | reverse complement strand
AATGTCCTGGATGACGCCGACCGTTGAAATCGAGTCGAAGGACGGCAGCGATTCGCCCAAGCGAACCATCGTCTCCATGTGATTGCGTTGGAACTGCGTGATCGCATCGGTCATCGGATCTTGATAGTTGAGGGACGTTACACCGATACCGAAGCGAGTCTCGGCGCCGTCACCCAGCTCAAAGGCTGAATTCCCGCGCCGATCGTAGATGTCGATACTCGTTGGGGCGGTGTTTATCGCCCATTGGACCAGCTTTGCCGGTATTCGAACTCGGTCGTCGTCCACCGTTGCGCCGGCTTGAACGAATGCCTGAACTGCTCGCTGTGAGTCGACCTTCAAACCAACAGAGGACAGAATCTGTATTGAGTGGTCGTGAACCACACTCATTTGCTGCTGGTTCAAAACGGAAATATGGGGACGAATCTGTAGTTCGTTGCTCATTCTTCATCCTCACGTAGATCATTGACCGACGCCCACCCTCCATGGTACGACCTCGGCTGGAACGATCTAACTACAGTGTTTCTGCAGAACTCGGCTCATGGGTTCTTGCAGCGGACGAGTGGGCCGCAGGATTCAGATCCACGAGTGGCGCCGGAGTCATCTCGTCCGGCTTGAACTCCAGGCCCCGTTCGGCCAGTCCTTTGAGCATGAAATCGACGCATTTCTGGTGACGTCCCACGAATTCGGGCGGTGAGATGCCTTTTTGATCGTACAAACCCTCTGCCAGCATTCGTGTAGCTACCGTGGCTGTATATCCGGTGGTGCGTGCCATGGAGTGGGTATTGCTCGCAGCGTCATATTTGTCGAGCAAGTTGTAGACATAGCGTTGAGAAGTGCCGTTCTTCTGTCCTTCGACAACGATTTGCAGGACCGTGATGTCGACTTCGCCCTCTTCCATCTGCCATTGTGGGAACAGCATTTTGGCGGTGAAGTCTATTGGGCGTATCGAATGGCCATTGATTTCGACCGGATCCTCGTCAAAGAAACCGGCTCCCCGCAATACAGCCATCTTTTCAATATGGCCCTGATAGCGCAGAGTTTTCTCTTTCATGTTCGGGGCGTTGATGGTGTCGGCCAGAGTTCTCAGTCCATCCGTATTGAAGGCTTCGAGGGTTCCGATGCCGGGAAAATCTATGAGTTCGGCATCGGAAAGAGCTTCACGGATCACCAGCTTTCCGTTTTCAACGTACCGGGCAGGGCGAACATACTCGGCAATCACATCAGTTGGTGAGAACACTGCACGATACTCGAACGGCCAGCGCCGGATCTCTGGCAACCCGCCGACATAGATGAGGATGGAGTCAGTGCGATCCAACTGCTCGTCAATATGGCCGATTAGTAGATTGCTCATGCCTGGGGCTACACCGCAGTCAACAATGGCCGTGACGCCTCTTGCTTTGGCCAGAGCATCTAGGTCGAACGGATTCTGCGAGTAGAACGCGATATCCACGACGTTCTTGCCAGCTTCGATGATTGCCTGCAGAGTTTCGAACCCCATGAATCCCGGTACTGCGTTGAGTACCAGATCATGGTCTGCGATCACTGCAGCGACATCCTGCGGATTTCTCAGGTCCCTGTGTACGGTT
>JAAESQ010001139.1 GCA_024229275.1 bacterium | reverse complement strand
TCCGGCTGTTTTGCGGAACAAGAAAGCGAAGATGGCGGTATCGTGGCGGGTTGGGGAGTTGTTGCGTGGGGTGCCGAGGCATGACGTGAACGACGAGGCTGGTAGACAGTTCGGCTCGGGTAGCTCCAATCTTTTGCCTGGGATGTATCGCCCGCGGACGACCGTCGAATTGGCTACCTCGGAGATTTTACCGAGTGAAGCTGTCCAGGCCCCTCAAAACTGCACCAGGCGTTCCTTGCGGACGCACAGAAAACGGCGAAGGTGGCCGGACAGCCCCGGATGTCAGACACGTCAAGCGGTGGCGGAAGACTCCTTTGGATTGGCGTTTGATCTTCTCAGTTAGGTTCTGTGCTATATTTCACTCGGCCTGGGCGGAGGATAGGGCAACGGTGGGAACCAACCCGAGCGCCGACCCAGGGGCCAAGACCGAAGCTGGGCGGTCGGCACTCCCGGCCGCCTTCCTTCACCTTCGGGATTGGCACCAATGCGATAAATCCCGGGGGTCTGGGGGCTGGCCCCCAGGCGCGGAAAACACTGCTTCTTCCGCTTCTTCAAAACGCATCTTCTTCAAGACGCCTCCTTCTCCATCAATCATCAAGCTGCCGCCGGACTTCGCGACGGACGTGCCTTTCGAGGCAATGATCGGCCTGGGAACAATCGCCACGCTTCAAACGGGTCGCCGTAAACGCCCACGCTATACAAGGCCAACGCCAGCTTTCGCGCGATGGCGATCAGGGCCCCCATTCCCCGATCCTTATCTTTGGCTTTCTTCGCTTCGAACCAACGTCGCACGTCGGGGTCTTGGGACAAACGCATCGCCGCGAAGTAGAGCCAACGTCGCACGATCGACGGACCACGCTT
>JAAESQ010001138.1 GCA_024229275.1 bacterium | reverse complement strand
GGGTTGCTGTTGGTTGCTGTGCTCGCTGCGGGGGCCATACCTCAGGCTGAGCGTGATGCGCTGATTGCACTTTACAACAGTACCGATGGTGCAAACTGGCAATACAACCTCAACTGGCGGAATGTTGACGATACTGACTTTAACGATCCGGGGACTGAGTGTACGTGGTATGGAGTAGATTGTGATGCTGGAAACCTCACAGTAACTGAAATCAATCTCAACTCCAATGATCTGAGTGGAAGTATCCCTCCAGAGCTGGGGAACCTCACGAACATTTGGGGCCTCCGCCTCGATGATAATCAGCTCAACGGGAGCATTCCACCTTCACTGGGCAGTCTCTCGGATTTGTACATTCTGAAATTGAACGATAATCAGCTGAGTGGAAATATCCCTCTAGAGCTGGGGGATCTCTCGACTTTGGATTACCTGAACCTGGAATCCAACCAGTTAAGCGGTAGCATCCCACATGAGCTTGGGAACCTCTCGAGCTTGCAGTACCTCTGGCTCTCTTCGAACCAGCTGAATGGGTCGATTTCATCGGAGCTGGGAAACCTAACGAACTTGTCATCTTACTATACGGATATCGGTTACAACGCTCTGTGGACAGACGATCCGGGTCTGCAAGCATTCCTCGACCTTAAAGATCCTGACTGGAACGAGACACAGACAGTGGCGCCACAGAGTGTTGCGACTGGAGTAGCGGATTCCACGTCAATCGAAGTCTCATGGTCGCCCATCGTCTACACCGGGGATACTGGGGGATATAGAGTCCTGGTGAGTGAATCTAGCGGTGGACCTTATACACTGTTCGACGCTACCGTGGATAAGGCAGTCTCGGGTATGACAGTGACAGGCCTGGATCCTGGCACTCTCTACTACTTTGTCGTTCAAGCCTTTACCGAAGCTCACGCAAACAACAACAACATAGTGGAGAGCGAGCTTTCGTCAGAGGTAAGTGAAAGTACAACGACACCTAGCATCAGTTCACCTGAACGTGATGCCTTGATCGCGCTGTACAACTCTACAGATGGTGCGAACTGGGACGACAACACCAACTGGCGGAATGCGGTGGACACAGACTTCAATGATCCGGGAACGGAATGCACATGGCATGGGGTCCACTGTGATGCTGGCTTCACTACCGTGATCTATCTACGCTTATACTCTAATCAATTGAGTGGGAGCATCCCACCTGAGTTGGGAAATCTCTCGAATCTAAGTTTCGTGTGGCTAGAATACAACCAGCTGAGCGGGAGTATCCCCAAGGAACTGGGGAGGCTCTCGAATTTGGTGTTCCTGAGACTGGAACGCAACAATCTGAGCGGGAGTATCCCGTCGGAGTTTGGGGATCTTACGAGCCTGCAATACATGCGATTGACCTTCAATCAGTTGAGCGGGAGCATTCCGCCGGAGTTGGGAAATCTCGCGAGTTTACAGTACATGTACCTGTCCTCCAACCAGCTGAGCGGGAGCATCCCAGCAGAGTTGGGGAGCCTCACGAGCTTGGAGGACCTGGGCTTGGTCGCAAACCAGCTGACCGGAAGCATCCCAGCAGAGTTGGGGAACCTCACGAATCTGGATTTCCTGAGCTTGGGCAGAAACCAGTTAAGCGGGAGCATCCCGCCTGAGCTGGGAAACCTTTCGAAGTTGCAGTGGTTGTTCCTGTCCGAAAACCAGCTGAGTGGGAGCATTCCACCGGAACTGGGAAGTCTCTCGAGTCTGGATGACCTTGACCTGTCCGCAAACCAGCTGAGCGGGAGTATTCCACCGGAACTGGCGAACCTCTCATCTCTATTTCGGGCTGATATCGGCTACAACGCTCTGTGGACCGACAATGAGGCTTTGGAGGCCTTCCTCGATACCTATGATCCCGACTGGGACGAGACGCAGACGATCGCCCCCGATGGACTCGCAATAGCTTCTGTCGCCGATCGTACTGTCTGGCTGGAGTGGACGCCGATCACGTACACCGAGGATAGGGGTGGCTACGAAGTGTTCTCCGGGCCGGTGGCATTGAAGGCAGCAACTTCAGGGGGATTCACCCCTACAAAGAGCAATACGACATTCCCAGTGACCGGACTACAGCCGGGCCAGTCTTACGACTTCACGGTGGGTACGTTCACCCATCCCCATCTCTTAAATCTAAACACGGTTGAGAGCGAACTGACTGCTCCAGAGATGGCAACGACGAGTGATCTTGGATGCTCTGAGCCTGTGGTGGAGTCTGTGGGTAATCTGCCCATGACACTGACTGTCGTCGATAGTAGCTTCGCCAACGCGTTTGAGTGGAGCACTGGAGAAACAACACCAAGCATCACCGTGAATCCATCGGTCTCGACTTACTACTGGGTCCGAGTTTTCGGCCCAGGTTCGTGTGACGAGGCGACAGTGGTCTACGTTCCTATAGAGGTATTCGCCGATGGTTTCGAATCCGGCGATACGTCGGGCTGGTCGAGCCATGTTCCGTAGGCCCGGTTTGGGCCGTTGGTGAGGCGAAGCAGCTCATCTGCTAGTGTGTGTGCAGTGGACAATGTGAACCGCCAAGTCTCCGAATTCCGCAAGAACAGGTCGTACGAGATCACTCGTCGCTGTGGGCATGTTGAGAAGCTCTCTGTCAGCCAGACGACACCCGATCCTGAAGCCCGAGCAAGGGAAGCAGCAAAGCTCCTTAAAAAAAGGTGCCAGGCACCCGGGTATTCGTGTTACGATCTGGTGGAAGTTTCCAGTAGGGGAGTGAATGGTGGGTCGTGCGCCGAGAATCTTCATCGAAGGTGGCGTGTACCACGTGTACAACCGAGTGGCACGTGGGATGCGGGTGTTTGGGGACGATGACGAGGCGGAACGATTCGTAGGTTTGTTGAGAGAGGTTCGGGATCGGGACGGTCAGACGATCTTCGCCTGGTGTTTGATGGGCAGCCATTATCACTTGGCTTTGCGGCAGGGGGCGGTGCCGTTGGCAAGGTCGATGAAGACGGTTCAGAATCGATTCACCAGGAACTACAACGCAAGACACAAGGAGTTTGGCCCACTCTGGCAGAGTCGATACAAGGCCAAGCGAGTGGACAATCCTGGGTACCTTCATCAACTGCTGGCGTATGTTCATCTCAATCCAGTTGTAGCCGGTTTGGTTAATGATCCGGCGGACTACGAATGGGTAGGCCACCGCGAGTTGATCAAGGCCACCTATGATCCCGTGATAGACGTCGACCAGGTGCTAATGCTCTTTGGGAAGACGAAGGTCGCGGCTAGGAAGGCATATGTCCGTGGGCTTCGGGGAATTCGCGATGCAGAGTGGCTCGGGGAGGGGCCTGGGAGGCTTCCATGGTGGAGATTGGGTCGACCCCCGAAGGAGGAGGATGAGGACCTGAAACCCGAGGCGCCTTCGGCATTTGTGGATGAGCTTGGTCGAAGCACAGGGCTTGAACGTCAGAGGTTAACGGTGGAGGAGTTTGTTCGGCTGGCGTCTACTCATCTCGGTGTTGAGTTGGACGTTCTTAGAGGAAGGGCTCGGGCTCGTGATGCAGTGGAGGCAAGGGAGCTGCTCGTTACACTCGGGGCAGAACGCTATGGACTCAAGGTCAAGGAACTCACAATAGTATTAGGAAAAAGTGTGCAGGCGGGAAGCGAATATGTGAGTCGGGGAATCCGCCGTCGGCAAGAGGACGAAGGGTTCCGAAAGCGGTTTGAAGCTTTGGATCGAAAGATTGCGAAGGGAACCGATAGCGAGTAGTCAAAACACGAATACCCGGGTGCCTGGCACCTTTATGGTTGGTGAGGAGGCCGATCGAGAGCAAGTACTCGCTGTGATGGAGAGGTACGGCGAGCTTGACGGTAGCATCGTTCATGCCTACGCCACTGCCTTTGCAGCGCTGGCCAGTGGTCTAAGTTCATCGCAGCAGACGGAGCTTGAAGGGCTCCGCACCGACCTTGGTGTTTCCGCTCCAGACGGTGCCTATCTCTACTCGGAGCCGATCGCCATGCCGGAAATTCCCAGCGCCGATTTCCTGTTCGACGGTGATCAGTCGGCGGGGCCGACGTACACGTACTGGGTGGAACTCGTAGCAAACCTCTATGGGAAGCACGGAAGCCGCTGGCGTACCGACCTGGCGATTCGGAATGCTTCGGGCGACGAGGCTGAGGTCGAGCTGCTGCTGCACGCAGCGGGAGAAGCGTACAGTCTTACAAACGTCATCCAGGGCTCGAGCCAGGCGGTGTTCGAAGACGTCGTAGGCCTGCTCGGTGTCACCGGGAAGGGTGCACTGGAGATCCGGTCGAACCAGCCGATGGCTGCAGTAGCGCGGACCTACAACCAGACCGAT
>JAAESQ010001137.1 GCA_024229275.1 bacterium | reverse complement strand
TCTTGACCACTGCTCAGCTGGTCAGCTTGACACTCTTCGTGGTCTTCTACGTGCCGTGCATAGCAACGGTGGCAGCAATGGGCAAAGAGATCGGCTGGAAGACGACCGCTTGGATCTCTGCATTCACAATAGTGGTTGCGGCGGTGATCGGCGGCCTTGGGCGCTTGGCGTTTACGGTTTTCTAGAACCGTTTAAACGAGCCGATCAGGGAGCCTTGCGGGACAAACGGCAATGCGGGGAGAAGACAGGAAGCCGAACAGTCGGCGACAAAGCCTTCGGTGGGATGAGTTACGAAGCTGCTGCGTACGAGTTTTTTGAAACACGAAGAGCACAAAGAGCACTACGGGAGGAAGATGAGCGGATCAAAGATCCGCAGTTTTTCTCTTCTTTGAGTTTTCTTAGTGTGCTTAGCGTTCTTAGCGGTTCAAACCTCACGCGCCTCTCATTTGGGGAGCCTGCCCACCTGTGGCATCGCCGATGAGGTTCCGCGGTCCTGCCGTTTTGCCGTCCGTCCCGAACTGCCGAGCCTTACTTCTTCTTCGGTCGCTCTTTCTCCAGTTCCTGCTCTTCGCGATTGATTTCCCGCAATCGCAGCTGCTCTGCTTTGATCTTCTTTCTGACCTCTTCCCGCGCCTCACTGTATTCTCTCTCGACTCGAGCCCTGGCCTCGTCTCGCTCGATGCGTGACGCCTCTCTGGCCTCCGCATAAGCTTCTCTTTGAGCTCGCCGTGCCTCTTCGGGAACTCGAATTCGCTCGGGCTCGACACCGGCGCGAGCCTCTCTCTCTGTGTGGCGACGCTGCTCAAATTGCGCTCGGGCCTCTTCTCGGGCAGCGCGAGCCTCTCGTCTGACACGTTCATTTTCGACCGTGATCTCGGCACGGATTTGTTCCAGCTCTTCCCGGCTTGGCCGCCGCTCTCGTGCCTGACGACGCGCTTCCTCTCGCGAGTGAAGCTTGGCTCCGCGTTCCGCTCGATACTGCTGAGCTAGCTCCTCAAGTTCGAGCTGCATTGTTTTCATCTGCTCTTGGACGAGAGCGCGCACTTCGTCAATATCAGCCTCGCCGGCTTCGACCGCAGCGAGTTGTATTTCGATGTCTTTCGCGACCTCCTGTGAGATGCGGGCGATCTCAGCGTCTATATGTTTGCGGATTTTCCGGTCGTGTGACTGCCTACTGATAGTGGCATTGACTTTGGCCTCAATCAGCTCCGCCGCGTCAGGTGGGCTTGGAGGAATGGGTGCTGCCTGATGTGAGGGAAGGCCCTCAGGTAATGGAAAAGTAAAAGGTGCTGGTGTGCCTGGTTGTGACGGCATAGACGCAGATTGGCTTGGGGCGACAGGCGCCGGTTTCGCTGGAGAGACTTCAATCGGTGCGGTTGGTGGTGTTGGCGCGAAGTCCGCGGCCGGAGTGATCGGCGGTGCCGGTGCAACCGCCGCTGGCAGAGACACGCCGGGAAGAACGATCGCTGATGTGATCATTGCCACAGGCAAGAGACTAATCATCCATGTCTTGTATGTGGTGTCTCGTGCAGGGGTCCTCATCAGGCGTTGAACACGCCGACCTAGGCCGGAGCGTGAAGCAATAGCGGCAGCAATCGCAAGTGGGCGAGGAATGGAGCAATGTCGTGCGACCCTCACAAGACAGCTCGCGAGTTCGAGATAACGTCCGGTGCAGGAAGCTGCCTGGTCGTCGCTCAAGCATTCGGCGAGACCTTGGAGTCGAATTCTGGCCAGACGATTGAGGGGTTGGAATAGGAATAGCTTTTCGACAACGTGATAGAACAGCAGCCAAGCCGTATCGAAGCGAGCGACGTGCGCCATTTCGTGCGCGAAGAGGCACTCTTGCTCGGCCGCAGGAAGGTCAGTGACGACGAACGTGGGTACACAGATCTCTGGGTTCAGGATCCCAGTTGCGCACGGCATATCTAGGCCCGACGTAAGGCTTACGCGAACCTGTCGACGGACACCCATAGCGGTGGCGAGGCGACGAACCGTATGCCCGGGAAGGCTTCGCCGGTCAGCGAGAAGCTGGCGTAAGCGTCGATGAGTGCGAAGGAGGCTTGCTATAGCGATCGCTGCGGAGAATCCCCACAGTATCGGTAAAACCAACGTCCAGTTGACTTTTTGGAACACGGACGGCGTGCTGAGTACTGGCTCTGACGAGGATGAGCGCAAGTTCTCGGCACCCTCAACTGACGACCTCAAGCTTTTCGTGGACAGGGTCGCAAGAGACTCGGGTGAGCCGGTTGTAGTGGCAGGCTGAGTCACTGAAGGCCCGGGATCGGAGAGATATACCTGACCAGTGAGTGGTTGTACTCCAAGGCCGACCTGGAGAGTGGCTGTCAGAAACGCTCCGATCAGGGCAGTTCGCCAGGCAAATTCCTGGAGAGCAAGGTGTCGGTCATTGAGGATTCGTCCGAGAATCCAGGTGAATCCGAGCAGCAGGGTACTGTGAATCGCATAGGTGAGAAGCCATTCAGCGAGGGTTGCAGCGTTCATTGTGAGTGCTCCCCGTGTTCGCGAGCTTCGTCGAGCATCCTTTGAAGTCTCTCCAGCTCGTCTGGTTCGATTTCGTGGTCGGACACGAGATGGCTGAGCAGAGCGGCGGGGTCACCCAGGAATAGCCGGTCGACGAGCTCACCCACCATTGATTTTCGAACCTCTTTCTCGCTTACGGTTGGTCGATAGATGAATTGTCGGCCTTCTTGAGAGTGAGTGACAACACCCTTGTCTTCCATCTTACGGAGCATGGTGGCAATGGTTGTGGGTGCGAGACCGCGTTCAGTCAGCAGTGCAGCGTGGACCTGATTGCTTGTTGCTTTGCCGGTGCACCAAAGGATGCGCATGATGGCATGTTGCAGATCACCAAGGCTGTGTTTGCTCATCGGGTACCTCCGAGTATCACTCAACGACCAAGGTAATACTACCAGGGTAGTTTGTCAATCAATACGGAAGTGATCGCCTATAACCAGTGCTCTTGTGTTCATAGAGAAATGACAACAACGAAGATGAAATGAGAAGGGAAGGTGCAGGCGCACCTTCCCTTTGAGTGTCTTTTTAGTTCTTTCTTGACCGTCAGATTTGCTTCGTTCTCAGTTCCCGGTCAGTTCGTCGAGCAGGGCGAGGAGCTTTGCAGGATCCACCGGTTTCTCGAGGTAGCCGTCCGGGTTGTGCGTCTTGAACTTGTCGAGAAAGCTCTTGAAGT
>JAAESQ010001136.1 GCA_024229275.1 bacterium | reverse complement strand
TCGAAAAGCGTGACACTGAGAATCTGTAGAATTTGGTAGAGGCTGGCCTCCAGTCCCAACTGTTTGCGGACGATGGCCACGAGGACGTAAACCGAGACAGCGATCCAGATCTGAGTCTTCACGGCGTTCTCGCTGGTGCCGTAGAAGGATTTGATCCGCAGGTGCTGCTTGATCCACTTGAAGAAGAGTTCCACCTGCCAGCGCGACTTGTAGATCTGGGCGATGGTAAGTGCCGAAAGGGCGAAGTTGTTGGTGAGGAACTTCAACCGCTTATTTGTCTCGGCGTCGAAGTAGCTGACCCGCCGCAACGGGTCCGGATACGCTTTGGCCGAGTCGATGGCGGTCAGGATGACGGTCTGATCGGATCGCACGCCGGTGGACTTGTCGACGGGATGCGAGTAGCGCCGCTGCAGCTGAATGTTCTTCTTGGTGCGCACCACGAAGAACGACGAACAGAGGGTGAACAGGTAGAGACGCTCGAAATCGACGTAGGCCCGATCCATAACGTAGAAGGCGCCGGCCTCGGGAAGAATCTCGTCGAGGATGTTGACGTCGTGCACTTTTCCGTCCGTAATGCGGATAAACGTGGGGATGTTGCCATGGAGATCCAACAGCGTGTGCATCTTCACGGCAGCCTTGTGCTGGCGGAACTTGGCCCACGGAAACAGCGAGAGGCAGAGATCAATGGTGGTCGAGTCCAGAGCGTAAAGACTCTGGTCCAGGTCTACGCCGATCGGATCATGGGCATACAAAGGTCGCGCGATGCGGATCAAGGCCTGGGCGAAATCGGCGTAGATTCGCCAGTCGCGGGACTCGTTGGCGTCGGCCAGCGTCGAGCGCGCAACTTTGCCGCGGAACCCCATGTGGTAGAGCTTGCTGCTCATCGAACGTAAGCATGCCTCGATGTCGCGCAGGCTCTCCCGGTAAGTCAGCTGGGCGAACGCCATGC
>JAAESQ010001135.1 GCA_024229275.1 bacterium | reverse complement strand
TATCACCTGCAACGAGATGTTAGGGCCCCCACCAGGTCCGATTCTCGGCCCTGGAACCTTTTGATCAGAAACTAGGCTGAAAATCATATATCGCCGCTGGGTTGTGGTATTTTTTAAGGTCTCTTAAATTCAACAACTTACATTCTTGTTTCTTAGGAGGCCGTGACGCTCACCTACTCTTCGCCTTCGGGATAGAGTTCCATCGATCGAGCCTTAGCAACAGCTAGAGCACGATCCATGTCGCTCCTAGAAAGCTGCTCGGTGATTACCCAGCCGAGTACACACCCAGAAATATATGAGCAGAACAGAAAGGCACGCTCACCGCGAACCTCAAGATTATCGACAAAGTTCATGATGAATTCACTGTCTGAATCGCTGGGCTCATCGATGCCGCTAATCTGTCCACGGCCGAATTCCATGAGGTTCGCAGCCAGAAAAACAGGTTCCATTTCCTTGTGCGCTGCGACAATAGTGGTTTGAAGTCGTGAAAAATCGTCAACGAGCTTCTCACACGCCGACAGGATGGCTCTTTCCAAATCCTGACCAAGACTGCTTTCGTTCAAAGTCGACCCCTCCTTGTTTGCCTAACGCCCGAGTTCAGGGACGCGAGCAGTCTGGCGCAGGCGCCGGACCGCTCGTGTCACCTGCAACAAGATGCTAGGCCGTGACGCCCTATTCCGGGTTTTCCCCGCTTTCATCGCGCCTTCGCAACTTGGCGAGACGCCATAATCTAGCAGCTCCACGAATCGCAACGGTCAGTAGTACTACCATGGGTAACAAGACGATCAGAACGTAGATCGCCAGATCTGCAAACACCTGCAGGGCACGAACAAGCGCCCGGACGCTACCTCTAGCGGTGTCGATCGGCGACCAACTTTCGCCAACTACAGGGCGAGCTGAGTCCGCGGGACGAAGAGAGACATTAACCGTCGAGTACGCCACCCGTCGTTCCAAGCTCTCGAGTTGCCCCTGAAAACTCTCGATCTTCGATCTGATCTGGGTGAGTTCACGGTAGATCGCCATGATCTCTTCCACGCCTCGATTCTGGGCTCTCGATTCGGCAAGAAGGGTTTGGAGCTCAACTTCTGTTGCGTTCAAGGTGCGTAGCCGAGCACCTAGATCGATCACTCGATCCGTTACATCCTCAGTACGCAGATGTTCCCGATCGACTGTTTCGGCCAACTCTCTTAGCCTTGAAAGCGCATCATCCAGGCTCTCACCTGGGACCCGAAGAGTGATGTCGTAGTGCAAAACTCCCTGATGCCTATTCGCATCGAACGATGACACATATCCACCAAGCTCGTCCGCCAGCGACTGAACCTTGTGCGCGCTCTGCTCTGTATCCAACACCGTAAGGTCGAGATCGACGGTGCGTATGAGCTTTCTTAGTTCAGCTATGGCTTCTGGCTCATCGATCGAGTCGGCTTCCGCCACATTTGAGAACGATCGGGACGCCTGCATGGGCGAATCCGCACCGGAACAGGCGAACATGAATATAAGAATCGAAAGTAATAGGCCAAATGGGGTCCTTTTCACGATTCACCTCTTGTCTTTCTAGGAGACAGTGTAACGATCAAGCCCAACGCCCGAGTTCAGGGGCGCTGACGGTCCCGGCCAAGGGCCGGGACTTGGCGTCTACATTGCCGACGCCAGAAGGGCAGCGATATGCAATGCAGTCGACAAGAGTCAGTGTCCGCTTCAACGAGGTTTTAGGCCGTGTCGATTCAAACACTTGGACCCAGACACAGTTTCGGAGAAGCTCACCAATCCCAGGCAACGGGGTTACTGAAACTGAGAGGGAATGTCCTTGGTCTTCTCCGCAATGCTGTTCCACGGCATGGCCTTGGTCAGTCCCAAACCGATGCTGGCCAAGACACAACCTACAGCCAACACAATGGTCCAAGGGTCAAACTGATCAGCTTGTACTAGATCAACCAATCCGCGGAGCCCAGCAGCCGCGACGAGCGCAACACCAGTGTAGAGACAAAGTCGCCCAATCATGTTTCCTCCGAGTTGTCGCTTCATAGGTAAGAACGACGAACGAAGCGTGAGAGTTCGAACACCAAGTTCTTCTTGCGCCGATACGAGCCAAACGCCAGCTATGCAGACAGCACTCCGACAATTGACAGAACCACGAGTGCCACAACAAAAACGGCTGTGACGATCCTGGCGGCCTTGGCGTGGGAGTCGTGCTGCCCTCTGAGGAGCACGAACTCAAGAACAGCCTCAAGCAGCACGAATAACGTGAAAGGCAGAACGAAGAACAGGACACCGTAGGCCGCCCAGTTCTCACTGTACGACCGGTCTTGCCACGTGCCGAACGTAAGGTACGCGGCAAGCACTAGGCCGGGAAGCCAGACGCACTTCAAGGCGTACAGAGCTGCGGGCTTCCTGCCGACCGAGCCGACAATGAGCAGCGCCACCGTCAGAAGCAAGAAAGCAGCAACTAGTGGATACAGCATGAGATTCTAGCCTCGGCTGTGCCTAACGCCCGAGTTCAGGGACGCTAGTGGTCCGGCGCTTGCGCCGGAGCTGGCGGCTACATTGCCGACGGCCTTCAGGCCGGCGGTCCGCAATGTAATCGACAGCAGCTCGTGTCCGCCGCAACGAGATGCTAGATCCTATGATTAGGAGGTCGGATCGGTGCACAGAGTCGCCCTCACCATTCGTAGATTCAAAAGGGCTGCTGATGCTCGAACCCAAACAGCCATGAAAGGAGTCGACAATGTCGAGAACATCAACAGCCGTCGTCAATACTATCAACCCCACCCTCTTCATCGCCTTTGAGCTTGGTTGGAAAACCTGGAAGCTCGCGTCCACCGTAGGTCTGGGTCAGAAACCTCGGAATTCCACGATCCCGGCCGGCGATCAGAAGGCCGTCATCAAGGAGATCTCGAAGGCCATCGAACGCTTCGGCCTGTCTTCCTCTTCCCGGGTCGTCAGCTGCTACGAGGCAGGCCGTGACGGGTTTTGGCTGCACCGTTTTCTGATTCACATTGGCGTTGAAAACACCGTCATCGACTCCGCCTCCATCGAGGTCTCCCGTCGATCACATCGACGCAAGACCGATCGTCTTGACGCCATCAAGCTTGTGGCCATGCTTGTTCGTTGGGGCCTCGGTGAGAAACCATGGTCTGTCGTTCAGGTGCCCTCGGTTGAAGGCGAGGACTCTCGCCAGCTCCATCGCGAGCTCAAGACTCTCAAAAAGGATGCGACCCGTCACATCAACCGGATCAAGGGCTTGCTCGCCGAGCATAGGACCAAAGACGCCCAGGTCGCTCACAAACTCCATCGTCTCGGCGCCATCTGCACAAACGGCGCCTGGACCTTCTCCACCGAGTTCTTCGCCACACGAAGGTTCAAGAACCGCAAACAAGTCGGATCGCTCGTCGGACTCACCCCCACTCCCTCGGACAGCGGCAACTCTGAGCGAGAGCTGGGAATCGACAAGGCTGGCAACAAGTGGGTCCGCGGCATGGCCGTCGAAATTGCATGGGCCTGGCTCCGATTTCAGCCTCGCTCCGCCCTCAGCCTCTGGTATCAACGGCGCTTCGGCGCCGACTCAAAACGCTTGAGAAAAATCGGGATCGTCGCTCTCGCCAGGAAACTGCTTATAGCCCTCTGGCACTGGACTGAACACGACGTCCTTCCAGAAGGCGCCACCCTCAAATACTGATCCAATGTCGTCTCTTACTCAGATCGTCCACGTCCCATGAGTTACCTACCGGGTGCGAGCCGCTCGTTACACTGCCTGGTCGTCTTGGACGACCGCTTGTTAGATTGGGCGCTCGCTTCTGGCTTCCCTCAGTTCGCCTCTCGGCGAACGCAGGATGTTGTGCTCGGCGCTGCCGACACGGATAGAAGGTCGTCGAGGCGATTCACTCGCCCGAACCTCATTGGAAGCCGCCCGGTCGCTACTCATCTGTGGGCTTGACAGAAGGAGATGCATAGAAGGCCGTGACGCCATGTGATTCCTAGGCCCCTTGGCCTGATTGGACCATTCGGTGGTCCGCGGAAAGCTGGGCAGCGAAGGACCCAACTGCAGATTCACTCATTGAGTGCGAGACCATTAGAGGATCAAAGAACGCGTTGTACCAAGACAGAAGGATCGTTTCGTCACGGTAGCAGTGAAGGTGGTCGCAGATCTCCGGTTCTGCCAAAGAGTCAGCCATTCGTGCGAGCTCACTCATGGTGTCGGTGAGCAACGGAAGATGAATAAAGTATGGTTTCGGGAATACAGTGGACAGGGAAATTCGGACCTGCGGTTCCAACGATCGAGTCTTGAGGAACGAACGGAAAGCCTTGGGATGTTCGCCCCCCTCCAAGTACAGAATCGAATTCTCAGGAAGAAGGCTCGGTAGTGCACGGAAGAAGGACGCTGCTTCTCGGACGTTCGACACTTCCCACCACTTCGCCATGTTCAGCTCAAGTTGGTTCATTTTGCTCACTTCGAATAAGCCTAACGCCCGAGTTCAGAGGCTTTGACGTTCCCGGCCAAGGGCCGGGACTTGGCGCTTGCATTGCCGGCCGCCGACGG
>JAAESQ010001134.1 GCA_024229275.1 bacterium | reverse complement strand
TACCGTACCTGTCCTGCAGAATTTGCCGACTCCACTGTGCAGACTACGTGGCCGGCGCTTCCGGATTCCATCTCGGCGGAGGTGGAGAGAGTGGCGCCGGATTCGCCGGAACAGGGAGTCTCTTTGGGGCTTGCGATCACTCAAAATGCGATTGCTTACGACCGGTCCGTTGAGGTTGCAACCGCCTATCAGCAGGCTCGCGAACAGGGAGAACCGCTGTTTTCGTGTGCTGAGCGCCTCGGTGTGGGTGACTGTGATGTCCAGAATGCAATTCTTGCGGCGGTGCTGGGCGAATTTGGGATTCCCGCCCGAATGGCGGTGGGATATGTCGGTTCCGGCGGTCATGTTCTGTCTGGGTTGCACGCGTGGGTGGAGTATCTCGACTCAACAGGACGATGGCGCATTGCTGATGCGAGCCTTCGCCGTGCGAGGGATGTTGCTGCAGTCGCACCAGAATCAAAAGGGACAATCCGGGAGGTGATGACCGCCACTGAGGGGCTGTTCGGCGAACTGCCCGTCGTTCCGGCTGTCGGTGTTGTTTCTGTCACTCTTCTCATCAGCTTTGCTCTGGTCGTGCGGCTGCAACGCGATCGCAATACATCTATGGAGTTGGGTGAAATTGGGCGTGCGCAACTTCTTGAAGGAGTGTTGGAACGCCCCGAGGCTTTCAACACCATTGCGGCGCTGCACAGCGAACCACTGGTACCGGTCGTGAGAGGGAAAGACATCTCGCTCAAAAAGGTAGAGCGCCTGTCCAGAGCCGGGAGGCTCTATTGTGGGCGACGAGGCTCCCTCCTTGTGGATAAGGCTGTGCGTCGGGGACTCAAAGTGCTGGACCTCGACTCTGATGAGGCAAGGCTTGTTGCCGAGCACTTCGCAGCACAAGATCTCGAGCGGTGGCAGGGCTTCATTGATGAATCGGCGGAAGTCGCTCCGTGCCGATTACTCAATTCTGTCCTGGGGCAATTCGGTGAGAGGTGGAAAACAAGGGTCACCAGTAACGGTGACCAGCAGATCATAGTGATCGCCGGGGCCAAGCTCGGAGTTGTGAGGGATCTGGGATCACCGCTCGTGCTTGTCTCGTCCGACAGTGAATTGGGACGCAGTGTGCAAGAGATGGCCCACAGTAGTCCTGGGGCCGCAGCATTGATTCTGGCGCAGGCACTAGTTCCTCTGCAGATTAAAAATACGAGGATCGCAGGGCGTGTCATGGCTGAGATCGCCCGAATGGTGTTAGTCGAGGGGTCTGCGTGATGGCCCGCATTGAAACAAACAATCTACTTGCGATCGACGTGGCTGCTGAACTGCGGCTGATCGGTGCTGCTCAACTCCAAGGGCCATGGCAACTGCCTACAGAACTCGTCCGGTTTGCATTGAAGCGAGGGGCTCAGCGCGTCGAGGTTACGCTGCAAGGATCGAAGTTCCAGGTAGCTGATGACGGTTGCCCCATTGGTTCAGGAAGCCTCAAAGCGTTGGTGGCTACTCTGGAGTCGTCGGTTGCTAGTGCCGAGAGGCAGCGGGCTCTGGAGGAACTCGAAACAGCTGGTGGAGTGCCACTGCTTTGGGCGGCGACGTTGGCTCCACATCGTCTAGTAGTGAACAGTGGAGGGGACGATAGTCGAGATTCGCTGATCATCAGGGCCGGTAGGACCACCCTGTCGAAGAGTGATTCCCATGACGGAGCATGCTGGGCTGTGCGTATTTCTGGTTCGATGCCAAGGCGTGAGGTCGAAAGAGCGGTCGATGCAGTGGTTGAGCGTTGTCGATTCGCTGAGGCCAAGATCGTTGTCAACGGTGGAAAAGTAGCGCGTGGCTTTCCGGGTGGGCTCTACAGAATGCGATTCGCCGATCCTGTTGAGGGAGTTGTAGCACTTACCAGAACTGCGGATACTTCACGATTATGGCTACTTTCAAACGGTGTCGTCTCGACTCGAGCAACTCTGCCGGGATATCCGCCGTTTGAAGCGGCAGTCGAACTCGGGGAAATTGGCGGCGGTGAGACCTCTCCGTCTGAGCTGCGGGCGGCCGTCGGGCCTTATTTGCAACAGATTGTCGATCGAGCGATGGACATGATGGTGCGGCTCTCCCGCCGCCTTCCGGAGCTTGAAGAGCCGGCGCGTTCGCGTCTTATCGCTGTTCTGCTGGAGGCGGCCTCTCGCAATGTGTGGCGAGGTCAGATCAGGAAGTTGGGACTGCTCCGTGCGCTCGACCCTGGAGGTGGAGCACCACGGTGGCTTTCGCTCGAGGAATTGCAGAGTTGGGAGCGAGGGTCGATTCCAGTAGTCTCCTCGGCCGATGAGTTGGAGGGTTCCGTGACTGGTGGGAGTCCGGTCTTGGCCCTTCCAGTTTCGCTTCGAGGTCGAGTCGCTGATTTGACCGGGAAACGGCTGGTCGCGGTTGTTCCCATACGGCGAAGTGAAGGCATATTCGTGCGTGCCTCGCGTGTCGTGGGAAGGCTTCGGTTCGCGGCGGGTAGAGTAGTGGCATCTCGCGGGATAGGGAAACGGATTGCTGACTCGATGCTGGATGGGTGGGAACGTGCAGGGCTGAAACTACTTCGGGAGCAGATTCTGGGTGCAACCGGTGGCCGACTCTCCCGAGTCTATCTCTGCGAAGGCTCGGGATTGCCCGTGATTCGCGGTTCGGCCGGACTCATCCCGCGCAAAGGTCAGGCAATCAAAGCTCTGAAGAAAGCTCATCAAGGAGACAAGGGCGCACTCTATCCGATCATGCTGGTGCTGTTGGAGGGACACGGAGAACCACTTGAGGAGATGCGAACTCTCTGGATCGACGGTGTCTGCAAGGATAAGATCTCAGAAGAGGGAGGACAGGCATGCCGGGTAGATTCCGAGGACAGATAGCGCTGATCACAGGAGCGTCGTCGGGCATTGGGGCAGAGCTTGCTCGCCAACTCGCCGCTGAAGGCGCAGTGGTGGTTGTCACCGCACGACGAATCGAGCGTCTCCAGGACCTCGAGAAAGAGATATGCGCAACCGGTGGTAGCGCGCTGGCGCTCGCGTGTGACGTGACGCGCTCAGCGGATCTCGAGGCAGTTTCGCAGAAAGTGAGAGAGCGCTACGGAAGACTCGACATCGTGGTCGCGAATGCCGGTTTCGGTGTTGGTGGGTCGTTTGCATCGTTGTCACTCGATGACTTTCGTCGCCAGCTTGAGACAAATCTCTTTGGGGTAATCGCCACTCTGCAGGCCACGCTGTCAGATCTTACGGCCTCGCGTGGATGCTTCGTTGTCATGGGTAGCGTCGCAGGGTTGGTTGCCTTCCCAGGAACTACCGCTTATGGAATGAGCAAGGCGGCCGTTCATTCCTTGGCGTTGGGACTGCACGGCGAACTTGCAGCAAGTGGAGTTGGCGTCGTGCTACTTGCTCCGGGGTACGTTGACTCTGAGATTAGGCAAGTTGACAAGAACGGAAGCCATCGAACCGACTGGCATGATCCGGTTCCACGCTGGGTGCGCATGCGGACTCCTGTTGCTGTGGGTAAGATGGTTCGAGCGATTCACAGGCGGAAACGTCTTCAGGTCATCACGTTCCATGGCCGTCTTGTAGCACTGGCCGGGAGGTATTTCCCTGGCACCCTCGCGTGGCTGGCTCGCAGGACAGTGGCCAAGTCTAGGGCGAGACGTGAGAACGATGATCGATGAACTTGGGCGCCGGAGTAGTGTTTAGAGAGTTGAGAGTTAAACCTAAAGTGAGCGATTCTGCCGGATGAGATGTGCCAAGATCTTGATGTTCTGGTGCTTGCGACAAGCGGAGGCGTACCCTTCGGTACGTCGAGCATTGGCGCAAGTGTCCAGGGCGCAAGAGATAGGAACCGACGCCCGGCCGAAGGCCGGCAGAGCCGTAAGGCTCCGTATCCGAAGGATATAGCGTGGGCTGGGTGCAGATCGCCGGTGAGAATCGCTCAACTTAGGTTAAAGATAGAGCTGAATGGGTTGAGAGGCGATACACTTCACTCATCGTCAGAGGGAGACGGAAATGAAGATCGCTATCGCTCAGCTCAACTTCAAGATTGCCGCCTTCGAAGACAACTTTTGTAGGATCCGAAAAGCCGTCGATCAAGCCCGCGACCTTGGTGTGGATCTGGTGGTGTTCTCGGAGCTTGCTACCACGGGCTACCCTCCATGCGACCTCCTCGAGTGTGGGGATTTCATCGAGCAAAATCTTGAGCAGCTCGATCGCATTGCTGCGTTGAGTGATGATCGGCTCGCCATCATCGTCGGATTCGTCGATCGAAACCCAAGTGAAGAGGGTAAAGCACTCTACAACGCGGCCGCTCTCTGTTTCGAAGGTGGCGTGACCGGCCGATATCACAAGAGTCTGCTCCCGACTTACGACGTCTTCGACGAAGCAAGGTACTTCGAGCCAGGAGGAAAGGCGCAGCCCTTGGAGTTGAATGGAATTCCAATCGGCATCACGATCTGTGAAGACGCCTGGACCGATCCGGATCTGTGGGAACGCAGACTCTACAGCCGGGATCCCGTCTGTGAACTCGTGTCTGCAGGAGCACGTCTGTTGATTAATATTTCAGCAAGTCCATTCAGTCTTGGAAAGGACGAGAAACGGCGTGCTGTGGTCAGTCACGCTGCGGCGGAACATGGTGTTGCCTACGTTTACGTCAACCAGGTCGGTGCCAACGATGAGCTGGTGTTTGACGGTCATTCGCTGGTCTGCAATGACGTTGGTGAAATCGTGTCGCGAGCACGTGACTTCGAAGAAGATCTTCTCGTTGTCGATTGCTCCTTGGACGATGAGAAGAGTGTCACAGAGGCGGTGAGCGAGAATCCAATGGGCTATGTGTCTGTCTGCGAGGAGGAAGCAGCTTTCCGTGCCTTGGTGCTCGGCCTCAAAGACTATCTCGGTAAAACTGGCTTCGAACATGTGCTGCTCGGTCTGTCCGGCGGTATTGATTCGGCGCTCACAGCGGCTGTTGCCGTAGAGGCGGTTGGGGCGGATCGAGTGTGCGCGGTCGCAATGCCGACTCGCTATTCGAGCGATGGCAGTCTGAATGACGCCACGAAACTAGCTGAGAATCTCGGTATCGAGATGCTGGCAATTCCGATCGATCCGATTTTTCAGAGCTTCCTGGATACGATGGAACCCAGCTTTCAGGGAATGCAGCCGGGCGTTACAGAGGAAAACATCCAAGCAAGGGTGCGCGGGACAGTTCTCATGGCACTGTCCAACAAAAAGGGTGGTCTGCTGTTGGCAACCGGCAATAAGTCAGAGCTTGCGGTTGGTTACTGCACACTCTACGGAGACATGTGTGGCGGATTGGCGGTCATAGGCGATGTCCCTAAAACACTCGTCTATCGAATTTCGAAATGGCTCAATCGCGACCAAGAGGTGATACCAACGGAGATCATCACGAAGGCGCCGAGCGCTGAGCTTCGCCCGGATCAGACCGATCAAGACAGTCTTCCGGAGTACGATTTGCTCGATGCAGTCGTTGAGGCCTATGTTGAACAACATCTCTCAGTGGAGGAGATGATCGGCAACGGTCTCAGCGAACAGGTCGTGCGAGCGGTTGTCCACCTGATTGACGCGAACGAGCACAAACGCCGCCAAGCGCCGCCGGCGATCAGGATAACGACAAAGGCCTTCGGGCTGGGTAGGCGCTTCCCGATCGTCGCGGATTACCGTGCCTTGCATCGCGAGTGATCCAGGACACAGTTCCCTAAGTCAGGAGCTGCAGCATAGGTTCTTCTCTGAGTTATACTTCCGGCGGAGGTGCTGATGAAACGTCTTGCCTGGATTGTTCCCATGCTCATCGTGATCTGTGGAGTTACCGAAGCACAGTTCCTGGGCCCAGGAGGCACCATACCCGCTGTAGCAAATATTCCTGGATTCAGCGGGACGTTCTGGCGCACCGACGTCAGCATTCTGAACCCCAACGAAGGCTCGACGACTGTAGTGCTCCAGCTGTTCCCGGAGACCAACCCGGGCGGCGACGTCACTTTCGAAACCCAGCTCGCTGATCCATTCTCAATCCCTGGAAACACCCAGGTTACGTTGACGAATATCGTGCAGTCCAAGTTTGGACTGATCAACAAGAAGGGCTCCCTGATGGTGTACACCACCGATGGGGCGCCCATAGCGCTCAATGCACGCACTTTTACCGTTGATAACGAAGGGAAGAGCTACGGGCACGGAGTTACTGGGGCTTTGGCCTCAGGCTCTGCGTGGGTCAACGGCCTTGCACAGGATTCCCTGTATCGAACCAACATCGGCATCTTCTGGCCTTGGGAAGAGCGTGTTACCTTTACGATAAGCGCCTACCACTCGGATGGCAGACTCGCTGGGGCGGGCCCCGTAACCTTCGTCCGTAGCGGATTGCAGCAACCGCCGCTAACTCAGTTCGGAGTCGAGAATATGGTCGATGGTTACGTTGTGATCACGTGCAGTGACCCGACGGCGATTTGGTATGCGTATGGTTCGCGAGTTGACCAGAACTCTGGCGATGCGGTGCTCAAAGCAGCCTTGGGCTACAGGTTCGAGGTGAACTAGCTCTCAAATAGTCCGTGCTCCTGCATCCAGTCATCGTTGAAAATGGTAGTCAAGTAGCGGGTTCCCGAATCGGGGAATACGGTTACTATGCGAGCATCTGCAGGGAAGGTCGCCGCCACGTGTTCGACGCCGCAAAGAGCTGCTCCGCTTGAGCCGCCAGCCAGGATCGCATCGGTTCTTGCAAGTCTCCGGGTTGCACGGAATGCGTCTCCATCTGACACCTGGATGACATCGTCGATGAGATCCCAATCTGGACAGGCGATGATTTCCTCGTCACCGAGCCCTTCAAGCAGGTAGTTGCCCGGTCGTTCGACCTTGCCGGAGTGGAAGTATTGGTGAAAGACTGAACCGATCGGATCAACGGCGATCACACGGATAGAAGCATCCTGCTCTTTGAGATAGCGCGCTGATCCGCAGATCGTTCCCCCAGTGCCGATACCGGCAACGAGACAGTCAATTCGGCAGTCCATTTGCTGCCAAATCTCTGGACCCGTAGTCATATAGTGAGCTTCTGAGTTCTCACGATTGTTGTGCTGATCCGGGAAGAAAGCCCCCGGAGTCTCTTCAACGAGACGTCGTGCCATCTTGTTGTAGCTATCGGAATCCTCTGGTGGAAGGTCGCCGTCGACAAGAACCAGGTCGACGCCCATGGCGCGCAGACAGTCCAGCTTCTCTTTGCTTGTTTGTCGACGTACGACCATTCGACACGTAAGGTCCTCGAGGACAGCCATCATCGCCAAGCCCATTGCAGTGTTACCTGAGGAACTCTCGATGACCACGTCGCCGGCTTTGAGCCTTTCGGACTCGATGGCTTGCGAGATCATGTGTCGTGCAATGCGATCCTTGACGCTACCCATGGGATTGAGGAACTCAATCTTGGCCCAGACTTCGCACTCGAGATGCTGGACCGACCGGTTGAGGCGCACCATGGGGGTCCACCCGACCAGATCTGCAATCGACTCATAAACGCGTTTGTCAGTCACGGCGGTGGATTATATCCGTTTCGCACTGAGAATTAGTGGCAAAACGAAGGCATTCTCAAATTGGGTCGTCAGCGACTCCGCTTGCACTCGTTTACCAATTGGCGCACCAACGCAGAATCGGCTGGAGGAGTGGGGTAGTTCTTGAGATCAGCTGGCTCGACCCACATCACGCTCTGGCCCTCGGCCCCGCGCGGAGTGCCCTCAAGGATTGCAGCCTTGAAAAAGAGCAGCAAAATATGTAGTTGCGGTTCGGTATGGGTGGCGAAGGTCAGCGGATCACCGATTTCTGCGATGATGTCCAACTCTTCAGCGAGTTCGCGTTTCAAAGACTGTTGCGGGGTCTCGCCCTCGACCGACTTGCCGCCGGGAAACTCCCAAAGGCCACCCATGTGCGATGATTTGGGACGTTGAGCCAGGAGAATTCGGCCGAGTTGATCCCGAATGACCGCGGCAACCACGGTCATGCGTGTGATGGGTGGCTCGTGTGAGTTCGAATTGGATTCAGGTGCCATTGCTCGACAGACGCTACCGATGATTGGTAGCCAATGTCAACGGTAGGCCCCATTTTATCTTTCTGCTTTCATCTTTCATCTTTATGCTCCTACAATGGCCGCCATGTCGGAAGCTTTTGATCGTCTTGTAGATATCATGGACCGCCTGAGGGATCCGGGAGGGTGCCCCTGGGATCGTGAGCAGACCCTCGATTCGTTGGCGTCATTCCTCATCGAGGAAGCATATGAAGTTGTCGAAGCCGTACGGTTGGGCCAAGGATCCAAACTGTCGGAAGAACTCGGCGATCTTCTGCTGCAGATCATTTTCATGGCCCGCATTGGACGGGAACGAGGGTGGTTCGATTTGGATGACGTCTGCGGCGGCATCAGCGAGAAGATGGTCCGCCGTCATCCTCATGTCTTCAGCAACCGAGCCGTCAGTGACGCAGACGAGGTCGTGCGTAATTGGGAAGACATCAAACAGGCCGAGCGTGCGGAGTCGACTGAGAAATCGGCTCTTGATGGAGTGCCGGATGCACTGCCAGCTTTGCTCAAGGCCTATCGCATGACCGAGAAGGCGTCCGCGCTGGGTTTCGACTGGCGTCGAACGAAAGACGTGATGGAAAAGCTGCGCGAGGAGGTGGCGGAGCTCGATTTGGCACTGAACGGTGGAGACGATGACAGGGAGGCGAGAGTCCGCGAAGAGATGGGCGACGTTCTTTTTGTCATGGCGAATCTTTGCCGCAAGCTCGGCGTCGAACCCGAAACAGCCTTGCAGGGCGCCAACTCCAGGTTCAAGCATCGGTTCACAGGGATGGAACAGATTGCGCGCGACGATGGAGTCTCTCTGCGTGGGATGTCTCTCGAAGAGCAGGATGAACTCTGGGACCGAGTCAAGGCGGAGGAGCGTGAAGGAAGCTAGAATCTGCCTACGATTCGGTTTCCGATCCGTGCAACTGTACTGCCGCCCAGCCTAAAGATCCGAATATGGCAGCAAACACAAGGCCCCAGAAGTGTATCGCCACGCCGCTCGCAGCTGCGTCTTGCACGTGGATTCCTAGGGTCACAAGGACGGCTGTCCATCCCGCTTCCAGTGTGCCGACGTTGGCAATGAGCGAGACCGGGATGATATTTGCAGCTGCTGCACCGCAGGCCCCAGTAAAGACGACACTGAATTTCCATTGGTACCCGATGCCCTGGACCAGGAGCCATGTGTAGAGCCATACGGATCCCCACATCAGAACCGACGAAACCGCAGCGATGGTGAAGCGTCCGCGGGATCGACTGACGGAATCCAACGATAGTCGCACGCTGCGTATCCTGTGGGCCCACCATCGACCTCGCGCACCACGATGGCCTAGAAGCCGCACCGAGCAGCGATCGAGAACTCGAAATATCGGTTGGATCAGGAGTGCGGGCAGGAGAAGAACAATGGCACAGATCCATAGAAGAGGATTTGTGTGATCAAGGAGAATCAGCGCTACTCCACCCCACACG
>JAAESQ010001133.1 GCA_024229275.1 bacterium | reverse complement strand
GGTCGCCCCAGGACAGCTGCCGAGATCGAGGAGTTGATCCTGCAGATGGCCCGCCAGAATTCGACCTGGGGTTACACGCGAATCCGAGGAGCACTCTACAATCTGGGCTACGAGATCGGGCGGAATACAATCAAGCGAATTCTCCTTGATAACGGTTGGCTCCTCCTCCGCTTCGAGGAACAACGATGTCCTGGGACACCTTCCTGAAGACCCACTGGGGAGCGATCGCGGCAACGGACTTCTTCAGCGTCGAGGTGCTAACGCGGGTAGGCTTGGTTCGCTACTTCGTGCTCTTCGTCATCGACCTCAAGACTCGCAGAGTCGAGATTGCCGGAATCGCCCCGCAGCCTGACGGAGAATGGATGAAGCAGGTCGCTCGCAACCTTACCGATGTCGATGACGGATTCCTGAAACGAACTCGCTATCTCATCCACGACCGCGATCCGTTGTTCACCGAAGGGTTCAGGAAGATTCTCAAGCCGTCCGGCGTGAAGACGGTCAAGTTGCCGGCGCGGAGTCCAGATTTGAATGCATACGCAGAACGGTTTGTTCTTTCCGTCAAATCCGAGTGTCTGGCGAAGATCAT
>JAAESQ010001132.1 GCA_024229275.1 bacterium | reverse complement strand
TTACTCATTGCTTGTTCGCGAGTCGCTGGCTGTCGCGAAATCTGGCCTTCTCATTTCTCGCATGACGAACGCCGCTGACGAAATAAATGTACCGGAGGGTGGTCGCTGGGGCGGAGACGATCGCCACAAATCTATACAGGCCACAGCGGGCACATATCGAGAAGCATTCGAACAAACACATGAGAGAGATCCAACGACGGTTCATCCTAGAAACGGCAATTGAGGCCTTGCCACGGTCGGGAAGGTGTTGATTCTGTGGGTCATGGAAGAAACAAACCAAGCCTCGATCGATCCCCCTTTGGGTGAGCAACCCTTGGGTGAATTTTCCTTGGCGGAAGCCCCGGTAGCGGTCGAGACTTTCGGCGGCCGGGTTCATGTGGAGTGGGATCGCCAAGCGCCGGTGACGGTGTTGGGCCAGCTGCCATTTTTCATTGAATATCTGAAGGTCGGGGGTCTGTTCGATCCCTTTGTGGCCGACTGCCCGCTGGTCTATACGAGCCCGAATGCGCCGCGCAAACGCGATCTTCTAGGGACGACGTTGTTGTCGATTCTGGCGGGTCATCGCCGCTATGCGCATATCAGCAGCTTGCGCTCGGACGGGGTCAATCCTGA
>JAAESQ010001131.1 GCA_024229275.1 bacterium | reverse complement strand
TCCTCGACCTCTGGGCGCAACAGTGGAGCCGCCGAAATGCGGGCGGGGAAGTGATCCTCGTTCGGTACGCCGACGACTGTGTGCCTCGACGGCGCAGCAGGGAGGGCGTGATGGCCGACTGAAAGTGCCTTGCTGCACAGGAGATGAGGGTGGGCCCCTCGGAGCCGGCTTGCAGGAGCAGGCTTCAAACCGCCTCGAGGTCATGGCGATAAAGAGTCGCGGTGGGAAGCGTTCGGGGAAAAGGCACGCATGACGTGTCAGGTGAGGGCCACGGAGACGAGCGAAAGCGAACTGTTCGAAGAAGCGTCGAAAGCGTAGGGATGCCGTCAAAACTGGGAGGAGTCGTTGCCCAGGATGAGCCCAGGAGGAGCCTGCTTATGGCCTGGGTGGCGGCCGGCGTTGAGGCGGCGTGAACGTGGTTCAGGCTCTTGTGTGGAACGTGGGAACCTGTCGCTCCGATGCGAAGGGAGAACTCCAAGTGGTGGTCCCACAAGGAGGAGAGTACCGATGCGGAGCACAGGGGCGGAGTAGCCCGTAGTAGTGTTGAAGCTCCTGTAATGGGGGTGGAGCAAAGGGGCTGCGTCATTCAGCTCGATCTTCGAGTCAACCCGGAAGGGGAGGAACCCGTGGAGAAAGCAAAGCCGTTCGACATATCGAAGTTATTGGTATGGGAAGCCTATCTTCGGGTGCGATCTCGCAAGGGAGCGCCCGGAGTGGATGAGGAGTCGATTGGTAAGTTCGAGGAGGATCTGAAAGATAACTTGTACAAGCTGTGGAATCGGATGTCGTCAGGAAGTTACTTCCCGGCGCCGGTCCGCAGAGTCGAGATTCCGAAGAAGTCCGAAGGGGTTCGCCAACTTGGCATTCCCACGGTGACGGATCGGATTGCCCAGACGGTCGTGAAGATGACGTTGGAGCCATTGTTGGAACCGCATTTTCACGAAGACTCCTATGGATTTCGGCCGGGTCGTTCGGCCATTGATGCCGTAGGAGTCACGCGCAAGAGATGTTGGCGCAATGACTGGGTTCTCGATCTCGACGTGAAGAGCTTCTTTGATCGGATCGATCATGATCTTTTGATGCGAGCGGTTCGGCATCATACGCAGTGCCCCTGGGTGCTGCTCTATGTCGAGCGTTGGCTCAAGGCGCCCGTCCAGAGTCCAGACGGTTCTCTGGAAGAGCGTGATCAGGGTACGCCGCAGGGTGGAGTGGCCAGCCCGTTGTTGGCCAACCTGTTCTTGCACTACGTATTCGATGCCTGGATGAAGCGGAACCATCCGGATGTTCCGTTTGCCCGCTACGCCGATGACATCGTTACGCACTGCAAGTCGGAACGGCAGGCGCGCTGGTTGCTCGAAGTTCTGCGGCAGCGCTTCGCTGAATGCGGACTGGAGCTGCACCCGACCAAAACGAAAATTGTCTACTGTAAGGACGATGATCGGAAGGGTTCCTGGGAGCACGAGTCCTTTGAGTTTCTGGGGTATGCGTTTCGACCTCGGCGCTCGAGGAATCGACGGGGAAAGTTCTTCGTGAGCTTTCTTCCTGCAGTCAGCCCGGCTTCAGCCAAATCCTTCCGGGATACGGTTCGGAGTTGGAAACTCCATCTTCGCAGCGACAAGACACTGGACGATCTGTCACGAATGTTCGGCCCGATCCTACGGGGCTGGCTGAACTACTTTCGACACTTCTATAAATCAGCCATGTACCCGACCTTGCGAATGTTCAATCGGGTGCTGATGCGGTGGGCCATGCGAAAATTCAAGAGACTTCGTAGGCACCGTCGCCGTGCGATGCACTGGCTCGGTAGTGTCGCCAGACGCGACCGTGGACTGTTCGCGCATTGGAAGATGGGGCTCGTGCCGGAGGCTGGATGATGGGAGCCGGATGAGCGGAGACGTTCACGTCCGGTTCTGCGAGAACCCGGGGGTGCAATTCCCCCGGGTTACTCACCTCGTCATCGGCTTCGAATACCAGAAAGATGCGAAGCGCGTGATGGACGCCCTCGGCGAGCGGTTGGGGCACTTCGGACTGACCCTGCATCCCGACAAGACGCGGCTCCTGCCCTTCGGGCGTCCGCCGAAGGGGCAGACGGGCGGGAAAGGTCGGACGACCTTCGACCTCGTCGGGTTCACGT
>JAAESQ010001130.1 GCA_024229275.1 bacterium | reverse complement strand
CACGAACTGCTCTAGAGACATTGCCTACTCCTCGTGGGCCGCTTCGTCTTCCTCGGCGTGGTGCTCTTCCTCCGCTGCCGGCTGCGCATGGGGCGCAACGGCTTCTTCGACCGGCATCACAGCCTCGACTCGCGTCATCAGGCGGTCCACCGTCGGTTCCATCATGCGGAAGAACGGTTTGGGATAGAGGCCGATCCAGAAGGCGAGGATGATGAGCGGGATGATTGTCCACTGCTCACGCAGGTTAAGGTCCTTGAGGTTCTTGTTCTTCTCGTTCGACAGCTCGCCGAAGAATACGCGCTGGTACATCCACAGCATGTAGCCGGCGCCAAGAACGATGCCGGATGCCGCGATAAGGGCCCACCACCAATGAGCGCGGAAGGCGCCGATGAGGATCAAGAACTCACCGATGAACCCGTTAAGGGTCGGAAGTCCGATCGATGACATGGTGATGATCAAGAAGAACACCGCGTAGAGAGGCATCACCTTGGCGATTCCGCCATACTCGGCAATCATGCGGTTGTGGCGGCGCTCGTAAACGAGACCCACGAGAAGGAAGAGCGCGCCGGTCGAAACGCCGTGGTTGAGCATCTGCAGGATCGAACCGCGCAGACCGGGATCGTTAAGCGCGAACATGCCGAGCATGACGAAGCCCATGTGACTCACCGACGAGTAGGCAACCAGCTTCTTCATGTCTTTCTGGGCCATCGCCACCAACGCACCGTAAACAATCGCGAAGAGGGACAAACCGGCTACCCACGGCGCCGCCTTCAATGTGGCGTCCGGAAGCAACGGCAACGAGAAACGGATGAAGCCATAGGTGCCCATTTTCAGGAGCACACCTGCAAGGATGACTGAGCCGGCGGTCGGCGCCTCAACGTGGGCGTCCGGCAGCCATGTATGGAACGGGAACATCGGCACTTTGATGGCAAAGCCGACGAAGAATGCCAGGAAGACCCAGAACTGCAGCTCCGGTGGTATCTGGAAGGCAATCTCGTAAAGCACCGGAACCTCGAAGGTCGCGACGTTGCCAAGACCCGGCAGCCCAATCGCGGCCATCCCTTCTGCGTTGTAGAAGTACAGCGCCAGGATACCGACGAGCATGAGCACCGATCCGACCAAGGTGTAGAGGAAGAACTTGATCGCTGCGTAGAGCTTGCGTGGTCCGCCCCATACGCCGATGAGGAAGTACATCGGAACGAGCATGACTTCCCAGAAGACGTAGAAGAGGATGAAGTCTAGCGAGCAGAACACCCCGATCATGCCGACCTGGAGCAACAACAGGAATACGTAGTACTCCTTCTCTCGCTCAGTGATCGCTGTATACGAAGAGTAGATCGAGATCAGGCCGAGCAGAGTGGTCAGCAGGATGAGCAGAATAGAAAAGCCATCCACACCGAACAGATACTGCACCCCGACCGATGGAATCCAGTCCATCTGCGTGGCGAATTGAAACTCCGCCCCGTCGGTCTTGTAGAGGAACCACAGCGGCAGCGAGATCACAAAATCAATCGCCGCCGTCAAGGTTGCCACGAGCTTAATGGCCTGTTTGTTCTCCTTGTTGACCAAGAAGACAATCACCAGCGCACCGATGAGCGGCACGTAGCAGACCAGGTTGAGGAGCAAGCCGTATTCAAAGTCGTACATCGCCGTCCCCACTTACTAGAGTTTGACCAGGAACGTAACTGCTAGAAGCACTGCGGCTCCCAGCACCATGACCATTGCGTAGCCCTGAGTGAAGCCGACCTGCAAGCGACGGAAGATATGGCTTCCGACGTCGTAGATCGTGCCGATCAGGTTGACGAGACCGTCGACCACACGCAGGTCGAATATCCCGGAGAGAAAACTTGAACCCACTGTCACGTGCCGCGTTCCGTTAACCATGCCATCGACCACACGCGCATCGAACTCCCACAGGAGGTCGGCCGACTTCATCGTTCCGGCGACCGCGGTCGCGTCGTAGAGTTCGTCCACGTAGTACTTGTTGAGCAGCACCCGATGGGCAAAGCTGAACTTCTCGGCAAGACGGTTTGGAGTCTCCATCGCGCGCTTGCCGTAGTAGAAGCGGTAGGCCAAGAAGATACCGGAGGCGGCAACCGCGACCGACAACGCTACCAAGCCCCATTCAAGACCCAGGCTGATCGCGTGACCACCGTGCTCACCACCATGTTCACCGTGGCCGCCGACCTGAAGCACCAGCGGCGAAAGGAATCGATCGATGAGGTTCCAGTTAGCCTTGTGAAAGAGCTGACCCGGGAAGCCGATGACCACACCACCAAAGATCGACAGAACCGCGAGGATCTGTAGCGGCAGCGTCATCGTCCATGGTGACTCGTGCAGGTGATGCTCAGCCTCTTCACCTCCTCGGAATTCACCGTAGAAGGTCATGAAGACAAGTCGGAACATGTAGAAGGCGGTCAGGAACGCTCCACTCAAACCGAGGAACCAGAGCAGGTAGTAAATGCTGCCGTGGCCGTTGAGGTCGGTCAGGCCCGCTTCGAACGCCTTCGCCAGGATCGCATCCTTGGAGACGAAACCGGCAAGCGGCGGAATTCCAGCGATCGCAACGGTCGCGACCACGAAGGTCCAGTGCGTCTTGGGCATGTACTTCTTGAGGCCGCCCATTTTGCGCATGTCCTGCTCGCCACCGCATGCGTGAATCACCGAGCCGGATCCGAGGAAGAGGCAGGCTTTGAAGAAGGCGTGGGTCACCACGTGGAATATGGCCACCATGTAGGCGCCGACACCCGCGGCGAGGAACATATAACCGAGCTGCGACACGGTCGAGTAAGCAAGGACCTTCTTGATGTCGTTCTGGACGAGACCGATGGTCGCGGCGAAGACAGCAGTCAGGCCACCGATCACGGCCACGACCAGCATCGCTGTGCCGCTGAGCTGATAGAAGAAATTGCAGCGTGCAACCATGTACACGCCGGCAGTCACCATCGTTGCAGCATGGATGAGGGCCGAGACAGGCGTAGGTCCAGCCATTGCGTCCGGCAACCAAACGTAGAGCGGCAGCTGGGCGGATTTACCGCACGCGCCGACGAAGAGCAGGATGCCAATGATCGTCGCGATGCCCGCCAGGTGCTCGGCATGGCCAGCACTCAGGATACTGAATAGCTCGGTGAACTCCAGCGTGCCAAAGTTGACGAAGATGAAGAAGATCGCCAACAGGAAGCCGAAATCGCCGATCCGGTTGACAATGAACGCCTTCATGCCGGCCGAGGCGCACCAGTCCTTCTCGAAGTAGAAGCCGATCAGCAGGTAGGAGCAGAGGCCGACACCTTCCCAACCAACGAAGAGGACGGGAAGGTTAGAACCGAGGATCAGCACCAACATCGAGAACATGAAGAGATTGAGATAGGCGAAGTAGCGTGAGTAGGCCTTGTCGTCTTCCCCGTGCATGTAGCCGACGGAGTAGAGATGAATCAGGAAGCCGACAAAGGTCACGAAGGACACCATGACCGCCGACAGCGCATCGAGTTGGAACGACGCTGCAATTTCGAGCGGCGCCATCTCGCCCGACATCAACGGCAGCTGACCGCCGGAGATCCAGGTAAACGCCTTCACGACGTGCGTCGTGCCAGGGCCGAGATCGATCAACCACTGGATGATCGACGCCCAGGCCCAGAGCCAGGCCATTCCGGATCCGAGCAGTGCGACACGCTCGGTCAATTTCTTGCCGTATCCTCGCCGGTTGCTCACCAAGCCGTTGAAGGCGGCGCCCAGAAGAGGAAAGATGGGGACGAGCCAGATCAGGTCATAGAACTTCATCCCGCTAGCTCCGCATCTCGTTCGCTTCGTCCAGAGTCACGGTGTCTTTGACCCGCATCAGAGCGAGGATCAGACCGAGCCCGATTGCCGCCTCCGCAGCGGCCACCGTGATCACGAAGATCGCCAGAATCTGTCCCGACAAATCACCGAGCCGGAAGGAAAACGCAATCAAGTTGAGGTTGACCGCATTGAAGATCAGCTCGAGCGACATCAGGACCGTAATGAAGTTGCGTCGGACCATCACACCGATGATTCCGAGGGAAAACAGGATCAAAGAGAGCACAACGTAGTGGGTGGCGGTGATCATCGGCCTGCCTCCCCGTTGCCCGCGAGAGCGGCATCGCGCCGTCCAAAGACGATGGCGCCGATCATGGCCACCAACAGCAGCACCGAGATGACCTCGAAAGGAACCAGGTATTTGGTGTAGAGGGTCCAGCCGAGAGCCTCGGTATTGCCGACGTTCTCACCATCGAGAGCCCGCAGAGCGGCACCGTCACCTTCGATACCGGCCAACGTGCCAGTCAAGATGAGGAGGCAGAGGATAACCCCGAATAGCACTCCTGCGAGCACCGCGATGGGCGCCTGCCGCGAAAGAAATGCGCTGCCGGCGTCTAACTCCTTGACGTTGACCAGCATGATGACGAAGAGGAAGAGAACCAGAATGCCGCCCGCGTACACGAGAATCTGCACTGCAGCGAGGAACTCAGCGTGGCGTAGCACGAAGAGTGCGGCCACGGCAAGAAAACTCACCAGCAGCGAGAGCGCTGAGTGCAGTGGGTTTCGAAATACGACCACTCCGACGCCACCCGCGACCGCGACCGCGGCGAAAGCGTAGAACATGATCGCGGCAAAGTTGTTGACGAGGAAGTCCATTCGGCTCGCCTCCTCCTAGCCCTGATCGCCGGCCTGGCTCTCGCGAGCCTTGCGTCCGGTCGGGTCATCGGGTAGCTGGCCTTTGTCGGGCGGCACTACACCGGGGAAGGGCAGCACGCCATCCCAGTTCATGAGCCGCTCTTTGGTGAAGTAGAGACCATCGTTGCGCTCATATGTAGCGGTCTCATACGTCTTGGTGGTCAGCCAGATCGACTTCGGTTCCGTTGGGCATGCTTCCTCACAGAGGCCGCAGAACATGCACCGTTTCACGTCAATGTCGTAGCGGTCGATGATCTTCTTCTTCTTTTTCTTGCCGTCTATCTCTTCGACTTCGGTGTGGTCAGCAATGAAGATGATGTCGATGGGGCAGGCCTTGGCGCACAGCGAACAGTCGATACAGCGATCGACGTCATAGCCGAACATGCCGCGGAAGCGGTCCTTCGGCTCGACCCGCTGTTCGGGGTATTGAACTGTTTCCTTGCGGCGGAACAAATAGCCGCCGGTCAATGCCATACCCTTGAAGAGTTCGGTCGGGATCAGCTTCGAGAAGAAATCCTTCACCATCGCCTCATCCCTTCAGGTGGTTTACGACCAGCACACCGAGCGCCACGACAACCACGTTGGCGAGCGAGAGCGGCAGCAGCCACTTCCAACCGATATGCATGAGCTGGTCAAACCGGTAACGCGGGAACGTGCCGCGGAACCAGATGTAGACAAACATGAAGCAGAAGACCTTGCCGATGAACCACAAAACTGGCGGCACGAAACCAAGGCCAGGAAACGGTGCCAGCCAGCCACCGAAGAACATCACCACGGCGAGCGACGAGATCAGCACCATGTTGGCGTACTCGGCCATGAAGAACAGCGCGAACTTCATGCCGGAGTACTCCGTGTGGAAACCACCAACGAGTTCGGCCTCTGCTTCGGGGAGGTCAAAGGGATTCCGATTGACCTCCGCCACGCCACAGATGAAGTAGATGCCGAAGGCCAGGATTCCGGGCCAGATGTACCAGTGTGCAGCGCCCCACGCTCCGGCCTGTGCGTTGACGATGTCAACCAGCGATAGCGAGCCAGCCATGAGCAGGATCGCCACGATGGCGAAACCCATCGGGACTTCGTAGGAGATCATCTGCGCGCCGGCTCGGAGGCCGCCCATGAGCGAGAACTTATTGTTCGAGGACCAGCCACCCAGGATGATGCCGTACACACCGATGCCCGACACGCCAAGGATGAAGAGCAGCGCAATGTTGATATTTGTCAGGAAGGGTTCGATCGGCTCATCGAGCAGACCAAAGAGATCGGTCGCCGGCGCGAACGGAATCACCGACCACACCAATAGCGCAGTGGCCATGATCAGGCACGGCGCGATCATGAAGACGGCCTTCGACGCCCCGGTCGGGACAAGATCTTCTTTGACGAAGAGCTTGAGGCCGTCAGCGATGGGCTGCAGCCAACCTTTCGGGCCGACGCGGTTGGGGCCGATTCGGACCTGCATATAGGACAGGAACTTGCGCTCGGCGAAGGTGGCGTAGGCGACGATCAGCATCAGGACCACCAGAATCACAACCACTTTGACCAGCGGAATGATGAGGAACTGAAGCAGTGGTTCAGGCATGACTGCCACCTACCGATCGATCTCACCGAGCACGATGTCGAGGGTTCCGATCACCGCCATGAGGTCAGCGACCAGATGCCCCTTCACCATCTCGGGCAACATCTGTAGATTGACGAAAGACGGGGGCCGCACGCGGCAGCGATAGGGGTTTGTTCCCTTTGCCGTGGCGACGATGAAGTAGCCGAGCTCGCCCTTTGGCGCTTCAACCGAGGCGTAGACCATGCCTTCGCCGGAGCGCAGGATCTTGGGCACCTTGGCCATATGGGGTCCGTCCGGCAGGCGATCGAGGCACTGTCTGATGATGCGCACCGATTGGCGCATCTCTTCCATGCGAATGACGTAGCGATCGTAGGTGTCACCGTTCTTGCCGATTGGAACGTCGAATTCGACTTCGTCGTAGCGGTCGTAGGGAAAGACCTTGCGGATGTCCCACTCGACTCCTGAGCCACGCAGCGGCGGGCCGGTGAGGCCCCACTCGATCGCCTCTTCCGCGGTCACAACGCCGATACCGACGGTACGCTTCTTCCAGATTCGGTTCGTCGTGAGCAGCGTCTCGTACTCTTCGATGTGACCGGGGAATCTGTCGATGAAAGACCGGCACCTGTCGAGCCAACCCTCAGGCAGCTCAAACGGCACTCCGCCGATCTTCATCGTGTTCAGCGTCAAACGTGCACCGCAGTACTCCTCGAAGAGGTCGAGAATCTCGTCGCGTTCACGGAAGGTGTAGAAGAACGGCGTGATCGCGCCGAGGTCGATGGCGTGAGTCGCCAACCACACCAGATGCGAGGCAAGTCGTTGCAACTCGGCAAGGATCATCCGAATGTAGGCCGCACGCGGCGGAATCGTGATGCCGAGGAGTTTCTCCATGGCAACAACGAAGCCTTGGTTATTGGTGGCAGCCGCCACATAGTCCATTCGGTCCGTGTGCGGAATACACTGCGGGAAGGTCATCGTTTCGAAAAGCTTCTCGGTGCCGCGATGGAGATATCCGATGATCGGTTTGGCATCGACGATGCGCTCACCATCGAGCTTCATCTGAACCCTGAGCACGCCGTGCGTCGCTGGGTGCTGAGGCCCGAAACTGATCTCCATCTCCTCGACGTCAAACAGTGGTGATTGGGGATCCGTCACTGGGTACCCCCTT
>JAAESQ010001129.1 GCA_024229275.1 bacterium | reverse complement strand
TGGACGGTGGGCAATTCCTCACCACCGAATTCCCGAGGCCGGTGCGAGGCCGGCACTGAAGTGTCGATCTCGACGTACTGCTCCGAGGGCACTCCGAAGAGGTACTCCATGGCGTCGAACTCGGCGTACGGGTTGGCGAAGGTGACGTTGTAGTCATCCTCGGTGACGAACCCGTCAACCGTATCGAAGCCGGCTGGTGCAGCCGTGAGGGCTACTGCCAATGCGATTGTTGCGATCATGTTGATCCTTCCTTGTGGGTTGACCTAGAACAGGTCTCCGATGTCTTCCTCTTCTGTCGCGGCGACCTTTCCACCACCGCGCTTGAGTGCGGCCTTCTTCTTGGCGAGCTCGACCCATGCTTCGAGGTCGTTGTCGCCGGCCACGACGATCCAGTCCTTGTACTGGCGGTCGCCGTCCTTGTTGTCGACCAGGCCGAGGAATTGGATCCCGATCGGCGACCCAACCTTGGGGGCCAACTCGACTACCTGGTTCTCCAAGACGGTTCCCCAGACCGGAATGGCGAAGGTGCCATCTTCCTTGGTCTTGATCCGGAGGATGTAGTACGGGCCATATTCCCGGCCCCGCACGGTGGTCGCTCCGATCAAGATTCCCTTGATCGTGGACTTCTCATCGAAGTCCCACTGCTCGGCCTCGCGCTCTTCTTTCGCCTGATCGAAGAGCTCATCAATTGCGTCTGCCATTGGACGTTTCTCCTTTCATGTGGACGTCCCTGGGAGGTTCGGGTGGAGGAGGAAACTGGGACAGAAAGGAAGAACCCAGTTGCCCGAGATCCCGAACCCCCCAGGCACGCTCACGTTGCGCTCCGAAGGTGGAGCTTCCAGTCTTCGCGGGCTGAATCTTGCTTCGCGAAGCGAGCAGCCCCAAAGGCGCCACACAGGCACTGCCACGAGTACGTTCCCGCTCGGTGCTGCACGGTGCCGACAAGGCGGTGCATCGTCTTTCCCTTTCTCTTGTAGGCATCTTGTAGCGATTGTAGGGCATCAACCCATTCACGTCTAGTCGTTGTCGTCATCGGAAACCTCATCCATGCTGAATTCGCCATTGGCGATGTCGTACAGCCGAGATTGAAGCATGCCGATCTCTTTCCACTGAGTCATCTCAGAGTTGTGGAGCGTCATCTTCACGGGATCGCCGTCGGAATCCATCATCTCGGCGATGAGGATGATATCGCCCACCATGACGCGGCCACCTGACCAATCAGAGATCAGGTCGCGCAGCTTGTCGAGCCGCACGTCACCTCGAGCGGGAACACTCATCAGTGACCCCTTCTTGTGTACTCGTAGATGAAGAATCCGAGCAGGATGGCGCCGGCTAGCCACCAGGGCAGGGTGGCTTCTGAGAACACGTTGGTGAACGGAGGGATCATGCAGTTTGCTTCCGTGCCTTGCGCTTCGCCAAGAGAGCCAGCGACCCGACACCCAGGAGGAAGAACCCAATCACCGATGCCAGGCCCAGATCGATCTTGGATCCGGTGACCGGCAAGCATGGGTCGTCTTCGAGCTCATCACAAGGAATCGTCGTGGTCGTGGTCTCTGGGACCGTACTTGACGAGGTCGTAGTCGGACTCGTTGTAGAAGTAACCAACGAAGATGTCGTCGTTCCCGGCACAGAGCTCGTCGTCGTGGATGAGGATGTCGTTGTTGTTGGGTCCGTGGTGGTGGTGGAGCTTGTGGTCGTGGTCGTCTCGGGGATTGTTGTCGTGGTCGAAGAAGATGTTGTGGTTGAAGTGCT
>JAAESQ010001128.1 GCA_024229275.1 bacterium | reverse complement strand
TCATGGCTCATGTTAGCGAGAAACTCGGACTTGTGCTTGTTGGCGATCGCCAGCTCACGTCCCTTTTGCTCGATCTCACGAAAAAGCCGCGCGTTGTGGATGGCGAGCACCGACTGTGCAGCAAAAGTCTGAAGCAGGTCCACGACCGGCGGGGGAAACTCGCCGGCCTCCTTGCGCCGGACGACCAGTCCACCAATGAGCCGGTCTTGGCGCAGTAGCGGCAATGCAAGCAGCGCCCGGAAACCTGCATTTTGAACGAATGGGATGGGGTAGTCCGGCACCTTCATTATGTCCTGGACTTGATCTGGAGCTCTCTTTACCGAGGCCTGGCCGATAACTGTTTCATCTCCCACACGTTGCCTCGATTTACGCATTGCCTCGATGAACTCAATGCTTACGCCGTAGTTTATCCGCGGTACGAACACTTGTTCCTCTTCGTCGAACTCGTAAATCGTTCCGGCATCGGTCTTCGAGAGCTGCACCGCGTGGCGAACAATACTCGTCAGAACCGTTTCCGGATCGAGAGTGGAGCTGACTGCCTGGCTTACTTCACCCAAGGCTTTCAGTTCTTCCACTGACCGGGCCAACTCCCGGGTACGCACTTCTACTCTTTGCTCTAATGTTCGGCTGTACTCCTCTAAT
>JAAESQ010001127.1 GCA_024229275.1 bacterium | reverse complement strand
TTCGGTCCATGAGGTTCTCCTTTCCAGAGAGTTGAGGGTTCTGGAAGAAGATACCTCGTCGATCGAGGAGGGTGAGATCACTGCATTTCGGGCAGAACTAAGGCTCCCGAGTGAGAAACTACGCCTGTAGATCTACGCTCTTGGTGTAGATCCAGAGGTCGAACCGCCAACGTTCTCCGATCAGGGAGCGCGCGCTCGACAGCGGCATAGGGTGTGGCTAGGGAGCGAAGCGACCGAGGGTCGTCTGTCGAGCGCGCGCTCTGGAAGACCTCGAAGAGGTCTGTCTTTCTAACGTTGCCTGCAATAGAACGATTGCGGGATCGCAGCCGATCACCAGGCAGGGGACTCGTTAAAGTGCTAATAGAAACAAAAAGGCTAGCTCATCAAAGTGTGGCTACCGCGGAGCGGTTTAGTTCAACAGAACAGGGTTCTATCGGAAGTCCGCGTGAGGGTATCTGGCGTCAGCACAGTGGTTGATCCTGCTTAGAGCCCGCCGGAGCGGGGCGAGAGCGGATTTCGGATAGAAACGTGTTGAACGAAGCCGCGGCCCAAGCGGCGAGATCGACTATGGAGACTGAATCGGTGGCCGGATGGCAAGCGGTCGCCGTTCTGAGGCCGAGACAGCCACCGATGTGCGTCTCGGGGCGCCTCACAGCCGCTACTGTGGGGCCTACTCGGTCCGTGGATGGCTCCTCGCGGTCTCATGGCGGCTCGAGTATACCCCGAATCGACGGCTGGAGACAGACGGATTCTGAGACCGCCTTTCAGGCGGTTGGAGGGACCGAGGAGGAAAGCGGACGAGGCGCGATTCATGGCGGTGCTCGTGTCGGCGAACTCCATGACCCGGGGCGTGGAAACTCTCGGCTGAGCTTCAGGTGCCCTTGGCCGCACTTCGGGCAGCTCTTGGGATCGACGCCGGTGAGGCGCTCGAGCATCTCCCGACGGGTCTCGCCCTCGGGCGCGATGGGCTCCGGAGGCTCGGCCTTCAACAACACGCGAACGCGCTGAAGATTCTCTTCTCGGCACCGATTACCCAGCAGTCCGAAGTAGCGAATGCGCACGAAGCGCAAAGGCAGTACGTGTTGAAGGAAGCGCCTGATGAACTCCTCCGCCTTGAGCCGCCTGGTCCCCCAGGTGCCGCCCTGCGCGTAGTCCTTGTAGCGAAAGACGACATGGTCATCGTCGATCTCGATCAGCCGCTCGTTAGAGATCGCGACCCGATGGGTATAGCGAGCGAGGTACTCCAGGACCTTCTCCGGTCCGGCGAAGGGAGGTTTGCAGAAGACCACCCAACTCTTGGCATAGAGCCGATCGATCAAGCTCTCGAAGCAGACCGGATGCCGCAGGTCTCGCAGGGGGCCGTTGAGCTGGAGCTGAGAGGTCCGATAGGCGCGCTGCAAGAAGTCGATGAACTTTCCGCGGAAGACCTCGGAGAGGACGTTGACGTGCAGTAGGAACTTCGGCGGACACGCAACCCAGCGCTTTCTGTCGGAGGAAAGCCCGCCTCCGGGAACGATGAAGTGAGTATGGGGATGAAACGACATGTCGGATCCCCACGTGTGCAACACGCCAATGCAACCGATCTTCGCTCCCAAGTGCTTGGGGTCGGCGCCGATCTGGAGCAGGGTCTCCT
>JAAESQ010001126.1 GCA_024229275.1 bacterium | reverse complement strand
GCCGGGCCAATTCCCTGGTAACCGATGTTTCTCCAACCGCACCGGTCAGCGATGGTCGGTGCGCCGCGGCCTATCGGGCGATTACCGGCACGAGCCGGCCCACGGCCGCGCCGCCACTCCCCCGTCCCTGCACGCAGTAGGCCGTAATGTGCCTTGCGGGTACAAAGGCGTCTCTTCGGATGCACTCTCGCACGCGTGACTAGACTTAAAGCAGGAGGTAACTACTCACCCCCTCAGCCGGTGATACCTTGCCAACATAGCACTCACCAGTTCCTTGCACGAGCAATCTAGGATTTTTTCTTGACAATATAGGGCCTCATCACTATGGTGCTGATCCAGTACATTGAGACGGATCAGCAGCCATGGGCAGTTATTTTGGATCAAAGGCGACCTCGGGATTGTGTCAGCCCATTATCGCCATGATGCCGCCACATGACACCTACATCGAGACCCACCTCGGCGGGGGTGCGATCATGCGGCGCAAGCCGCCCGCATCGCGCAATATCGCCATCGATCTCGATCTAAAGCCCCTTGCTGCATTCGATTGCGACTATCCAGTAGAGAAGGTGCATGGTTGTGCACACCGGTTTCTCTCTGCCTATGACTACCGTGGACGTGAGCTGGTCTACTGCGACCCCCCTTATCTTCACCACATCCGTACCTCAGGTCGTCGCTATCGTTTTGACTATGAGGAGCAGGACCACGTTGAGTTGCTGGAACTGCTCAAACGGCTGCCCTGTTCGGTCATGCTCTCGGGTTACCCATCCAGTCTCTACGATGAGCTGTTGCCGGATTGGCGTACGCTGGAGTTGCAGGTGATGAATCAGAGCGGTGTGCGAACCGAAAAGCTCTGGTTCAACTTTACCCCCGAGCGGGTCCACTGGCCCCGCTACGCGGGCAAGAATTTCACCGACCGGCAACGCATCAAACGCAAGGCGGAAAACTGGGCAAAACGCTATCAGGCGCTTCCCCCTGCGGAGCGTCTCGCCGTACTGTCCTCGATGATGGCTGTCGAGGCCGGGGAGACGGCATAGTCTTCCTCCGGAGGATTCGCCCGTCATGCCCAGCGTCAACAAGCAATCCCTCCGGGAGGAGTTTGAACACCTCAAGGGGGAATTTGATCGCCTCTCGCAGGGGGGCAAGGTCACAGCAGAAGTAGGCGACCTGTTTCGGGCGATGATCATGCTGTTTGAGCTGTTGATCGCCGTGTTCATGGAGAAGAAGACCAAGAAGGACAACTGCAACTCAAGCCTTCCCTCCTCTCAAACCGACAAAGACGAGACGTCGACCCATTGCGGAGCCAACGGCAAGGGAAAGCAACACAATGGCACATTGTCCGAGAACACCCGTACGGTAGAGACGATCCAGGTCGCCAAGGTCACCGATTGTGAAGGCTGTGGTGAAGACCTGGACGACACCCCTGCTACCGGACATGAGCGACGCACAAAGATCGATATCATCTTCGAGAAGGT
>JAAESQ010001125.1 GCA_024229275.1 bacterium | reverse complement strand
GAGAAGACAAGCATTCTGCCTCGTTGTCCTGGCGCTGCTGCTGGCTCTTTCGGTCGGTGCGCAGACTGAGAGTCCACCGGAAAGGCGAATTGACCTTGAACAGGTGCGAGCGGATCGGGCACTTGCAGAGGCGAATGCCACTCTGAGCGACGAACTCCGCACTCGGATTCTGAGTGAGTACGATGCGGCGATCACATCCCTTGAGATCGCTGCGGCAAATATCAGGGACGGTGCGAACGCAGAGCGCGAGCGTAAGACGATCGCTGGAATGGTGCGGGCATTGCAGTCCGAAGTTGCGCGTCCCGAGCAGGTGCCGAAATTGACTCTGCCGCGCAATCCGACCGTTGAACACGCTGAAGATGCGTTGGCGCGCGAGCGTTCGCGGTTGGCGGCTCATCGAACCTCTCTGCGGGGCGCTGAGCGGTTGATGGAGGAGCGCGCCACTTCGCGGAGCCAAATCTCGCAACGACTTGGGACTCTGGATCAAGAAGTCGAACGTCTCAGCGACGAACTGCGTCTGCAAGTGGAGCGGGGCCTACACCCAGATGTGAAAAACGCCACGCGCATGCGTGTGTTGGCAAAACGAGAAGAGGCTCTCTCTGAGATCGAGGCTCTCCGTGCTTCATCGGAGCTGCTTGAGGATCGTGGCGTCCTGATACCCCTAGAGGTCGATCTGGCTCAACGACGAGTCGCCTATAGCGAACAGCTGGTGATCATGCTCGAGGGGGCCGCAAACAATCTCCGTGAGGAGGAGGCCGAAGCAGCGCTTGGCGAGACGATAGCGAACTGCCGAGATGTGGCTGAACGCTTTCCTGAAGTTGCAGATGTCGCCCGAGAAACCCAAGAGTTCGCCGAGATGCTGTGGGGGCCGGACGGCGTCCTTTCTCGTGCGCAGGAGAACACTGGTGCGCTCATCAGGACACGTAAGAACCTCTCGGAGTTGAATCGCATCGCCGAGCTCATGAGACGCAAGTTCCAGGCGTATGGTGACCAGGGGAGTCTGGCGCGCTGGTGGCCCGAGATGCCGGCTGACTTCCCCGGGCCAGGAACCGTGGCTGACGAGGTTCAGGGACTTGAACTCCGAGTGCCTGAAGTTGAGCATCAGCTCATTACTCTCGAACAGAAGCGGGCTTCAACAAGGGAACTCACTCGGCAGCTCCAGCTGAAACTGCAGGCTGCCTATGGTGACGAAGTCGACTCTGAATTGTTGAGGCAGGGCCGTGAGTTGCTGACCCAACGCAGGGAACTGCTTGACCTTCTCGTTCAGGCGTACGGAAGGCATTCGAATCAGCTTGTCGAAAACCTCACCGTATCGAAGATCTTCCTCGCTGAACGGGAGAAGGTGGAGAGATTTCTGTTTTCGCAAGTCATCTGGGTACGAAGCGTGCCGAAACCAACGTTTCCTAGGCTGCGAGACACTTGGCGAGCCTTCCTGTGGATGTTGTCACCCGATCGAGAGAGCGATGGGGATGTGATTGACAGCGGCAGGAAGACCCGCAACCGCGACATCCTGGTGGTTCTGTTCCTGGGTTTCTTGATCCTGTCTCGTGGCAGGTTCAGAAAGCGTCGCAACGCGCTCGCTGAGTGTGTCGGCGACCCGGAGAAGGATTCCCTGGGTGTGACTGGAAGAGCCCTTCTGTTCACAGTGTTGCTGGCAGCTCCGTTACCGCTGCTCTTTCATTCACTTGGCGTGATCTTGTCACGTGGTGCGGGCTCGATGTACGTGAATGCCGCAGCAGAGGCGCTGCCTCATCTTGCGATGATCGCTGCGCTATTTGAGCTGACTCGGCAGTTATTGGCCCCTCGCGGAATCGCGGATGCCCATTTCGGTTGGCCGAGGTCCGTAACTCGCGATCTTCACCGTGGACTGTTCTGGTCAGAACTCGTGTGTTTGCCGTTGTTCTTTGTCGCCATTCATTTCGCGATGGCCGGGACTCGCTTGGACAGTCCCCAGTACCTGCAGATTTACAACAATTCACTCGGAAGGATTACGTTTGTCCTCGCCCTCGCAGTGCTCGGTCTGTCGGCCCTGTTCGGACTTCGGCCGGAGGCGAAGGGCGGTGAGCGATTCGACAAACCGTTGCTGAGTCGTAGATTGTCGGATTATGCGTTTCCGGCTAGCGTTCTTTATGCCGGCCCTGTGCTGATCCTTGGCACGCTGGTGCCGGCGGCGTTGGCTGCGTTCGGTTTCTACATCACAGGGATTCTCCTGGCGTATCAGATGCTGCGCACGATCTGGTTGGCACTTCTCGTGTTGATTGTCGGCGGATTGCTCGTGCGCTGGCGTGCGACTCAGCAGCAGAGGGCGGATCAGCTCGCCAAGGAACAGGGAGAGCCTGACCCGAACACTGAAGAGAATCGAGTGATCGATCGCCAGGTTCGTCAGCTGTTTCGTTTCATTATCGCCTCGGTGATGGTCATAGGCCTCTATTCGATCTGGTCTGACGCGCTACCTATGCTGCAGGAGCTGAAACGCGTTCAAGTGTGGCCAAAGATCACGATGATAGAACGGGTTGCGACTGCCGATAGCCTCGGTATCGTCGATCAAGCGGGTTCGATTTCCGGGGGCGAAGCCACAACTGCGAAGGATTCGGCCGTCTCGGCGCCCGGAATGCCTGGTTCCGTGCCCTCGACACCGGATGCAGGCGGCAGCGTTTCCGCTGATACGTCGGTTCTGACTCTGTGGAATCTACTGGAGGCGATCTTGGCCGGGATCATTGCAATTCTCCTGGCAAAGAACCTCCCTGGTCTCGTTGAGCTGATGTTGAAACGGCGAAGTAGCTTGGACAGTGGCGCTCGCTTCGCCCTTTCGACCCTCGCCCGCTACGCCATCACCATCATCGGCGTGACCACAGTCTTCAGCCTGCTTGGAATCTCCTGGTCAAAGATTCAGTGGCTCGCCGCGGCGTTGACATTCGGACTCGGCTTCGGTCTGCAGGAGATCGTGGCCAACTTCGTTTCAGGCTTGATCTTACTGATCGAAAGGCCGGTCCGTGTCGGTGACGTGGTGACCATTGGAACGCTGATGGGCAAAGTCAAAAGGATCCAGATTCGCGCGACAACAATCACGCTGTGGGACCGCAGCGAGATGATTGTGCCGAACAAAGAGTTCATCACAACCAAGCTTGTGAACTGGACGCTTTCGGATTCGAAACGACGTATCGAGATTGCCTTGCGAGTCGCTTACGGAACCGATCTCGAGAAGGTCAAAGAAATTCTGGTCGACCTGGCGGGTGCTCACCCCCACGTGCTCGAGGATCCCGAACCTTATGCCGTGATGCTCGACTTCGGTGACGACGCGGTCAAACTTGAACTGCGCTTCGTGGTCGATTTTGGCAATGGCATGAAGACTAAGGACGACGTACAGATGGACATCGATCGTGCCTTCCGCAAGGAGGGGATCGAGTTTGCATTGCCGCGCTTGAGTGTGAAGGTTGCAGGAAATGATGAATGATGAAATGGGGATCCGCTCCGCCTAAGGGCGATGGCTTCGAAAGAGCGCTCTCGCTAGGCACCCGCGCTGTCCCTCGTCATCGTAATCGTCATCGTGTGGAGAGAGGCGCGTGGGAAATACGATGACGATGACGATAGCGATGACGATGAGGATGGAAGCGCCCGCTCGTTTGAATACCGCTGGCTTCGGATGAGGGCCTGGGATGAGTATTAGTGACGGCCATCGACTTCGCCATCGCAATCCGGCTTCGTCAAAGACTACGCCGTGACAGGTCGCTATAGAAACTCTGGCGCCCGTGAATCGATGGCGATGGGGATGTGAGGGCCCTACATCCGTCCGGTGGCGCTGGCTTCGATAGAGGACTCCTGACAGGCACCCGCATTGCCCCTCGTCATCGTCATCCTCATCGTCATCGTGTGGAGAGAGGCGCGTGAGAAATACGATGACGATGAGGATAGCGATGACGATGAGGTATGAAGCCCCCGCTCGTTTGAATACCGGTGGCTTCGAATGAGAGCCTAGGAATGGGCACCCGCGACGGGCATCGACTTCGCCATCGCAATCCGGCTTCGTCAAAGACTACGCCGTGACAGGTCGCTATAGAAACTCTGGCGCCCGTGAATCGATGGCAATGGGGATAAGAGGGCCCTACATCCGTCCGGTGGCGTAGGCTTCGAAAGAGGGCCCGTGACACGCACTCGCATTCCCCCTCGTCATCCTCATCGTCATCGTGTGAAGAGAGGCGCGTAAGGAACACGATGACGATAGCGATGACGATGAGGTAGGAAGCCCCGCTCGTTTGAATACTGTTCGATCACGACCCGTACCGCACAAACTGAACTCTACCTTCCGTCTACCCGTAGACCCGTCCGTCCCGTTTCGCCGATCGCCGAAGCATCACTTAAACACAACTTGATCTTTGAGCGAAACCAAAATGCAGACGACCTCATCGATCTCATTTTGGCCGTAGCCCTTGTACTGCATCGACGTCATGACGTCGCCACCGGCCGCGAGGAAGTCGGCATCGGTGAGATTGAGGTGGGCGTGACTGGCGGGCATGCTGCGGCCCGTGTAGGTCTGCGGTCCGCCGGTGCCGCTAGCTATGAAGTCAGCAACATGCTTCGCGAGAGCGTCATTGTCGACGTGCTCGAGCGTGCGTTTGATTTGCGGGTTTATGTCGTGACGCTTCACGATATCTCTGGTCAGATCGTGAATGCGGTCATAGCCGCCGAGACGGTTGTAGAGAGGGTTATCGGCCTGGCGTTGAGTACGGGCCTGTTCGGAGTTGTTGCACATTGCCTGTAGACCAGCCACCTGTTCGGCAACGGTCGGCGCCTTGTCGGCGTCGGCCGCAAGAACTGGGCCTACAACTATGAGCAGGGCGGCGAGGATCCACGTGGTTCGTTTTCGTTCGATCATGATTTCTCCTTTTTCTTTTGCACGCATGTTGCTGTTCAATGAAAACAATATAGTAAGAATGCGACGCAGTCGCATGAGAATTTGATGAAAATCCCATAGAAGTTTGAAAACCAGCCAAAACTACTCGCAACGCCAGCGGTAGCCGAATCCTCGAACAGTCTCAAGGCGGTCGGAATCCTCGCTCAGTTTTCGGCGCACAGGTTTGACGACAGCGTCGACGACGTTGCTGCTGCAGGAGGTCTCGAGATTTCCCCAAACATTATCAAGAATCTGATCGCGCGTTGCAGTTGCACCACCCCTGCGTGCCTGTTCCGCGAACATAGAAAGCAGAGTCGATTTGCAGACGCCGGCAATTCCGTAAAGAGAGACAACCAAGGGCCCCGTTTCGCAGAGCAGCTCATGCAAAACCGACAGCTCGTCTTGCCGGCCAACAAAAGTGTTGTGGGCCTGGCGTGTCAGTCGATTCGACAATGGTTCGGGCGCATCGCTCATTCTTTGATTCGTTCTATATAGGATTCATTCTCAACTAGGTAAGCACGAGGATAGGGTGGGTTATTCCGGAGAGAGGGATCTGCGGGGCGAATGGGACCGACGGCTTTGCGGGATAACGCCCGATCATTTGGAGAGCTACTCGCTTCGAATGAGAGCGTACGCAGAGCATCCGCATTGCCCCTCGTTATCCTCATCGTCATCGTGTGTAAGGGCGGCGCGTGAGGAACTCGATGACGATGACGATAGCGATGACGATGAGGATGGAGGTGTCCGCCTGTTTTGAACATCAGTGGCTTCGGATGAGCGCCTTGGAACAGGTATTCACGACGGCCATCGACTTCGCCATCGCAATCGCCATCGAAACTCTGGCGCCCGTGAATACGATGGCGACAGGGATAGGGATGGCGATGGGGATGTGAGGATCCCGCTTCTATTGGATGCAGGCTAGGCGTAGACCGTTGGGTCGGGGACTCCGGCTTCTTCGAAGCCTCTACTGCGCAGACGGCAGGAATCGCAGCGGCCGCAGGCTTTCCCTTCTACGCTCGGGTCATAGCATGAGCTTGTCATGGCGTAGTCCACTCCAAGCTCGACGCCTCGGCGTATGATCTCGGCTTTCGTCAGATCAATCAGAGGGGCGTGAACTCGGAATCGTGCACCCTCCTCGGTTCCGGTCGCGGTTGCCACTTGGGCGAGCTTCTCGAATTGATCCAGAAACTCGGGCCGGCAATCCGGGTATCCCGAGTAGTCGATCGCATTGGCCCCGATGAAGAGATCTGTAGCACCTACAACCTCGGCAAGGCCGAGCAGCAGCGAGAGCAGGATGGTGTTCCTGGCAGGGACATAGGTGATCGGAATACCGTCGTCTTCGAGGTTTCTATCCTTCGGGACCTCGATGTGGTCGGTCAGTGCCGAACCGCCGATCACCCGAAGGTCGAGGCGCATGATCCGGTGTGAATCTGCGTTCAATGCGGCCGCTATTCTTGGAGCTGCATCAAGTTCGACGCGGCTCCTCTGTCCGTAGTCGACTGTCAGGCAGTGGCACCGATAGCCCTCGGCCCTGGCAATTGCGAGAGTGGTAGTGGAATCCAGTCCTCCGGACAGGAGTAGAACCGCCGGTGGATCAGTATTGGAAGAGCTCAATGATGGCTTGCCTCAACGGTGTCGACTGATGTGGTCTTTGCCTCCTCTCGCGCCTTCTTCCACAGCTGGCTGACGGTGGTTTCATCCGGTGCAGGAGTAGACGCAAGTCGGTGTCTCAAGTCGCGTCGAAGGGTGCCGAGACGAGTATTCGCTTTATCGAACCGATTGCGCAGTCTCGAATCGTCAGCGATGGCAGATTCGAGTTCGTCGGCTATCGTTTCGAGCTGGTCAAATGATTTGCTGATGAGAATTCCGTGGTTGCGTGCTTTGAGGGCTCGAATCACAAGTTTGGGTAGCGTACCGTGGGTGGCAAGGGCTCCCATCTCGAGATCATCGCTGAGCACGACAGGATTGCCGGGAAGTTCTGCTGCCAGCTCAACGATTGCCGAGGACAGCGATGCCGGGTTCTTTGCATCCCCCAAAGCAGGCACGACGACGTGACCGACCATTACCGCCGGAACATCAGCTGCGAGGCCTTCAAACGCCCCCAAGTGCGGCGTCAGCGCATCGAGATCGAGATCGAGTTTGGGAAGTTCGTCATGTGTGTCGATCGGAACCGCACCGAGTCCCGGAAAATGCTTCGCACATCCGCTGACTGACCAAGCCGTCAAGCCTTGGTTGAAGACACGAGCCAATGTGACAGTGCGCTCAGGATCGAGGCTGAGGGACCGGTCCTGATGAGCTATGAAACCGCCTTCACACTCGAGATCGACAACCGGCGCGAAATCGAGGTGGATGCCGAGATTCAGACAGGCAGCCCCTGCCGCTTCACCGAGCGCTCTCATGGCTCGCCTTCCGGCTGCAGCGGCAGCGCGGGGAGTGGGGAGGTCCCCCCACAACGCGGTGAGACGATTGACCAAACCGCCTTCAAGATCTATGCACACGAATGGTGCTGGCTCGAGTTCATTGAGTTGGGCAATGAGTTCGCGCACTTGATCAGCTGACTCGATGTTGCGCGAAAAGAGGATGACACCGGCGGGTTGAACACGCTCAAGTACCGAACGCTCCGACCAACCGAGTCCTGGGCCGGGGAGTCCCACAAGGAGAGGAAGAACTTCATGTTTCATGGTTCGACCAAGCCTTTCCTAGATGCAAGAGAAGATCTCCACCGCTGCATATCAATCATCGTCTTCTAGCTGACGCTTCAGGTCTGCGAGTGCATTGAGCGCATCGATCGGCGTCAACTGATCGAGGGTCAGCGCTCGCAGTCGAGCAGCAATTTCGTCACCGGCTGGGCGAAATAGTGTCATCTGCTGGACTCTGTCTGCGTCACTCCGAGCTGGCTGTCGAATGACAGGATCACCCGAGACGTTCAATTCGTGGCGTTCAAGATTCTCCAGAATGGCTTCAGCTCGCTGGCACACGTTGTCGGGGACCCCGGCAAGACGCGCAACATGGATGCCGTACGAGTGGTCGGCCGGGCCCTGAACAACTCGGTGCAGGAAGAGAATCGATCCCCGCCAGTCTTTCACCGCCATTGAACGGTTCTCAAGTCGTGGGAGGAGGCGAGCGAGGTCGGTTAGCTCGTGATAGTGGGTTGCGAAAAGCACCTTCGCAGCGTGTTCAGGTTCGTCGTGCAGGTGCTCTACGATTGACCATGCCAGCGATAATCCGTCAAAAGTAGCTGTGCCTCGGCCGACTTCGTCGAGGATGACCAGTGATCTTGGGGTGGCATGGTTGAGAATGTTGGCAGTCTCGGTCATCTCCACCATGAAGGTAGACTCGCCGCGGGCCAGCATGTCTGAGGCTCCTACCCTGGTGAAGATTCTGTCGGTGAGGCCGATGACGGCTTCCGCTGCCGGTACGAACGAGCCGGCATGCGCCATCAGCGTGATGAGAGCGACCTGCCGCAAGAAAGTCGATTTTCCACCCATGTTCGGGCCGGTCAGTAGGACGATCTGCTGGGTTGCAGGATCCATGATGCAGTCATTGGGGATGAAGGTCTCGCCTCTCCGGAGTTCTTCAAGCACGGGATGGCGCCCGTCACGGATGCTCAGTGTTCCGTCATCAGTGATCGCCGGCCGGCAGTAGTCCGCTTTCCTTGCGCGTTCAGCGAAGCTCGCCAACACATCGATCTGCGCAATCCGTGCTGCAGTAGCGGCCAGTCTTCGGGCGTGCCCCTGAAGGAGTTCTAGGAGTTCGCTGAAAATACTCCGGTCAAGGGACGTCGCCTTTTCCTCTGCGCTCAGGATTTTGGCTTCGAGTTCTTTCAGCTCGGGAGTGATGAACCTCTCGGCGTTGGTCAGCGTCTGCCGGCGTTCGTAGTCGTCCGGGACGCGGTTGAGGTTGGCCTTGCTGACTTCGATGAAGTAACCGAAAACTCTGTTGTAGCGGACCTTGAGCGAAGACACGCCAATTCGCTCTCGCTCTTGGGATTCAATCTGAGCGAGAACCTCTTTACCACCGCGTGCGAGTGATCGCTGTTCGTCGAGTTCAGTATTCCAGCCCGGACGAATGACGCCTTCGCCGGCCAGAACTGGTGGTTCATCGGCGAGGCGTTCTTTCAAGGTCTCCTCAAGATCCGTCAGGAGATCGAGCTGATCTACCAGTCCACGCAGAAGGGGCGCCGAGGCACGAGAGAGAGCATTTTGTAGGTTTGGGAGTTCGGTTATCGAATCACGCAGCGTCGCCAGTTCGCGTGGAGAGGCCTGGCCCATCCCGACGCGAGCCGCGAGGCGTTCCAGGTCGGCCTGTTTCGACAGTTCATTGCGCAGCGTCTCCAGCATGCCGGGGTCGTCAACCAATTCTGCGACGCCACGATGCCGATCACGGATTGTTTCGGGGTCGATGCTCGGACGAAGCAGCCAGTCAGTAAGCCATCGGCGTCCCATTCGGGTGGACGTGTGGTCCAGGACACCAATGAGGCTTGCGCGAGTCGATCCGTCGGCGCCTCGTTCGATCTCCAGATTTCGCAGTGTGGAGCGATCGATGACGAGCGCATCGTTTTGAAAACAGCGGACGAAGCGACTGAGGTGTTCCAGCTTGCCCTGTTGGGTGGTCTCGACGTAGTCAAGCAGAGCCCCCGCCATACCTACAAGTCGCTCCCCGCGCTTGAGACCGAAGCCGCGGATGCTCGCGACGCCAAGGATGCGTTTCAGCCGAGTCTCTCCAGCAGATGGCGAGAATGCATCGTGCGGAATCGGAGTGGCGGTAGGCTGAGCCAATTCACCTGGCCATATCGCCTGCCAATCATCCCATCCCTCGGCGATCAATAGCTCGCGGGGTCGAAGGCGGGCGAGATGCTCGGTCGCTGCGGCGGCGGTCGGGCAGTCAACTCCTTCGAATGTCCCTGTGCTGACCTCAATCCATGCTACAGAGAGGTTTTCGCTTTCGCCGCCAACGGCTGCCAGGTAGCACCTTTGGCTTCCGTCAAGGAGATCAGCGTCGGAGATTGTTCCAGGGGTGTGTGTGCGCACGATCTCGCGGCGGACCAGACCCTTAGCAGTAGCTGGGTCTTCGACCTGCTCGGCGACAGCGACTCGATAGCCGGCATCGAGCAGTTTACCGAGGTAGCCGTCGAACGCGTGATGCGGTACGCCGCACATCGGGGCGTCTACGTCGTCATTCTGGCGCCGTTTGGTGAGCGTGATACCTAGTATCGGGGCTGCTTGCTGTGCATCTTCGAAGAATAGCTCGTAGAAATCTCCCATGCGGTAGAGCAGCAGCGCGTCACCTGCTTGCTGCTTGAGATCGAAATACTGCCTCAGCATGGGAGTCATTCGCATGAATCAGGTCCCCTGGATCGTAAAGGTCTCTTGCGAGCTGGACTATCTTACGCCATCAATCCCCGAATCCGTTCGGAGATCGGACGAAGAAACCGTCGAGCCAGACGATGTCCTGACTCGTGTCATTACGGTCGAAACTCCCGAAAGAGTATGCAGCACCAGAGAACGATCCATCCGCGCCTGCGCTGCGAACAACGATCGAGGTGATATGTCCGTTGTCATTGGTGGCGATTCGAACTTCGTATGGCGTACCCCACGGATCCTCCGTGGGCACCCTTGAGAGATATGTGGGTGAGAGGCTCGGTTCCAGAGATGCCATGTCGATGAGCTGCAGGTCCGAGAGGTCAACATTGGTAGATTGAGGGATCTCGGTGATTTCACTCTCTGGCGTCGGAGAATCGGTTTCCAGATCGGTATCCTGATCGATCGCCCAGGCTGAAACTGCGATGCCAAGGGACCGCATCTCGCTCATCGCTTGTTTTTGGAATGGAGCGGCCTGGTTTTGAATGAGTCCCGAGGGTACGAGGAGAGTGACGACCGTGAGGAGACAAAGGACCATACCTGCTCCCTGAGCCAGCCACACGACAATCGATCGGGGCCAGGTCGCATCGAGCATGCGCCTGATCAGTGGGAGGGCAAGTAGTGGACCAAACGCAATGACGAACACACCCGGAGGACCTCCGGACTCGTCAAACCAGATTGCGACGGACCAGCAGACAATCGACAGTGCGAGTAGGGCGAGAGCCAGCTTTGTGGCTCTGCCGAATCCGACGTCCTCGATTTTCGCTAGGGCGGCGCCAAGCCGGACCGAAATTGTCAGGACCACCGCCGAGAAGACAATTGCCAGAACAAGAAGCAAGCTCATGACTCATCCTCCTTTGCCGCAATGGCTCTGAGTCTTCGCCCCTTCACCCCTTGCGCTTTCGTCGTGCCAGTGCACCGAGCCGAGCACGGTTCGCGGGAGAGTCGATCAACGCTAGCGCAGATTCCAAATCTGGGCCGGAAAGGTCCCGCTGTCGTATCAGGGCTGCCAGGCACCAGGAACGATCTTTCTGTGTTTCGAGGCTTGCTACGAGCGGTAGTAGTTTGTCGACGCCCGCGCCTGAATAGGAGTCGATTGCAGCAGTCACAGCGCGGCGGCGAGGCCATCCATCTGGTACAGCACGAATCTGCTCAAAGACCTGATCCAAGGATGCCAATGTCGCAGTCTTCAGTTGACTGCGGATGGTTTTGAGCTGACCGATGAGATTGGTCGTAGAAGCGGTGTTCCTTGGGCCGTTAGCAATTGTAGGCCCGGTGAGATGCTCTGTTGGTTTGGTTGTCGAGGGTCGATTGCTTGGGCGGTCAACTGGCTTCTGTTGCCGGAGCTCTTTCGCTGGTTTAGGCTCGGCTGACTTCTGGGAGCTGATCGTGCTCGAAGAGGTCGTCCTGTCTCTACTGGGAGCTTCAGTGTTTCGGGTCGGTGCTGGCTGGGACGCTTTGGGTTCCGGTACCTGTTGGGTAGACTCTTCAGCAGAGGAATTCTTGTCGTGTGATTTGGGCGCGGGCGGGATCTCCCTCGTCTTTGGACTTGCTTGCTTCGGCTGCTCCGTACGGATCTGTTGCGGGGTTGCTGCCGGAGTTGGAGGCCTTGGAGGTGGGACCACCGCCGGGGCAGTGGGCTCAGCTTCTGATTTTGTCTCGGTCAGAAGAGATTCCGCCACCTCATCGAGATCGACGAGGTCCGCAGCCCGTTCTAAACCGTCTATCGCAGCAGCTGGATCTTCTGCGATATTTTGGATGTCGTGCATCAGATGCTCGAGTTCACCTGGATCAGCACGACGCGCCTTGCGCACTGCATCAAGCAGCATGGCCGGGGCGAGGCCACCTTTCTTGGAGGCAAGGCCCTCAAGCACCTCTTCCGCGCCGTCGAAACCGACGCGCCTCGCAAGATCGATGCGCTCCCGATGGTTGAGCCGACGCACGATTCGCCATGAGCGTGCCAGCCTCTACATCTAGTCGAGCGTCGACCGAGCACGCTCGAGTTCGACGAGAAGAGCAGTGAAGTCCTTTGAAACTGTCATG
>JAAESQ010001124.1 GCA_024229275.1 bacterium | reverse complement strand
GCATCCTTCGGGTCCGCTGAAATTTCGATTGAGATCGACATTGTTGTCGTTGTAGCGGCTAAAGGAGGCCACTCCCTCGGGATTTCCCATGGGTATGAACCACAGCTCGGCTTCGTCTACCAGCTTCGCCGCTATCGGATCTGCAGGGTAGTTGTCTAGGATCCAGTCGAGTACGTCGACTGCGACCATCAGTGCACCCTTCTCGTCACCGTGAATGTTGGCGTAGATTCTCATCTTTGGTTCACGTTCGACTGTGTCAGGATTCTTCGAAACCTGCATGGCGATGATGTCGTAGGTTCCGGACGAAGTATCACCAATGTTGTGAAGCCGGGTTACGTTCGGATGGGCCTGGTGGAGCTCGAGTAGGTGCGCCATGAGACTGCCTGTCGGCGGATTCAAAATGTTGAACGGCGATGCCGTGTAATAGGCGTTTGCGGCCTTTGCCTCGCTCCAGAGTTGCCGATCCGCAGCCATTTCCTGGTGCAACACTTTGACATGGAGGCCTTGTGCCTGCAGCATCTCAATTTCATCGTCGACGACCAGCGCGCGCCAAGTGTCACCGCTACGACCTACGATCTCAATGCCGTACCGATTGAGGAAAACAACCTGTTGTTGATCGAACACCTTGATCTCTACCAGAGATTTGACGTCGTACGTATCAGCCACGAGCTGAGGTGTCACAAGCACTGATGTGAGTGCGACCAGAATGAGAATCCAGATGCTCTTGCTCATAAGGACCTCTGAGTTTCCAGAGATTCAGCTAGGAGACAAGCATGTGTGGGGATCGGCCTCTTCATCCGCTTAGGCTATCACCGTTTGGAGAGGTACTGCCAGAGGAAGCTATGCGGGAAAAATGACTGTGAGGGAGGACAATCTCGGCTCTGCTGGTAGTTAGTTTGGATGAAGCCCACCGGTGAAATGGGTACGGAGATCAGCCGCAGAAGAGGCAAAAGCTGTGAAATTCGAGATCAGAACGATCAAAGATACGTATGCCTCTGGAGGCGAAAGAAGGTTGGCCTTGGTATCTACCTCAGACTGTGGAGGCTTTGATGGTGTTGAGTAGGGCCTGGCGCGTCGTAGCGTTTGGGATGGTCTTGTCATCTCTGCTGTGTGGAGGCTGCACGCAGCCAGAGGCGACATCGGCTCTCGAAATCTCAGGGCCGTTCCTTGGTATGGAATCACCCGGATTCATCCCTGAGGTGTTTGCGCCAGGCGTTATTTCAACCGAAGGATACGAAGGTTGTGCGGTGTTTCTCGATGAAGGCCGAGTTCTTGTATTCAATCGTCTAACGCAAGGTCTCGAGGACTGGACGTACATCCCTATCCACATGATGAGGATGGGAACAGACGGATGGAGTTCAGCGACGCCGGTGACGTTCCAGGATGGTCACGTGGATGACAACTTCACTGCTGCACCTGAGGGAAGGACGGTGTACTTCCAATCACACAGGCCAAGAGAAAGTGGCGACGATCAGGTTCAATTCGCCAATATTTGGCGTGTCACCTGGGAGGATGGCGACTGGACAGAGCCTGAGTTGATGGTCACCGTTGATGATGAGCCATTGGGTGGTGGATACCCGTCGATCACTCATGACGGCACTATCTACTTCATGAGCGGCCGGTATGAGAGTTTCGGTGAGCATGACATCTATCGTTCCCAGTTAGTCGATGGTAAGTACGGTCCGGCTGAGAACCTCGGGCCAGAAGTCAACAGCGAACACATCGAACTAGACTCATTTGTCGCAGCCGACGAAAGCTACCTGCTTCTTTGCTCAGATCGTCCAGGCGGTCGTAACGGAGAGTATGACCTCTATGTATCGTTTAGGAACGATGATGGCTCCTGGGGTGAAGCAATCAACATGGGGCCAGAAATCAACAGCGGAATACCAGTGAGTCGCCCCAACGTCACCCCGGACGGCCGTTTTCTATTCTTCTGTAGACACCCCGGGGAAACCGATACGGTGTATTGGGTTGATGCGAGGATCATTGAGAAACTGAGGGCTGAAGGGAATGAGTAGGGCCATGAAATCAGGTGCTCTACTAACACCGATACTTGCATTCTGTGTGTGTTCGGCGATGAGCGATGGAGATTCTGGTTTGGTTTCTGGACCCTTCTTCGGACAGCAAGCATCGCGCGAAAGTGCGTCACTCTTCATGGATGGCTTCATATCAACTGAAGTCGAACCGCAAATGAACGCTGCGTTCTCCATAGATGGCCGAGAGTTTCTGTATTGCACTCGACATCAGGGTAGCTGGGCCATCTTCACGACCCGGGAGGAAGATGGACGTTGGCTGAAGCCGGAGCCGATTCCTTTTGCATCCAAGTTCAATGACAGAGACTTTACGATGGCGCCGAACGGAAAGACGATCTTTTTCGGCTCGGATCGCCCGCGTATACCTGGCGGACCAAGGCAGGAGAGCTTGGACATCTTCTCTTCGACACGTGCGCCTGACAGTCAATGGATGGAACCTGTCAACGTCGGCCCTTCAATAAACTCAGAAGCGGGCGAAAACTATCCATCTGTGGCAGCAAACGGCAACCTCTACTTCTTCTCCTGTCGAGAAGACCGTTTCGGTGGCTGCGATCTGTACGTGTCAGAGTTCAGAGAAGGAAAATACCAGCCAT
>JAAESQ010001123.1 GCA_024229275.1 bacterium | reverse complement strand
CCTGCCGCCGCCGTCCGACCACTACCAAGTGCCAAGTTCGGAGGGCAAGGCAAGTTCCCCACTCCCCGAACAGAGTATGTCGATTTCTGAAGATTTTCCGTTTCTTGAGCCAAACCATCAGCAGTGTTGTGACGTCGCGAGCTCGCAATATGGTAAGGATCGAGGGCCAACTCCAGAGATGCCCCAATACAGCGCGCCCCTGGCCACTCGTCCGAACCGCTCATTCCGGCATCTAGCGAAACTGTGCACTGCGGGTGAATGCAACTGTACTGCACCTCCTCTTATTCACACAATCGCGTTAGCCGGCGAATCGAAACCCTCCGACCCTGTACGCGATAATGGCAAACGGGCTGCGCGGCTGCGCATCTCAGATGTCGACGGACACCAAATCGACGAGCATCCCGTCGTTCACGCCCGATGCGCCTTCGCGCCTTCGTTGTCGCCCATGGACCCCGTCGCTTGGAAGAGATCACCGGACGTTTTCCTCTCTTCCAGCAGCTGCTTCATGAACTTGCGGACCTGGTCGGACAACTCCACCTTCGCCAACCGCAAGCTCCAAGCCGTCATTTGATCGTCATCATCCAAGGCCTGGACCATGCAGACGACTGGGGTGACCTCTTCGTCAACCTGGCGAATTCGACAATCCGGCTTCAGCTCGATCCGGACAACTGGGTACCAACT
>JAAESQ010001122.1 GCA_024229275.1 bacterium | reverse complement strand
TGGTCAGCCCAGCGAACAAACGTAAACGAACTGTGATCGTGGTTGGCACTGGACTCGCGGGTGCCGCCGCTGCAGCCAGCCTTGGCGAACTTGGCTATAGGGTCAAAGCATTCTGCTACCAGGACTCGGCGCGACGCGCACATTCGATCGCGGCTCAGGGAGGCATCAACGCCTCAAAGAACTATCAGAACGACGGCGACTCGGTATTCAGACTCTTCTACGACACCGTCAGGGGCGGCGATTTTAGGTCGCGAGAGGCCAACGTCTACCGCTTGGCCGAGCTGTCAATGGCGATCATCGATCAGGCGGTTGCCCAGGGAGTCCCGTTCGCGCGAGAGTACGGAGGTTACCTCGCCAACAGGTCCTTCGGTGGCGCCCAGGTGTCGCGTACTTTCTATGCTCGTGGGCAGACCGGTCAGCAGCTTCTTCTCGGTGCTTATTCCTCGCTTCAGGCTCAGGTCGCGGCCGGCACCGTTGATGTGTATCCCCGCACCGAGATGCTGGATGTCGTTGTCGTGGATGGTGTAACACGCGGCATTGTGACCCGTGACATGGTCAGTGGAGAAGTGGAATCGCATGCTGGGGACGCAGTCCTGCTGTGTACCGGTGGGTATTCAAACGTCTACTTCCTGTCGACCAATGCCAAGGGTTGCAACGTGACTGCAGCATGGCGCGCCCATCGACGCGGCGCCGGGTTCGCCAATCCGTGTTTCACGCAGATTCATCCGACGTGTATTCCTCAGTCGGGGGACTACCAGTCGAAGCTCACGCTGATGAGTGAATCGCTGCGAAACGACGGGCGCGTGTGGGTGCCGAAAAAGGCCGGTGACTCGCGAACGCCGGGCGAAATCCCGGAAGGCGAGCGCGACTATTATCTCGAGCGGATCTATCCGGCGTTCGGCAACCTCGTGCCGAGAGACGTGGCTTCACGCAACGCTAAAAATATGTGCGACGAGGGGCATGGCATCGGAGCCACCAAGCGTGGTGTCTATCTCGATTTCGCCGATGCGATCAGTCGACTCGGTATCGATGTAATCCGGGAACGCTACGGCAACTTGTTCGAAATGTACGAGAAGATCACCGGAGAGAATCCGTACGACGTGCCGATGCGAATCTATCCTGCTCCGCACTATTCAATGGGCGGACTCTGGGTCGACTACTACCTGATGACGACTATTCCTGGGTTGTTCGCACTTGGAGAGGCTAACTTCTCAGACCACGGTGCCAATCGGCTCGGAGCGTCGGCGCTAATGCAGGGATTGGCGGATGGGTACTTTGTGATCCCATACACCTTGGGCGAGTATCTTGCCGGGGCGAGTCTTGCTGATGTCAGCCCGAGTCAGCAGGAGTTCCGTGACGTGGAACAGCAAGTTGGAGACGAAACGCGAAAACTGCTGTCGGTCAGTGGCCGGCGTACTGTCGATCAATTCCATCGCGAGCTTGGCATGATCATGCTCGACCGCTGCGGGATGTCTCGCAGCGCAGAGGGATTGGACGATGCAATAAACAAGATTTCTGATCTCGAAGAGCAGTTCTGGCAGGACGTTCGCGTGCCTGGCGATGGCGCTGAGTTGAATCAAGAGCTGGAGAAGGCAGGTCGGGTCGTCGACTTCTTCGAGCTCGCAAAGTTGATGTGTCGAGATGCGCGTGTTCGCGAGGAATCGTGTGGCGGCCATTTCCGTGAAGAGTTTCAGACCGAAGAAGGGGAGGCGCTGCGTGATGACGAAAAGTTCACGCACTCCACGGTTTGGGAGTACGCCGGTTCAGGCGCAGACGAGATTGAGCACCGTGAGGCGCTCAAGTTTGATGCTGTGAAACTGACGCAGAGGAGCTACAAATGAAGCTGAAACTTCAAATCTGGCGCCAGAAGGATCAGGCGGACCCCGGCCGGTTCGAAACCTATGATGTTGACGACATCGATAGCCATATGTCGTTTCTGGAGATGCTCGATGTGCTCAATCAAAGGTTGATCGAGAAAGGCGAGGATCCAGTTGCCTTCGAGCATGACTGTCGCGAGGGTATTTGTGGATGCTGCGGGTTCGTGATCAACGGTGTAGCACACGGTGGGCAGAAGGGCAGCACAGT
>JAAESQ010001121.1 GCA_024229275.1 bacterium | reverse complement strand
CTGCGGCAACTGTGGGGCCGAAGTGACTCAAGGGGCGAAATTCTGCCCTGAATGCGGGACCGCTCAGGGCGGTAACTGAGATGTTTCTGCCACGGGCGTAATCTCTGCCCCACATTATCTCGGCAATAAATGAAGAGCGTCCCATGTTCTGCAGGTCGCGGGCTAGGCGGATAGGGTGTAATCGCAGCGAATCAAGCTCGCCGTACATCGACCTTGAAGATTCATCTTCCGCTTCCAGTATTCGTCCCATCTCTCCTGGTCGTAGCGGCGGACCATCACGATCCGGCCCATCCGGGCTGCACCTGCGTCCGACCAGTTCCACCCGATCTTCTTCAAGCGGCGTACCAACTCGCGGATCAAGTTCTCGATGATCGACGTCGCACGCGGGCAAGCAATGCCAGTCGCCATCCACGTGCGAAGGTAACCAAACAAACGATCCTTGGCGTTGCCCACGTACGTCGCCGCTCGATCGTATCCCTTCTCCAGGAAAATCCGCTCAAGGTCTGCCAGTTCGGCTTCCGCCGATTCGATCCGACCTTTCAGTTCTGTTCGCTTCTTCGGAGAAAGCTCTTCCATGTCTTCCGCCGAAAGTTCGATCGCCAGCAGTCGTCGCGCGTTTTCCTTCTCGTCGTCACGTTCTTCCTTTGAAACGCCATCTCGCCAAAGCGAGTAACTCAAGTCCCGAGAAAAATGCCAGTGACAACGTGACTGCTCCTGGGCCAACGCACCCATCCATTTCTCCAGGGCTCGCTCGCCGTCACTGAAGAATAGCGAAGCCTGGCCCGCCTGACGCTGCTTCACCTCCTTGGATATCTGCTGCCAACTGGTTCCCGCCCACACTCCGATCGGATGAAGCGTCCCATTTCCCTTGATTTCCAGGACGAAACGCACCTCGCCCTTCTTTCCTGGCTGTCGCTTGAAGCCCGTTCCGTCCGCTCCCAGAATCGTTCCCTCTTCACTCTTGGAAGTCGGCATGTCGACCTCGGCCACCATCCGATGAGCCGTTGATTTGGGGATCGGCACTTCACCGAAAACTTCCAGTTGATCACTACCTCGACGATAGCTCGTTTCCGCGACCGACTGCGTCACTCGCAGAAGGAGTTCGTCGCTCTTTCCTTGACGTTCACCCAATTCCAACGCGTCCAGGATCGGCGTGAAACGCTTATCACACCCAACGCACTGAACGGTTCGCGGATGAAATCTGACCACCAGCCCGTCGCCCCCGTAGAGCGTACGCTCATCCGACCATCGGCCGGCGCCGCGGAACGTTCGATACCCACAACGTTTTCCCGCTTCGCCCTTCTTCTCGTGGCCTCCAAGGCCCTTCTTCGCCTTGCGACCACCCGCACCGCACAACGTCTTGATAACCTGCTCTTCGTAGCCCTCGATGACCTTCGTGGCCGCCTTGCTCCTGGCGTCCGCCATCGCCGACTGAACCGCCATGAAGATCTCGTTGACGTTCGCCCGATCCTCCGGGATCTTGACTTCCAACTCCATTGCGATCAGTATTCGCATGGGGCAACACTCCTCATATGGGCACTTCTTGCGATACACTTGCAGTGCCCTCAGTGTTGCCCCCCTTCTATCACTTTTTCAACCCTCCTGCAGAAAGTGGGACGCTGTCAATTTTTTGCGAGGACGAATTGTGTAGTTCCATTCGCCATGAAACTCAGAACGCTTCAGCTTGACCTGAGGTGACACTTCAGCCATCTGAATCGTTTTTGGGTTTGGGAAGCTTTGGGAGTTGTCCCGTGGTGAGGTAGGTCGCCAGGGCGTCGATGAGGGTTCGGATGGGATCGTGGCCCCGTTGTTTGAGAGTGCGGAAGATCGACATCAGCACGGCTTGGCAGTCGGCGCCGCGCTGGCTCCGGTTGCCGTAGCTGTTTTTGCGAATGATCACTGCAGGGCGGATCGCCCGTTCGCCCGCGTTGTTGTCGAAAGGAACGCCGGGTTGATCCAGGAAAGTAAACAGATCGTTCTGATGACGACGCAGACGCTTGACCAGACGCTTGGCGTGGGTGCCTTCCCAGGGCGTGTCGATCAATTGCTGGAGGCGAACCTCCAGGCGATTGCGTCGCGAGGCATACGCCGCTTCCGACAGTTCGTCACACCGACGCCACAGCCGGATCGCGTCGCCCAGAAGGCGTCTGAG
>JAAESQ010001120.1 GCA_024229275.1 bacterium | reverse complement strand
CCCCAGCTGCGTCTCAGAGCATTCTGGACCGGGGGCGTTGCAGTAGCAACGCCTTCGAATCGGCGTCCGGGACACATACGCCGCATCCCGCTGACCGATTCGCCTTCATTCGCTCTTCGCGAGCAGTTTCGCGGGCGGTGGCAAGCTCAGCGGGAACCGCACCACCAGTCCCGAAGTACATCTCGTCCGGTGTCTGCCCATCGAATGCCGCGTGCGGAATGACTTCATTGTGGGCCGTGACGTAGAATTCGATCAGACGACCGAGAGCCGTGAAGTTGTCCAGGGTATGCAGGTAGATCCACGAGTGTTTCAAGGAACGCCAAAACGCCTCAATAAGCGAGTTCGGAAATGTCATTTCCACTTGAGCCAACACGCGCGTCAGCTCCTCATCTCCAAGAACATCATCCACTTCACCGTTTACGTTTTCGCTCCCCGAATCGGCGACTACCGTCGTTTCACCGGAGCGTTGGATGAGCTGAACAGCAGCTTCGCGTAATATCTGGCAGGTCCCTCCACTCCCCAGGCGATCTTCGAGTGTCCATGAAAGGATGCGCCGCGAGTAGTTGTCGATGACCGCGTGCAAATACGCTCTCGTGCCATCGAGCAGCTTGATGATCGTTACATCCAAGTGGAGCAATTCGCCCGGAGCCTTTGCTCTGATTCCGATCTTCGGCTTGGGCGGATAGACGCGATTGCGAGGTCGCCTCCACCCCGAGAGTCGGGCCAAGCGGTACCAAGTCGATGGCGATACGAAGACCTTCCCGATTCGCTGCGCATGAAGCGCCAACCCGCGCAATGACATATGTCTGTGGTCCTCACTCTCGACCATCTCCTGTATGGAGGCGACTTCATTGGGTGTCAGGCGCGTGGGGACGGCTCGAGGACAGCTGGACTGATCATCCAGGTCGCACCCGGCCTCCGCACGACACCAGCTGTGATACCGGGAGGACGACAACCGTGCGATTCGGAGCGCCGCGTTTAGCGGCAAGGCCTTCCCTGCGCGATCGATGGCTCGCAAGAGGACTCTCTTGGAGTCGCCGTCGGGAAGTCTCTCATAGTCGAGCCCGGCCTTGGACACGCGAAGCATGGCAATCAGCAGGCCGACAATCGCCCCGAGCAGAGCCGTCCGCTGTTGGTACTGATGAATCTCCGCAAGTAGGTCAGTACGATCGCGAACAGCGGAATCAAAGCTGACCACGTCGGGTACGCCACGGTGGATCCAGCTTCGGATGGTCGAGCGCGGGATCTCGAGATTGGGGAACAGGTCCCGATCCCCAGACTCGAAGATCGCTTCCCGAATCCTGTGGTCGTAAGTCCGCCGAGTGTGATGAGCTTCCATCTATCGTGTATCGGCAGGCCGGTCAAAGAGGATGGGCGGAGCCAAAATTGCCCCGCGTTTTCGAGGCGTTGCGACTGCAACGCCTGAAGGCCAGAATGTTCTGAGACGCAGCTGGGCATCGTGGATGCCCTCGAGCTTCCAATCGACGTTTACGTGCTCGGCGAGCCCGTCTCGCTCATAACGGTGGACTACGACGGCAACTCCCGACGCGGCCTGGTCGCTCGCTGCCGTCGCGGGGATGGCAGCGAGCACCGGATCGCCTTCGCCGACGTCCAGCTTCCGCCAGATGCTGCTGGCGCCCCCTACCTCGCT
>JAAESQ010001119.1 GCA_024229275.1 bacterium | reverse complement strand
GACGGACTCGTCCTCCGCGAGGAGCAGTTCGCCGGCTACCCCCAGACGAACGCGGATGTGCCGGACTTCAACCCGCGTGGCTGTCAGAAGGGCGCCTGCTACAGCCACCGCATGTACGACCAGTCACGCCTCACTGTGCCACTGAAGCGAGTTGGTGAACGTGGTGAGGGCAACTGGAAACGGATCAGTTGGGAGCAAGCGCTCACGGAGATCGCCGATAAGTTCATCGACGCCATGATCTCCGAGCATGATGGTCCCGGCTCCATCTACTGGGATCTTGGTTCGTCATCGAGCAATGGTTGCCACAGCCTCGGTCTCACGCGCAGCGCGTATCTGCTCGACAACCCGATCTTCGAGAACACCACCGAGATGGGCGACGACATGCCCGGTGCGGCTGTCACGGCGGGCAAGATCATCTTCACCGGTTCGATGGACGATCTCTTCTACAGTGACCTCATCTTGGTTTGGTCCGGCAACCCGACCTTCACCCAGATCCCCAATGCGCATTTCATCAACGAGGCACGCTACAAGGGCGCCCACGTTGTCACGATTACGCCCGACTTCAGCCCCTCTGCGATTCATTCCGACGAATGGGTACCGGTCAATATAGGCACTGATGCGGCTCTGGCGCTTTCGATGGCGCAGGTCATCGTCGAGGAGAAGCTCTACAAGCCCGACTTCATGGCCGAGCAGACCGACATGCCACTGCTGGTGCGCCTCGATACCGAGCAGTTCCTGCGCGAGACTGATATGCGCCGAAAGGGCGACGACGATGTGTTCTACGTCTTCGATACCATCGAAAACAGAGTCGTCGAGGCGCCCAAGCGCAACCTGAAGCTTGGCGAACTCGAGCCGGCACTGGAGGGGGTGTTCGACGTCAAGACCCGCGACGGTATGGTGAAGGTCACTACGGTGTTCGAGCGCCTCAAGGCTCAACTCGAGGATT
>JAAESQ010001118.1 GCA_024229275.1 bacterium | reverse complement strand
TCACGCCGGTGAGGCTGGCGGTGTCAAGGGTCGGAACGACCGGCGTTCCTACGCCGGCTTGCCCTTGACTCCGGCTGACTCAACGGCTATTCACTCACCCTCATGAACAACCTGGTGTGACCATGCCTCGAAGCCACCACAGACCGATAGCACGTGGCCACTCCTTCTCTGCCTCTGATTTCTGACTCTGTATCTGAAACCTGAATCTGCGTCTGTCTCTGAGTCTGATCCCTGATTCTGTATCTGAATCTGCCTCTGCCCTCAGCTACTGATCACGACCCATGCGAGAATGGGCTCCACAAATGGTTGGCGCTGATCTCAATCCCCAAGTCACGGCGCAGGTTCGCGATGCGAGCGACATGCTTGAAGTTGTCGGCGACCACGTTCGTTTAAAGCGCCGCGGACGCTCTTGGCTCGGCCTCTGCCCATTTCATGAAGAGAAGACTCCCTCATTTACGGTTGATCCCACCAAAGGCCTCTACTACTGTTTCGGCTGCCATGCAGGCGGCGACATCATTAACTTCGTCATGCGCCTTGAGCACCTTGGCTTTCCCGAAGCTGTCGAGCAACTCGCCCAGCGTTTCGGCGTCCAACTCCCAGCTCGCAGCCCAGACGCCCGGCGCCGTCGGCAGGAGATCGACACAATTCGTGCCCTCCTCGACGAAGCCCAAAAATGGTTCACCGAACAACTCGCCTCCGGACCAGGCCGTCGCGCCCGAGAGGAGCTTGCTCGACGCGGTTTCGACCCTGATTCGTGGGCCACATACGGCTTCGGTTTCGCCCCCGACGACTGGCGATGTCTCCTCCAGGCCCTCCACAGTCGCCACACCGAATCGGCACTCATCAAAGCCGGGCTAGTCGTCGCACCCGACAGCGGTGGCAGACCCTACGACCGTTTCCGCAACCGTCTCATGTTTCCAATTCGCTCCGCCGACGGCAGACTCCTTGCCTTCGGAGGACGTATCATCGGCGATGGTGAACCGAAATACCTGAACAGCCCCGAAGGCCCCACCTTCCAGAAGCGCTCAACCCTCTTCGCTCTCGATCTTGCCAAACGCGCCATCGCAGACGAGGGAACGGCGATCGTTGTCGAAGGCTATTTCGACTGCCTCTCTCTGCACCGCGTCGGCGTCAAGAATGTCGTCGCAACTCTTGGCACGGCCCTCACCACAGACCATAGTCGCCTCCTCAAACGCCTCGCTGAGAAGGTCTTGCTGTGTTACGACGGCGATCAGGCAGGTCGACGTGCTGCCACTACTGGCTCCCAGGTCCTGCTTCAAACCGCGGTCGACGTAGGAATCATCACCCTTCCCTCCGGTAAAGATCCGGACGATCTGATTCGCGAAGAAGGGTCCTCCGGGTTCACCAATCTTCTGGCACAACCGACCGGATTACTCGACTTCATGCTTGAAGATGTCGCCCAAGATCGCGACACCCGCCGACGCAGGGGTCTTGAGATCGCCGAGTTGGTTGGAAGCGCACGAGATGCGGTCACGAAATTCGCTCTCTTCGAAGACCTCGCGAGACGGCTCGACCTCCCTCTTGAAGTGTTGCGAGAGCACTCCGGGTCGATCGGTCCGACGCGGCCCCGTCCCGCGCCGACGCCAATACAATCAACCCAAAGCTCTCCGGGCGAGGATCAACTGCTGCGAATGCTCCTAGTATGCGGAGCTGAGTGGCGCCGTAAAGTGCTGGAAGCAGTCGAGCCTCAGGCACTTGAGAATCGCTTGATCGCCGGAGTTTTCGAAAACTGTTCGAACTCCAATTTCGACCTTGATGTAGAGGACGAAGTATTCATTCGAGCCTTGCATGATGGCTGCGAACACGCGGAACACCAACAGCTGATCGCCAGAATCAGTCTGGCCGATCGCCCTGAAGCCACTCCTCAAGCGCTCGAGGCTCAGCTCAAACGGCTCCTTCAACGACAAGTCCGAGGCAAGTCATTGCACCTCTTGGCCAAAATTCGCGAGGCCGAAGCAGCCGGCGACACAGATCGAGTGGCAGATCTGCAGCAACAAAAGCTGCGCCTGCTCGGCGCGAACGGCAACTGACAGAACCGCCAGTTTTCACTCATATCGGCCAAAGAATAGGCCTTCCAGACGTCACCAATCACCAAATTTATCAAATTGGGGTTGCCAAACCTCTGTAAACGGCCCATATTGCCAAAGATGGCGAGAGGGGGGTGGTACGCATACGCTTCGCCGAGAGTCGCCTTTTCAACGAACTGGGATGGAATATTACGGGTAATCGAATCCGTGCAGGAACGAATTCAGAACCAATGAGGTTGTAGGAAGCGTGCGGCCAATTCTCGGCGTACACAGAATCATTAGCCACGCCAATAACCTGCGTCCAAAATCGATCTTTTCTTGCCCCAAGGTGCTGCAAGGAGGAGCCTAGCGTGCATATCGAAGAGAAATACCCCGAGCTTGCCAAGCTCATACAGACCGGCAGAGAACGCGGCTACATCATGTATGAGGAGCTGTATGAGAACCTGCCGGAGGAAATCACGGGTATCGCCGAAGAACTCGACGATATTTACGTGCGGCTCAATGAACTCGACATTGACGTTATGGATGCTGAATCGGTCGAAGGAGATCAGCCAGCGCAAACGCAACAGGCTCAGCCTGAAAAGGGTAAGGACCAAAAAGAACCGCAGAAAATCGAACCCCGGCCCGCACCGGAGCAACTCGAGAAGACCAATGATCCTGTTCGCATGTACTTACGCGAGATGGGTACGGTTCGACTGCTCGATCGTGACGGTGAGGTGCTCATTGCGAAGCGTATCGAGTCCGGTGAAGCCAAAGTCTTCATCGCTCTTTCGAAGGAACCGGATCTTCTGGAACTCTTCCTACGCACCAACGAGCAAGCTCGCCGCGAGAGACGCGGAGTGCGCGAGCTACTGCAGGGCCGTACTGCCCAACTCGACGAGAAGGCCGAGGAGAGGGTGCACGAGACGCTTCGCCTCTGCTCTGCAATCAATCAGCTTGACGGCGAGTGCCGCGAACTCAAACGCCGCCTGCGCCGCTGCAAGAAGACCGGCAAACGTTTCATGGAACTATCTGACAAGATCGACGCCAACACCGCCGAAATTGCCGTGCTTGTGCGTAAAGCAGATTTCACTACAACCACCCGCAACCGTTTGCTGACCTTCTTGAACGAGGTCGAGCGCCAATTTTCGATCCCGATCGTCACGATCAACAAGGATCGCAAAAAGCTACACCAAGAACGCAACGTCGAACGGCGTCAGTTCTACTCGGCACGCGTCACTCGCTACGAAGAGGAATTGGAAAGACTCGAAGAGCGTTTTGACATCCCCTACGATCGCCTCAAAGTGCTCCTGACCGAGGTTCGCCACGGCGAGGGCGAGACCGATCGTGCCAAACAGGAACTCATCGTCGCAAACCTCCGTCTTGTGGTATCGATCGCCAAGAAGTACACCAATCGAGGCCTCCAATTCCTCGACCTCATCCAGGAGGGGAATATTGGCCTCATGAAGGCGGTCGACAAATTCGAATACCGCCGAGGCTACAAGTTTTCAACCTACGCCACCTGGTGGATCCGGCAGGCCATCACTCGAGCGATTGCTGATCAGGCACGTACGATCCGTATCCCTGTGCACATGATCGAAACGATCAACAAGCTCACCAGAACGACACGCATGCTGGTTCAGGAACTCGGACGCGAGCCTTCGGTTGAAGAGATCGCCGATCGCATGGAAATGCCAGTCGGTAAGATCCGAAAGATTCACAAGATCTCTCAGGAGCCGATTTCATTGGAAACTCCGATCGGTGAAGAAGAGGATTCACACCTTGGTGACTTCATCGAGGACACCAACTCGGTCTCTCCGATCGACGCCGTCATCATGCGCACACTCAAGGACCACACGGAGACAGTTCTTAAGTCACTGACGCCACGTGAGGAGCAGGTACTCAAGCTTCGCTTCGGAATCGGGGACGGCACCGAGCATACGCTTGAGGAAGTCGGCCGCACATTCAACGTGACCCGAGAACGCATTCGACAGATCGAGTACAAGGCGCTACGCAAGCTCCGACACCCAACGCGTTCTCATCTTCTGAAACCGTTCTCCGAAGGATCGAACTAGCTCCAACGAACGGGAGACAACGACTCAAACACGAAGCGCGAGGCGAGGGCAAATCCCGCCTCGCGCTTCGTGTTTTCAGGTCATCTTGGTCGTACGCTTGCTACCTATATCTCTCGCCCTCTCAACACTACTCGGAATCGCTCCTTGCTGGACCCAACTTGACGCGCTAACATACTGCCGGGCCCATAGCTCAGCGGTTAGAGCCGCCGGCTCATAACCGGTCGGTCCCAGGTTCGAATCCTGGTGGGCCCAGAGGCACGCGTGTCGATATAGGGAGCGTCTTGTCACCGATGGCAGCTTCCTTTGAGAGCAATCGCGGGACAGGAGAAACAGCGAGTTGGACAGCGCACAACACGATCTCACGACGATGGTTCTTTTACAGGGGCTCTACGACCAGATCGCGAACGCACTTGCCGAGCGTCAAACTCCCCCACCTGAAGTGCGAGAGCTTCAGGAGGCCAGCAAGCAACGCCAACGCGAGCTAGAGGAACTCGAGCAGAAGCTCGAAGATCACCAAGGAGAGATCTCGGAAGTCAAGCGCAAAGAAAGCGAGTGTCAGATCGAGTTGGAGCATTTCCAGAAACAGAAAGGCATGGTTACCAACGAACGCGAGTTCACCGCTGTAATATCGGAGATTGACTACGCAACAAAGGCCCTTCAAGAGAATTCCGATCGCCGACACGAACTCGAAGCCGAGATCCAGGTTATGTCGGACGACATCACCGAACGGCGTGGCTCCAGAGAGGACGAGGAAGCCACTCAAAATGAGGTTGTGACTGCGTGGGAAGACCGCAAGGCCGAACTCAAGAACATCGTCCACGACCATGCTCGACAGGCACAGGAACTCGAGGCACAACTCGAGCCCAAAAACCGGGCCCGATTCGCCCGACTTCTGAAGAGCAAAGGTGGATCTGCACTCGCTGAAGTGCTCGATGGATCATGTTCTCTCTGCCATTTTGCGCTCCGGCCCCATCTTCAACAGCGCGTTCGACGAGCTCAGGAAATCATAGTCTGTGAGCACTGCTATCGTGTTCTCTACTTGGCCGAGATGGAGGAGTCGAATTCCTAAAGAGTCGATTGACTCTCCATATTCGGTCTCAACCTAGGATCTTACACGCACATGAGCAGTCCCTTCGCTCAGCGACTCACATCGGTCAACGACCGCATCGAGAGGGCAACCCTCGCATCCGATCGCGATCCTTCTGAAATCACGCTGATCGCGGTCTCTAAGACTTTCTCAGCCCAAGCTGTCTCCGATGCGGTTCGGAGCGGCGCAGTGCACCTAGGCGAAAACAGAGTGCAAGAGGCGCACGCAAAGAAGCCGGAAACTCCGCCTGCGACTTGGCACCTAATCGGGCCCTTGCAACGCAACAAAGTACGTCCAGCCCTTGAGACTTTCGACGTCATCCATACCTTGGATCGACCACGGCTCGCAACGCGGCTGCAGCGCCTGCTTGAAGAAAGTTGGCCGAATCGCGAGGTCCCTGTTCTGATCGAAATCAACATCGCCAACGAAGAACAAAAGTCAGGCATCCCGATCGAATCAGCTGAAGACCTTCTTCGCGCGACACTCGGTTGCAACCAACTCCGTCCGATAGGCCTGATGGCGATTCCTCCGATATCTCCTGATCCCGAAGCAACACGCCCTTACTTTCACAAGCTTCGCCTACTCCGCCACCAGCTCCAGGATTCGCTCGGGCATCCTCTTCCCCACCTCTCGATGGGTATGAGCTGCGATTTCGAGGTCGCAATCCAAGAGGGCGCCACAATGGTTCGAGTCGGAACCGCGCTCTTCGGCGAACGAAGCTGATTCAACAGCGTATCGCCTTTCGGCTCAATGCTACGCTCTGATGGGCCACCATCGCCATCGATGCATGGCGCCGCACAAACGACACTGTCTCCAGCCTCTGAACCCTCCCAGATCCTCTTCGTCTGCTCTCAACTCGTGCGGCTGTAGTACACCATTGTCTTAATCCCGTTGTTATTTCCCGAACTTTGTGAAAAAATTCTCATTAGTTCCCGGAGGTTGGAGGTACTGCCCATGGAGTTCGGTTCAGTCGTTGGCCAGAGCATTGCTGAGGACCTGTCAAAATCTGTCGACGACTCGTCGTCCGGCTGCGTTGAGTTCCTTCGGGATCTAGTCACCATTCCTTCTCCAACACGAGGAGAGCGTCTAGCCTGCGAACGCGTCATGCATGAAATGGAGGAACTTGGCTACGAAGACGTTCACCTCGACGAGATGGGCAATGTACTGGGTCGCGTCGGCTCGGGCCCCCGAGTCATCGCTTACGATGCGCATATCGACACTGTCGGCATCACCAATCCGACACATTGGAAATACGATCCATTCCGAGGCGTTATCTCGGAAGGAATCCTCTACGGCAGAGGCGCTTCCGACCAGAAGGGCGGCCTTGCCAGCATCATTCACGGTGTCGCTGCTGCCGCGAAGGTCGGAATCCCTGACGATCTGACTCTGTGGGTAATTGCCACCGTTCACGGAGAGGACTGCATTGGCCTCGCCTGGAAGTACATGATCGAGGAACACGATTTTCGGCCCGAAGCCGTGGTCATCGGCATGCCTTCTCATCTCGGCGTCTGCCGAGGTCAGCGCGGACGAATGGAACTCGAGATTTCAACCCAAGGTGTCTCGACTCACGTCTCGCACCCAGAACACGGCACTAACGCTCTCTACTCGATGGCCTCCATCCTCATGAGCCTGCCTAAACTCAACTCGAGCTTTGAGAAAGATCATCCTATCTTTGGCCCAGGCTCCGTAGCTGCTACTTCGATTGGATCGCGATCACCGTCTTTGACCGCGGTGCCGGACGAGTGCACGATTCATATCGACCGACGGCTGACAATCGGTGAAATACCTGCCGATGCAGCAGCTCAACTCGAAACCCTTGCAGATGTTCAGGAGACGAATGCTCATGTGAGAGTTCTCGACTACGACCTTCCGTCGTGGAGAGGTCTGGTCTTCCCGACTCACAAGGTCTTTCCAGCCTGGGAGATTCCAGAGGAATCCCATACCGTACAGGCAGCCCTGGCGACCGCACAGGCCGTGCTGGAACGAGTCCCTCGAATACATCGCTCCGCATTTTCATCCAACGGCTGTATCACCGCCGGTCAGTTCGGAATCCCTACCATTGGTTTCGGCCCTGGCGACGAGATTCACTCACACACTGTCAACGACCAGATCTCACTTGCACAGCTCAAACCAGCCATGAGCTTCTACGCAGCGTTTCCTCACGTGTATCTTGCGAAGAGCGAGTAGGTTATCTCCACAATCACCCAGATCGCACGGCTCTGCAACGCCGCACTGCATCTGAAGGCCAAGGACACTTCAGCGAAATATTCTCCACGGGCCCTTCCCGCGCATTACCAGGCACGGTTTTTCGAGATCGAAATATGTCGAAAGATCGAGAGGATTTAAATTCTCGAGAAACTAGAGCCAGGTACGTGCCGCCGAACAGCCTATTATCCTAAGCCTTTCGTTTCCTGGCTTCCTAGCTTCTGAGCTATTCTGCTGAAATCTCTTCCTGAAGCGCGGTCAGGCTGCGAAACCGTCCTGGATCGAATACACCCTGAGAGAGGGCTTCTTTGACGGCACAGTCAGGCTCGTGATCGTGTGAGCAGTTTGAGAAACGACACCGCTCTTCAAGTCGATCGAGCTCAGGGAATGCATATTCGAGATCGGCCCTATTCAGGCACCAGAGACCGAACTCTTTAAGCCCTGGAGTATCTACCACAAATCCACCGTATGGCAGCGGCATAAGTTCAGCTTGCGTTGTAATGTGGCGGCCTTTGCCTGTTGCCTCAGAAATGGACCCTACTCGAAGTTGAAATCCCGGATAAACAGCGTTCAGAAGCGAAGACTTCCCCACTCCGGAAGGTCCGCAGAACAGGGTCGTTTGCCCGATCAGTCGACGTTTGATTTCCCCCATCCCGCGCATTGTTCGAGCTGAGACCAGCAGAACGTCATAGCCTAACTCTCGGTAGACATCCAACCACTCGTCGACTTTCTTGAGCCCTTGATCGACTTTGTTGACGGCAATGATGGGATGAATTTTGGAAATCGAACAGGCAACCAAGAATCGATCAAGAAGACCTTGCTTGGGTTCAGGAACTCGTGCGGCAAACATAACAAGGGCCTGATCGACGTTTGCTGCCAGAACTTGGGCTCGATTGGCGGAGGGTGCTTTTCGCAGCAAAGAAGTTCTGCGGAGTCCAACCCCAACAATCACGCCGTCAGTGCCAGTCAACTCCACGTCGGCCTGATCACCAACCACCAATCGTGAATCGTCAGGCTCGCCACCTTCCCAATTCAGTCTGCGGCGCGCTGCCACGACCAGTGTGCGATCTTCGATTTGCACGCTCACAAGCGAGCCGTGCATAGCGATTACTGTTCCTCGATGCGCTTCCATAGGGGGAGGAGTATAGCTTGACTCCTCACTCTTCACTTCTTTTCAATCACCGGCGGTCTTCCCATCAATTCATCGACCGCTCTGCAGAAGCGAGAGAACTGGGGATAGTTCTCCGGACTCACAACCTGTGCAGGCACTTCAAGCACGGCACGAGAATGGAGCCCGTTCGGTTTCCTCTCGAGCGTCTCGGTCACCCTACCCCATTCGGTCTCGATCTGACGCTCACCACGATCAACACTCCAGCCTGAGGGAACCTCAAGATCAAACTCAACACTCTGCAAGATCGGCATCCGCAGCACGAGCGGAAAACTCCGTTCGGGCAGAGCCGCCAACGATGGTGAGAGTGGTCTGGAAAGCGTCAGCGCCCTACACGTCATACGATTTCCGTTGACTTCGCAAGCACGCTGAACATCCAGAGTCAGGGAGAGCAATGCGCCGTCCTGAGTCTCCTGTAGGTTTCCACTGACGTTGTCTGCTGCCGGAATCATTCCCTGTGCGAGCTGGCGAAACGCCATCTCAGCTCGGTCCTCGGCGAGACCTCGCAGCTGTTGCAACATCCGTTCTGCGACAGCGCCGCGGAACGGCATCTCGAGTGTCACATTCGCCGACCCGTCCACCTGCACATTGGCAGAGATTCGAACCGTATCCTCAAGTTCCGGGTTGGGGAATGACGGAAGCTCTTCGAGGAGTTCGATCTTTGCATGCGGGTCGCTCATCGGAATCAGTAGTGCATCACTCTGCTGAAGTTCGGGTCTGATATGACCAACTCCTCGTCGCTGTTCCTCGAGATCGAGCCAGATTTCATTGCCCTCATACTCAACCCGAAGCAGAGGAATCCCAAACGTGTCCATGTTCGGCACCCCCAGATGCGTTCCCGCGAAGCCAAAGGGTCGACTCAGCAACAAGTCAACTGTCCACCCAGCATCCATGAGCACGGCCCCTAGCACCGCCATTCGATTTTCACGGCGAAGCGAGAAACTCTGGCCTGCCGTCCTTGATAGGTCGAGCACTCTACGTCCTGCCTCTACGTCGGAAACAAGCGCGTCCACTAGCGACTCCAACTGGTCCCGAGGGGACTCTCCAACCAGATGCTCCCGTCCCCACTGAAGTAGTTCGGGCGTGCCTCTCAGCGCTTCGAGCATCCGATCGCGGATCAAGTCTCCGACGTTCTCCCAACTCACACCAAAGCCGTAGGTGACCCAGGGCAGGAGTTCCTGCTCTGGTGGCGAATAGGGCTCTGAGCGAATTGGAGACACGTCGTCCGCCCGCCACGTGAGAATCCGATGACTGTCAGACTGTTGCTCGTCAAACTTCAGTCCCTCAAAGAAACCCTCAAGACGCAGCTCGACCTTGTTCGGCACGATTAACGCATACTCAGATCGGCCGAAGACCCTCTCCGAGTCGGCGAATCGATAGACGTACGGGGACATGTGACCACGTTCAGATACCACCGTGGGTCCCACAGCGGCAAGGTATTCCTCCTCCACTACGTCGCCCGCTTTGAGGTCAGCAAGATGGACGAGGCCATTTCCGTCGGGTCCGGCGTTTGGCACGACTACACTTCCGTCAGGTTTGTGTACCCGCAGTCGCAGTGGTACCGCACCCGGCATCCAAACCAACTCCGAAGCCTGTCCCACCCCTGCAGGGGTCAGCACTCGACTCAATCCGTGGTAGTAATACAGGCTCGAACCATCTAAGAAAACCTCTTCGACGGCCTGATCCAGCAGCAGCACCAAGTCTGCATCCGACTCGACTTGTTGGCTCTCGATCAGTGACAGTCCATCAACTCTGAACGGTTCAAAAAATGGCTCCTCACCAAGCTTCCACGAAAGAGTGCGGAGTTCAATGTCGCGCGGATCACCGGAGATTGCACGCTCGACGCTTGCTTTCAACTCAGCCGTATCCTGCTCTGCAAGAATCATTGAGTATCGATCCAGTATCGGAATCGCGCCCCAGTGCCTTGAGATGCGAGTCAACTGTTCTCGCGCCCTCTCAAACTCTCCAAGCTCGACCAGCATGCGAACGACCGCGATGTCAATCGGAGGATCGTTGAAACGGCTCGACATCACCTGCAACAGTTCGACCGCTCGAGTCACGCTGCAATCAGTGGCCAGCTTCTCAACCAGCCTCAGACTATTAGGCTCGCGTTCAGCCTTGGCGAGCATCGCCTCACGCCGCTCCTCCCATCGCTCAAGAGCCTCTAGTACTTGGAGCGAAAGATCAAAGACAATGCGCGCACCCGGAGCCATCTCCTGAAGACGCTGTAACGTCTCTTCGGCCTCTCGGTCCCATCCTCTACGAATCGCACCACCCGTCCACAACTGCAGCACTCGAGGATCGTTGGCATGCTTCCCAATCAGCTCTGCAAGACTCCTTTCGACATCCTCGGACCGCCCCTGGCGATACGCCAAGGTCTGACCAACGAGAGTACTCATCGGAATCGATTGCGCATCCCTCAAATGGTCCATTGCCCGCTTGAGATCTGCTTCCGGAGCACCTCCGGTTCTGTCGGAAAGAAAATACCGGGCCAACTCGAACGCTGGAATCGGATCGTCAGGTGCAACTCTCCTGGCTCGCTCTAGAAATCCGCGCCTTGCCTGAGAATCACCGCGCAGGTTTGACAAACGTGCCGCCAGCAGGAGATCTGCCACGGCAGCGTCATCCCGAGCCGCAGCGGCGAGACCTGCGTTCGACACTTTCGGAGATTGGACAGCCAAGGAAGATTCGGCTGTCGGTTCGTTCGTGCGTTCGAGGGATACCTCAACATCAAGCGGTGCCCCCTCGTCATCCAAGAGGGTGAGTCGTGCCCCTGCTCTGCGCGGCGAGGATATCTCTACCCGCAATCGGTGCATTCCCTCCGCGAGCGAGATCTTGAACCACGAAACAAGAGGATCGTCTTGGCCGCAGTTCCTCAGTCGCGCCACCTCAACTCCGTCAAGCTCGACATTCGCGCTTCCCGTTGCTTCCAGAACCAACCATCCCTGTCGCTGTCCAGCACTACGGATTGTCCAGCTCAGCAGCCAAACTCCTCCCTGCGCCATCGGTTCTGGAGGACCGACCCAACCGTCCATTCGTCCAAGACGAAGGTTAAATGGGATTCCGAATCCGACGAATGGGGTTGGCAGCGGCGGAATCGCCTCATCCGGTGGAGCGCCGGCGCGCTCGAGATCCAGGATATCCAACACACCGTAGGGACCAGAGAGCGAGGCCTCCGGCACAGACCCTCGCGGCATACCACCTTCAAGTCTGGCCTCAATTCGGGCTAAGAGAAACGCCAGCTCAGGATCGGAGACCAGCGGCTCAACTGAGAGAATCTCTCCAGGTTGCGGCAGAAGGTCGATGTGTTGTTCCCACCACGCCACCGCGACCAATACTTCGACTGCATTCGCACTGCCAGCAACGGTTGCCATCGCCTCATCACGTGCAGCCAGTAAATCGAGGCTGAGATCTGCCTCCATTACGTCCCACCATCCGGCATCGACGGATCCGACAAACGTCGCCACGAGAGCCAGAACCACACAGCTGAAAGTCTTCAAGCGCTTCACCGAACCTCCACCGGGCGGCCTAACGCCTCTTCTACCTCAAGCAGGAACCGACGCAAGTCCGGCACAGCATCCGGCTCTACTAACCCTGATTTAAGGACCAACGATCCCTCTACTGTGTAGCCCTTGGTGACTTCCTCGTAGCGTAGTTCAAAGCTGCCGAATCGAGTGTCTAGGGCAATATCGTCCGGAAGTGTCTCTCCGCTCTCTCCAAGCATGACCTCTACCGTCCAATTAAGTACAGGGCGAACTGTCATCAACACCGGGGTTGTCCTCTCCCCAACCGGCGCAAGGTTCGAGACGAGGTTGATCCTACCCGGGTATGCCTGAACGCCCCCGCTGCCGGTCAGCACAGACAAAGGCATCTTCCCGCGAATCGAAAATCGTGCAGGATCCTGGCTCGGTGGCATCGATAATTCGGCCTCACCGAGGACTTCAGCTCCCGGAAATATCCCTTGCAGCCAAGTAGCAAACTTTTGCGGATTCCGACTCCCGAAGAGCTGCGCGCGTCGACTGCTCGCAGCGTCGCCGGTATCTTCGGTGCGCATCTCGACAAGAACCTCGCTGCTTGTATCATCACGCTCCAAGCGGCAAAAGACCTTGGACAATCCTGCACCGATGACCGGTGTCGGGCCAGGCCGAGCCCCTTTCTGGCCTATTACCAGCGACCACGCCACCTGATCCAGTCCCGGCGGAAAGAATGGATCCTGTCCCGAAGCTGTGCCGTCGAGCCACAAATCGTCCTCCGGGAGATAGGCGATGACGTGGTTAAAGACCTCCAAAACCGCCAGCTCCGACGGCACCTCACCAAGGTCAGCCGTTCGCACGAGAACCATCTGCGCAGGAATGCCCACCACTTTGAATAACGCCACCATTAACGCTGCTTTGTCTTTGCAGTCACCAATCTGGTGACTCAACACCCAGCTTGCAGAGAACGGCCTGAATCGATGCTCGCCGAGTTCAAGTCCAACGTATTGAATGTCGTTAGCGACGTATCTATAGATTCTGGAGATGCGTTCGCGACGATTCTGGATACCCTTAACGAGCTTGTTAGCCAATTCCTCGATCTGTGACGAAATCCGTATTCTGGGTTGAATGTGGCGGCCGTACCAGTCCGCGAGATCCGGCCACTCAGGATGATTCGAATAGACGAGATATGGTGCCACCAGCAGTTCCGGCGGCCGTGGAACCTCACGCGGAAGCGCGGCAACGTTGCCCCATGTCCAACCAATGTGTCGGGAACCGTCGTCTCGTTCGCTCATCTCAGGCATACCGTTCAGATGAACGACCTCCCAATCGGGGAGATACTCTTGACGACCTTCGAGCGACACCTCCAATAAATGGATCGGCAGATCACCGGCCAGGCGGATCAGTCCACCTTTGTAGGGCCCCGTATCGTTGGCCTCCGCCGTCTCGCTCAATACATAGCTCATCTCAATCAGATCGCCATCCTCAAGCTCTCGGAACTGAAAAATGCGCAACCGCGTGTCGTAGAACATATTGAGCGCCGGATCAGAAAGCCGCGGCGTCTCCGCCCGTCGAGCATTAACCTCCGACCCATCACGTCGCAGAATTCTCGCTGAGAGCACACGTAGTCTTTGAACCTCCGGCACGTAGGCCACTCTGTGAACCAACTGTTCGTTGGCCTGTTCGGCCACGTTGATCAGAATTGCTCTTTGTACCCGCTCCTCCGTCGAATTGCCCGGTAAGAAACGAATCTCAGTGTGTTCCACGACGGCTACGGCGGGTGTCGTCGAGTCTTGGATTTTCTCAGCCAACTGCCACAACTGTTCCGG
>JAAESQ010001117.1 GCA_024229275.1 bacterium | reverse complement strand
GCAGCCTGTCAAACCAACTGATCTCAAGACTCGCATCAGCCTGCTTCACAAACACCGTGAGCGACTCTCCACTATTGAGTCCGAGCATGACGTGTTCAAAACCGAGTACGAACGGTTGCAGGTCGCTACGAGAACAACATCCGATGGCGTCTTTGAATGGGACCTTACAACGGGCAATATGTTGTTCAACGCGACACTCAGCCGCTCTCTCGGTCTTGAAGATGCCTCGACTCACATCACGTTTGACGACTGGCTCGCCTTGGTGCACCCCGACGATCGCGAACGGATTCAATCATCATTTGTCTCTTTCTCAGAAAAGACGGCCAGACACCTCGAGATTACCTACAGAACTGCGTCAAACAGTAATGACGAACCGTCATTCATGATCCGCGGAGAAGCCACACTAAATGGAGAAGGGCAGGTAACCCGGATCGTTGGACGGCACACCGAGCTGGGAACCGACGACGCGGACCAGAAAGCAAGCTTGGAGTACGGTTTCCACGACCCGCTGACCCTGCTACCAAACCGCAGCGTGCTGATTGATCGCCTGACGCATGCGATTGCTCGGACAGCCCGCCATCCAGACGCGACGTTTGCGGTTCTCTTTTTTGACGTCGATCGATTCAAGAACGTCAACGACAGCCTTGGCCATCTGGCCGGCGACCACTTGCTTCGATCAATCGCTCAACGCGTAGATGTTGCTTGCCGACCCTCTGACACTGTTGTGCGTTTCGGCGGAGACGAATTCGTGGTTGTCGTCGAAGACATCTCGGATATTCGAGGGGCGACAATGGTTGCGCACCGCATCCAAGATGAGCTTCGGGTGCCTTTCGACATCGATGGAACCGAAGTGTTCGCAACCGTAAGCATCGGTATAGCCCTTTGGGATGCCGATTACACGGGAGCAGATGACATTCTGCGCGATGCAGACACGGCAATGTATCGGGCCAAGGCCCTAGGGAAGAACAGGTACGCTGTATTCGACGAGGAAATGCACGCCCAAGTGGTAGCGACACTCAGTCTCGAGAACGACCTTCAACGAGCACTGGAACGCAACGAATTCCTCGCCTACTACCAACCGATTGTCAACCTCGAAGACGGCTGCATAGCAGGATTCGAGGCCCTGGTGCGATGGCAGCATCCCGAGCGAGGACTGCTTCTCCCCGGCGACTTCATCACCGCCGCAGAGGAAATGGGTCTCGTGATCATGATAGATCGTTGGGTAGCCGAAGAGGCGTGCAAACAACTGCGCGCATGGCAGTCCCAGTTTCGACCAGCGACCCAGTTGTCGATGGCTGTGAACGTTTCATCGACGCAGTTTCGCCAGCCCGACTTGGTTCCCTTTATCGACCACATTCTCCGCAAGACCGGCCTCTACGGAGAGAGCATGAAGATAGAGGTCACCGAAAGCGACCTCATGGAAGACACCGAATACGCGAGCGCTATGATCGAGCAACTCCGGGCGCTGAACATCGGCATCAGTATCGACGATTTTGGCACAGGATACTCATCAATGAGCTATCTTCGGCGGTTCGGAATCGACACGTTGAAGATCGATTGCACGTTCGTTACACGAATGCTGATTGACGAGGACAGCTCTGAGATTGTTCGTGCGATCATCACCCTGGCAAAAAACCTGGGTAAAGAAACGGTGGCGGAGGGCGTAGAGACACGCTCCCAGCTCGAAGCACTCGATGCCCTCGGAGTCGACCGTGTACAAGGGATCTATATCTCGCCGCCGGTGTCGGCAGATGCAATCCAGATTCTCCTCGCCCTCACCGAAGACTCAGAAAACCACATGGAGAGAATCCTTGAGCAGCGACTGTCCAGTAGCTCAGGTGCACATCCCAGGATTGTGTTGCCCTCCAAGTAGGAACTTCGGGAAGTTGAAACAAGCTGTGGCTTTCATGTGTTGATGAGGAGCGAGAGCTGCTGCGGAGCTCGCACAACGCTGACCTGATCGGAGATTCCAGATGAGCCACGATACTGACGACGCGAAGACACCCTCCGCCCACGACATTGTTGAAACCGAGGAGTGGATAGATTCTCTCGAATGGGTTCTTGCCAACCGAGGACCCGACCGAGTCAGAACCCTTCTCGAGGACCTCCAGATCTATGCCCGACGATCGGGAGTCACGATCCCTTTCACAGCCAACACTCCTCACATCAACACCATCCAGCCTGACGATGAAGTCCCCTACCCTGGGAGTCGCGAGATCGAACGGCGCATCAAGAGCCTCATCCGATGGAACGCTATGGCCATGGTCGTGCGCGCCAACCTTGAGGAAGACGGCATCGGCGGTCACATCTCGACCTATGCCTCTTCCGCCACATTGTACGAGGTTGCTTTCAACCATTTCCTTCACGGGAAGAGTGCGCACTACGATGGAGACCAAGTCTTCTTCCAGGGACACGGTTCACCTGGCGTCTACGCCCGCGCCTTCCTCGAGGGTCGCCTCAGCGAGGACAAACTCAAGAATTTCCGCCGCGAACTCAGAGACGGTATCGGAGGAGGACTCTCCTCCTATCCACATCCGTGGTTGATGCCTGACTTTTGGGAGTTCCCTACCGTCTCGATGGGATTGTCCTCGATCATGGCAATCTATCAAGCAAGGTTTAACCACTACCTTGAAGATCGCGGTCTCCACCCGAGTTCAAACCACAAAGTATGGGCCTTTCTCGGCGACGGTGAAATGGACGAACCCGAGTCGATGGGCGCTATCACACTGGCAGCTCGAGAACGCCTCGACAACCTGATCTTCGTCATTAACTGCAATCTCCAGCGCCTCGATGGACCGGTGCGTGGTAACGGAAAGATCATTCAGGAGTTCGAAGCCGCTTTCAGAGGAGCTGGCTGGAACGTCATCAAGGTCATATGGGGATCAGACTGGGACCCGTTGATTGCGGCAGACGATCACGGTCGACTGGTGCACCGCATGGGCGACGTAGTCGACGGCCAGAGTCAGAAATACTCCATCTCGTCTGGTGCCTATGTCCGAGAAAACTTCTTCGGTGCCGACCCAGAACTGGCGAAGATGGTCGAGCACCTCTCGGACGAGCAATTGCGCAAGTTGCGTCTTGGCGGGCATGATCCAAGGAAGGTCTACAACGCCTTCAAGGCCGCCGTCAACCACAAGGGCTCACCCACCGTTATTCTGGCTCGGACTATTAAGGGCTACGGTCTCGGCGAGGCTGGCGAGGGCAGAAACGTCACCCATCAACAGAAGAAACTCAATCAGGACGAATTGCTTGAGTTCCGTACCCGTTTCGGAATACCGCTTTCGGATGACGAGGCAAGAGAAGCGACTCTCTACCGACCACCCGACAATAGCCCAGAGCTGATCTACCTGCGCGAGAGAAGACAAGAACTCGGCGGTTTCGCTCCAACTCGAGGCGTACGTTGCGAGCCTCTGGCGCCACCTCCAGATTCCATCTTTGCAGAATTCAATGATGGATCCGGCGGGCGTGACATTTCGACCACGATGGCGTTTGTTCGTCTGCTAACGAAGATCCTTAAAGACAAGAACATCGGCAAATTAGTCGTGCCAATCATTCCTGACGAGGCACGCACTTTTGGTATGGAATCGCTCTTCCGCCAAATCGGGATCTACTCACATGCCGGCCAACTCTATGAACCGGTCGATGCCAACACCCTGATGTACTACCACGAGGCGAAAGATGGTCAGCTCCTCGAAGAAGGCATCACCGAAGCTGGCTCTATGTCCTCTTTCATCGCCGCCGGAGCGGCCCACGCCACGCACGGTATTAACACCATTCCATTCTTCGTTTTCTACTCGATGTTCGGGCTGCAGCGCATAGGAGACCTCATCTGGGCCGCCGGCGACATGAGGGCACGAGGATTTCTGATTGGCGGCACCGCAGGCCGAACGACGCTGAACGGTGAAGGTCTCCAGCATCAAGACGGCAACTCTCACCTTTTGGCTTACCCTGTCCCCAATCTCAAGGCCTATGATCCCGCATTTGCCTATGAACTCGCCCTCATCATCCGCGATGGCATCAAACGCATGTACGTCGACCAAGAGGATGTCTTCTACTACGTCACTGTCGAAAACGAGCCCTACCCTATGCCCGAAATGCCGACGGGTGTTGAAGAGGGCGTCCTACGAGGGATGTACCGCTTCATGAAGTCAAAGAAACGCTCCAAGCGTCGAGCACACCTGTTCGGTAGCGGAGCGATCGTCAACGAGGCGCTTCGAGCGGCCGACCTACTCGAAAAACGATACAACGTGGCGAGCGACGTATGGAGCATCACGAGCTATAAAGAGCTACACCGTGACGGACTCGACACCGATCGTTGGAACCGACTACATCCAAGGAAAGCGCCACGCACATCTTGGATCGAGCGCTCCCTCAAGGGAACGAACGGGGTTTACGTACTGGCGTCGGACTACGTCAAAGCTCTTCCGTACTCAATCGGACGTTGGTTCCCTTCCACCCCAGTCGCCTTGGGAACGGACGGCTACGGTCGCAGCGACAGCCGCGCTGCACTAAGGCGTTTTTTCGAAGTCGACGCCGAGCACATTGCGGTCTCCGCTCTTCGCGAGCTGGCTTTGGCCGGAGATATCGAGCCGTCCGTCGTCGAACAAGCAATCAGAGACTTCGAGATCGACCCGGATAGCCCAAACCCGGTGACGGTGTAGGAGGCCCCATGGCAAGCACCTTTGCAGTACCCGAACTCGGCGAAGGCATCGACGCGGTAGAAGTGGTCACGATTCTGGTCGCCGTCGGTGATCGAATTGAGGTTGGTCAACCCGTTGTGGAGGTTGAAACCGACAAGGCGAGCGTTGAGGTTCCATCGACGATTACTGGCGTTGTGGAGACTTTGCACATCGAGGTCGGCGACAGCCTTGCTACGGGGAGTCCCGTTCTCACAGTTGTGGAGGACGAAGCGACTCAGGAAGATGGAAATGACAACCCACCGGATGAGAGCCGAAACTCACGCGAAGCTGAGAATGCTGAAACATCGGCGCCATTCAGCGAGGAAGTCATCAAACCTACGGAGTCGGTGAAATCACTTCCCGTACAAGAAGCCGACCCTCGACAGGCTGAGTCTTCCCAGGCAGGAACGAAAGTGCCAGCCGCGCCTTCCGTGCGGCGCTTTGCGCGCGAACTTGGTGTAGATATCTCCCAGGTCACCGGCAGCGGATCTGAGGGTCGTCTTACACTCGACGATGTCAAGGATCACGCCCGGCACCTTCTCGAAGGCCCACGCGCAACATCGGACGTCCACTTCCCACGTCCACTGCCTGACTTCAAACGCTGGGGGGACGTCGAAGAACAGCCGATGAGTAAGATTCGGAGGTTGACCGCGGAGAGAATGGATCACTCCTGGCGATCGGTTCCCCAGGTCACCCACAACGACCTTGCCAATATCACCGATCTGGAACATACGCGCAGGCGCTTCAAGGCACCGATAGAGGAAGCTGGCGGCAAACTCACAGTGACCGCGATCCTGGTGAAAATCGTCGCCTCCGCTTTGAAACGATTCCCCGATTTCAACACGAGCCTCGATGTCGAACGACAGTTGGTCGTCAAGAAGCAGTACATCAACGTCGGAGTGGCCGTCGATACCCCGAGCGGTCTACTCGTTCCAGTGATTCGTAATGCTGACACCAAGAACGTCAAGGCCATCGCCATCGAGATGCAGGACCTCGCAACTCGCGCTAGAGAGCGCAAGCTTCTTCCCGATGAGATGCAAGGCGCTACATTTTCAATCTCGAACCTCGGTGGAATCGGTGGCACTGGATTCTCGCCCATCGTCAACTGGCCAGAGGTGGCTATTCTCGGCGTTTCCCGTGGACGCGTCCAAGCGGAGTGGAATGGCGAGGCATTCGAACCCCGAACAATGCTGCCTCTCTCCCTGACCTACGATCATCGCCTTATAGACGGTGCCGAGGCGGCGCGTTTCCTTCGTTGGGTGGCTGAAGCGCTCGAAGAGCCGATGCTATTGGTGCTTGAGGGCTGATAGCCCATATCTAGGCCGATACGAACAATTGCAGACATTTGTGGGTCGAACCGGAGATATCACTGCACCCACCGGAGGTACCATGACTCGCGGATTCCTTAGCCAACTTACGTTGACGGTTTTCACCTTGCTGACCATCGCCTGCGCCGCTCCTGTGACCGACCGTGAAGCCACCGAACCTACGGATGATTCCGCCGCAACACGTACTGTCCAACCGGATCCGCGCGAGATTCACCTCGGTGAGTTGCGCATGCTCACCGATGGCGGCGAGAACGCTGAGGCCTACTTCTCGTACGACAGTCAACGCCTGATCTTTCAGTCGACCCGGCCTCCATTCGGCTGCGACCAGATCTTCCACTCTGCGGTTGGCGGGGGACCACAAGAACTGGTATCAACAGGCACCGGTCGCACCACCTGCGCCTACTACTATCCTGACGGTGAACACATTCTCTATGCTTCGACCCACCTGGGAATGACCGACTGTCCCCCTAAACCGGATCACAGCCGCGGCTATGTCTGGCCGCTTTATGAGAGCTTCGACATCTTTCGCTCGAAGACAGACGGGTCCGAATTAATGCAGCTCACCGAAACACCTGGCTATGATGCTGAAGCGACGATCTCACCGCGCGGTGATCTGATCGTCTTTACATCGGTCAGAGACGGCGATCTTGACATCTACACCATGCGCCTCAATGGCAGCGAGGTCACGCGGCTCACTGATGAACTTGGCTATGACGGCGGGCCTTTTTTCTCACCCGACGGAACCAAGATCGTTTACCGCGCCTCACATCCGACCGATCCGGACGAAGTGGAGGATTACCAATCACTGCTCGCGAGTGGACTCATCCGTCCGAGCAAGCTCGAAGTCTGGATCATGGATAGTGACGGCAACAACAAACAGCAGGTGACCGACCTTGGTGTAGCTGCCTTCGGCCCGTTCTTCCATCCCTCGGGTGAAAAGATTATCTTCTCGTCAAACCATGGTGATCCTGCGGGTCGCGAGTTCGAACTCTTCATGGTCGATCTCGACGGATCCAACCTTGAGCAAATCACCTTCTCAGAAGGCTTCGACGGCTTTCCGATGTGGGCGCCGGACGGAAAGACATTTGTCTTCTGTTCGAACCGCCACAACTCCAACACGGGAGAGACGAACATCTTCGTGACTGAGTGGGTGGAGTAGCTAGAAAGCTGAGAGGCGAACAGGCCTTCCTTTCGTCATCCTCATCGCTATCGTCATCGTCATCGTATTCTCACGCGCCTCCACTCATACGATGACGATGAGGATGACGATGACGAGGGACGTTGCGATTGCCTTGTGAATGCGCTCATTCGAAGCAGAGAGCCTCGGATATGCGCGATCCCCTGCCCCCATCGCCTTCCCAAGCCCAATCGCCATCGAATCCATCGGTAACGGTAACGGCTCGGGCTCGGCTTCTTGCCTCACTGCTCCCCATAAGCCAACGTCATAGTTCTGTGCGGAACCTTTCTCATCATTCCGCTTTCATCTTTCATCATTCCCCAACCACCACTTGCTCATCGCACGAGGTTCGCCGACACTGGAGAGAGAACCATTCAGGAGGTGAACGATGCCGCGGTTTGTCCAGATGACCCGTCTAGCTCCGGAAAGCGTCCGCGACGCCGAGGTGCGCCGTGCGATGGGACGTCAGTGGCTCAAGAAGGTCAAGATCTCATGCCCTGAGGTCAAATGGATCGCCCACTACGCCATCCTCGGACCCTACGACTTTATGGATATTTATGAAGCCCCCACGGTAGAGGTCGCCCACAAAGTTTCTCTCATCTCACGAGCGGAAGGCGCCGTCACTGCTGAAAACTGGCAGGCTCTCCCCTACGACCAGTTCCTCGAGCTGCTCGAGGAGGTCGAGCCGTAGGGTTTTTCTGGCCCAGTCGGGCCAAGTGTCTCGAAAAATCGCGATACTCCAATTCTCCATCGCCATCCCTATCGTCATCGTCATCGAATGTTCACGCGCGTTCCCTCCACACGATGACGATTAAGATGACGATGACGAGGGCCAGCGAGAGTGCTCCTCATGCGCGCTCTTTCGAAGCCAGCACCCTCGAACAATGGTGGCCTCCATTTCATCATTCATCTTTCCGCATTCATCATTCTTCCCAGTTGCGGTACCCTAGCTGGAGCCAGAAAACCGAGGAGGCTCGATGGATACGCTCGTCACGATTCTGCAGACCATCTCTGACATCGTCTGGGGTCCGTTCCTTCTGATCCCCCTACTCCTGGTCACCGGCTTCTATCTGACGATTCGAATCCGCGGAACCCAGTTCACCAAGCTGTGGGGTTCCCTCTACCTGGCGCTGATCGTCCGCCGCGACCCCGACAGCGAAGGCGACATTTCTCACTTCCAGGCCCTCATGACAGCCCTTGCCGCCACGGTTGGCACCGGCAACATCGTCGGCGTCGCCACCGCGATCGCCGCGGGTGGACCCGGCGCCCTGTTCTGGATGTGGATGACCGGCCTTGTCGGTATGGCCACCAAATATGCCGAGGCACTGCTTTCGGTCAAGTACCGCACTCGAGACTCACGCGGTGAACAGTGCGGCGGGCCGATGTACTACATCTCGAGAGGTGTGAAACAGACTTGGATCGGCAAGCCGCTCGGAGCCCTTTTCGCGATCTTCGCTGCAATCGCAGCATTCGGCATCGGCAACATGGTGCAATCACACTCGATCTGCGACGCAGTACACGAAGCATTCGGCGTTAGCACGTGGATCACAGGCGCCGTAGTTGCAACTCTTGCCGCAGGCGTCATCCTCTTCGGAATCAAGGGCATCGGACGCTTCACGGGATTCTTCGTGCCGCTGATGATCCTGCTCTACTGCGGATGCATGGTCGTGCTCCTCATCCTCAACATCGACGAGGTTCCTGGAGCCCTCCAGTTGATCTTTGAAAGTGCTTTCTCCGGCACCGCTGCGGTCGGCGGTTTCACAGGCGCGGCCCTTCGCCAGGCGATTCGATTCGGCGTCGCACGCGGTATTTTCTCGAACGAGTCCGGGCTCGGTTCGGCTGGCATCGCGGCTGCGGCCGCCCAAACCAAGGAACCGGTCCGTCAAGCGATGGTTTCGATGACCCAGACCTTCATCGACACGATCGTCGTATGCACCTTTACCGGCGTCACGATCGTCGCCACTGGGGCATGGAACTCCGGACTCGATGGAGCACCTCTCACCCAAGCCGCATTCAAAGCCGGTCTGCCCGGTGAATGGGGTCCATGGATCATCGCCGTCAGCCTGTCGATGTTCGCTTTTTCGACAATCCTCGGTTGGTGCTACTACGGTGAGAAGAGCGCAGAGTACTTGTTTGGCGAAAGGGTGATCATCCCCTACCGTATCCTCTTCGTCATCGCCACATTCGCCGCGTCGTTCGGCACCATCGACCTGATCTGGAAGCTGGCCGACGTCACCAACGGGTTGATGGCGCTGCCAAATCTGGTTGGACTGCTGCTGCTCTCAGGAGTCGTCGCGAAGGAAACGAAGACATACTTCGCGAAGAAGAAAACGACTATTTAGCTCTCGGCTCTCCTCTGCGCTTTCTCTGAAAGTTAGGAGGAGTTTTTGCTTGACAGTATTGCTGGGGATCAAGGTAAAGGAAGAGGGAAAGCAAGCAGATCGCGATTCCTGTGTTGCCGCATAGCCGTTCGTCCCGTTCGTCCCGAATAGTCTTCCGGCTTCCTAGCCAAAGTCCTCACATTGCCACACCCCACCCGGTGGACGGTACCTAGAGCAGGTGGCGGAGATGCTGCAGCGCGAGCACAGATCACCGGGACTAGTGGCACCGGCTT
>JAAESQ010001116.1 GCA_024229275.1 bacterium | reverse complement strand
CGGGTACATCACTTCTGTCCAACTCCATTCGACGGCAGCCGGAATGCCGGAATCGATGGATGGGCCCAGCCTCGATGAGGAGACCGGCCAGTTCGCCGCGATGATCGAAAAAGGCGAGTGGACGACTGTCGATCCACTGGGCCTCGGCGGTCTGCTGATCGACGCCTACCGCGTTGAGCAGTTGATGCGGGAAGGTGTACTGTCGGACGAGCACCTCCTCGAGACCTTGCTTACGGCCGCACTCGCGGGTCTGCAACACTATGCTAAAGGAGGCGAGTTTCGACTACCTGCTGCATACCGGCTTGCCTTTCGGGAACTGGGACTCGCGATAGGGCTGCACGCCGTGGAACTCATGTGGAAAGCTGCTTTCCGCGATCCGGGACGATCTTCCATAAGCCCCCGCGTGCGCGCACGTCTCCAGGCGTTGATGGAGTACGCACCCATCGCCACAACGATCGAATCGTTCTGGCGCGACCCCGAGCATCAACGCACCCAGACCTGGTTCGAGCACCGCGACATCAATGATGTGATGCTAGCTACAAGCCTTGCACCCGAAGGATTTCTCATCCTGTCGCTCCCTTCCGAAGGGTAACTCATTCCCTCGATTTACGCTGATCAGGTATGGGATGGTGCATGACCTGTCCCTCCTGAACATTCATCTCCATGGATTCTATTGCGTTTTCCTATCCTGTCTGGCTAACTTGCAGGCATGGTGAGTTGGCCAGGAATCTTCATTGGTGCATTGCACTCAGCGAAGAGGACTCGACGGGAACTGGTGCTGTAAAACCTCGTTTTGCGCCAGCGGCTCGCGGTGCTCAAGCACCGCTGTTCGCAGCCGCGTCTGACGGATACCGATCGACTTTTCTGGGTACTGTTTTCTGAGACCTGGGGGAACTGGAGGGATCTTTGCACCTAATAAAGTCCGAGACAGTCATCCATTGGCACCGCCAGGGCTTTAAGTGGTCTCTATTGGTCGCGCTTGCAAGTGCAATGGCCCTATTCATTGGAAAGGTATGTATGGCCGATAACACTATTTATCACTTGCCCGAGGTTATGCTTGAAGCGGATGCGCCGCTGATCGAAGCGCT
>JAAESQ010001115.1 GCA_024229275.1 bacterium | reverse complement strand
GGCGGTCCTCTGGTTCCTGGATATCATCGGCGGGTTCGGTCAGCCAACGCCAGAGAGCAGCCATGCGTAGGCCGGTTGTCTTCAATGTACCTTGCATAGACTGCCCATTTCCAGTCATCCCGCTATCCTCCCTCCTTGATCTGCGGAGAATACGATTCCAGCATCTCGCGAATCCTCTCGATCTGAAACCCCTTCGCCAACCGGCGCAACTCTATGGCAAATGGCCCCAGTCGCTCATCCGCCCGTTCGAGTTCATCCGTCCGATCCAGAATCCCTCGCACATCCCCCAAGACGAGCAATTCAAACAGAGTCGCCAATTCGTCCGCCGGTGGGGGCGACATCAGCGCGGCGCGGTCTGCATCCGCCGGAAGCGGAGCGCTATCCTGTAGACCGGAATCTGCATACACCCACTTTAAGCCCAGATGCCGCTGCAACTGTTCAAACAAATCGTTCGCCTCCACCGGCTTGCGGACGAAAGCATTCCCCCCGGCTTCCAGGCTCGTCTGCTGATCATTTTCGTAGGCGCTGGCCGAAACGGCGATGATCACCACGTCCTTCGACGCGGGCGATTGCCGGAGTTGGCGAATGAGTTCGATGCCGTCCATCTCTGGCATGACCAGATCAGTGATGACCACATCCGGTCGAAACTCACTCGCCCGCAACAAGCCCTCACGTCCATTGCTCGCCTCCAACATCTCAAAACCCAGCGGCGACAACAAGCCGACGAGCACCGCCCGGTTCTGCCAGTTGTCGTCCACCACCAAGACCTTGGGCGCTTTCTCCTCGATGCCGACGATCTGCCGCTCATCCTCCAACTCGTCCCAACCGATGACCTCGGGCAATGCCAGGTCGAACCAGAAAACCGTCCCTTTGCCCAGATCGCTTCTGAGCTGCAATTCGCTTCCCATCAATTCGAGCAAGTTGCGGCTGATAGCCAAGCCCAGACCTGTCCCTTGCCTTTGGCGTTGTTGGTCGCCGACCTGCCGGAACGGTTCAAAGACGACGGACAACTCCTCCGGCGACATGCCAATGCCTGTATCCGCGATCGTGAACCGAAGTACAGAGTATGGGGCAGGGGATGGGGAAGACTCCGCCTCCTTGCTCCCTGCTTTATCGCTACTCTCTATCTTTTCGATCTTGAACGTCACCCCCCCCTCGTCGGTGAACTTTGTCGCATTGCCCAATAGATTCACCAGCACCTGCCGCAAGCGCCGTTCGTCGCCGCGCACACTCACCGGTAAGCGCTCGTCCTCACCCGGCGCAAACTCGGTGCGCAAGTACAGTCCCTTCTCCTCCGTCCGAATGCGAATCATCTCGCTGATGGACCGGAGAAAGGAAAGTAAATCAAAGTTCGTCTCGTGCAGATCGACCTTGCCCGACTCGACCTTGGCCAGGTCGAGTATATCGTTGATCAGAGTCAAGAGATGTCTGCCGCTCTGTTCGACGATGTCCAGACCCTCCAATTGATACTGATTGGCGGACGAGTCCCGTTTGAGAATCTGAGCATAGCCCAGGATGCCATTGAGCGGCGTGCGCAATTCGTGGCTCATCCTGGCCAGAAACTGGCTCTTGGCCTGATTCGCCGCTTCTGCCGCCCCTTGGGCATTCTCCGCCTCTCGTTTGGCCTGCTGCAACGCCTCCTCGGCTCGCACCCGCTCGACGATCTCTTGTCTCAAAAGTTCGTTGGCCGTAGACAGTTCGGACGTTCGTTCCTCGACTCGCACCTCCAACTCGGCGTGAGCTTGTTGCATCGTCTCCTCGGCCTGCTTGCGCCGGGCGACGTCCAACATCGTCTCGAGCAATTCACGTCCCTGCTGCTGAATTTGCTTCAAGTCTTGCTGGCGCATTGCGGCCGCCACTATGATCAAGATGCCAGTCAGGAGCACACCATTAAACGCAGCGGGAAGACTACCAGGATAATCAATAATGGCAGGCACAGAAAACATCGGGAGCATCTGTATGCCCACCAAAGCGACAATGTACATAACAATCGTGCCCCACAAAGGAAGAAACAAACTCCCCAGGAGGATACACATGATCACATAATGCACATTTCCGACGAATCCATACGGCTTGGTGGTGTTGACCACCATCATAAAGTCAGTAACAAATAGATTGGCTATAAGAATAAAAGCGCCCCATGCATAGTG
>JAAESQ010001114.1 GCA_024229275.1 bacterium | reverse complement strand
CCTATAGTCGTAGTATCCGGCTACAGCGGGTCCGGCAAGACCACCCTTCTCGAAGCAGCGATCCCTCGTCTCACGTCCTGCGGATTGCGCGTAGCGGCGATCAAGCATGATGCACACGGACTGAAGATGGACACCGAAGGCAAGGATTCTGATCGTCTGTTTCGAGCTGGAGCGGATGTTATGGTCTCCGGCCCGGGAGAGAGCGCTCTGCGGCGGCACAGTTCAGATCAATACAGCTCGGATGACACACTGGCGCTCCTCCTGAGGGATCACGATGTGGTCTTGGTGGAAGGGCACAAAGCGACTCCGCTGCCGAAGGTTTGGTTGGCCTGTGATGCGGAGCAGAGTCCGCCCGAAAGTGTTCAAGGAATTCATTGTTCTTTAGGGCGTGACGAAGAAAGATTGTCCTGGTTCATAGAATATGTCGGAGAGCGGGTCGACAAAGTCCATAGCGAGCGTACGTTGTACGGTGGGATCCTTGTCGGTGGCAAGAGTCGGCGCTTTGGTTCTCCGAAACAGCTGCTGCCGATTGATAGCACACCCATGGTAGAGCGCATCGCCGATTCAGTGAGAATCCATGCGGAAAAGCTGGTGCTACTCGGAGATGGAGAAGTGCCGGAGTCAATAAGAAATCTTGACCGCCTGATTGACGCACCGGAGACAACAGGTCCCTTGGCTGGTCTATTGGCTGGATTGCGTTGGTCACAGCGGGCGAGTTGGATCGTCGCTGCCTGTGATCTGGCAACAATCAGCAGTGATGCGGTGGAATGGTTGCTGAGCCAACGTCGGCCGGGCCGTTGGGCGGTTGTGCCCAAAGTGGATGAAGAGTGGGCTGAACCTCTACTGGCAGTATATGAGCCGCAGGCTCTGGGATTGTTCGAAAGCATGGCGCGAAATGGAGAACTCAGACTTCAGGGTGTGGGACATCATCCAAAGGTTGCGACACCGAGAGTGCCCGAGGATCTGCGAGAGTCTTGGTTGAATGTGAATTCTCCGGATGACCTTCCCACCAAATTGCGTCGCCATTCAACTTGATTGTTCCTTCCCCTGAAAAAACTGTGCCCATTGGTGAAAGAGAACAGGGAAGGGAAGTGGCAGTTACGCTTTGACTTCCACGAGTTGGTATTCCCGTGTTCCGATCTCCATCTCCTGGGCGTAGTTCAAGCCATGCGTTGCGTCGTGTTGAGGCCACGCGAGAGACTCGAGAGTCTGACCGGCTCGCTCCTGTACCAGGTCCAAGACAGCTTGATCGAGCGCAACAGGATCGTTGGATGCGAGAATTCCGATGTCGCCCACCAGCGGATCTTCCTTGACGCCAAGGCAATCGCAGTTCTTGGTAATCTGCTGTGCTACCGTGACGTAGCCGATCCGTTCGGGCTTTGAGCGGACTATGGCCGCTGCGTGTTCAACGATTCGTTCCTGAAGCTGTGGTCCCGCGATAGTCCAGTCAAAGGCAATGGCTCCGTCCTGACAGACCGCGATGCACTCACCGCATCCGATGCAGGTATCGGGCAGGATCGTCGCTGTGTCATCTACCGTGATCGAGTCAGTCGGGCACCAGTCCTTGCAGACCGAGCAGGCTGTGCATTTCTCGGTATCGACGTGAGGTTCCTGGCCGTGGTGTTGACGGAGCTTACCCTTCTTGGAACAGCAGCCCATACCGAGGTTCTTGAGAGTTCCACCGAAGCCTGTTCCGAGATGGCCGGTTGCGTGAGACAGAACCAGCATTGAGCGGGCGTGCAGAATAGCTGAGGCGATCGAGACCTCCTGGAAGTGCCTTCCGTCGATTGGAACCTCCTCGGCATCGCTGCCGCTCAGGCCATCGGCTGAAACAAATGGTGCACCGACTGCGCCAGGGCCAAATCCGTGATCTGCGACCACTTTGGCATGGCCAATCGCGTTGTCACGTGGACTTTTGTATAGCACTGAGGTGTCTGTGAGAAACGGCACAGCTTGTGTAGATGCCATCAGCTGAACGAGGCTCTTGACGATGGCCGGTCTTACGAAAGTCTCTGTGCCAGGCTCACCAGCATGAAACTTCAGTGCCGCGAAATCTTGTGGATGAAAGCGCGAGGCGAGACCAGATTCTCGCCAAAGTGCCGAAAGCTTGCTGTGTGTATCCTGGGAGGAATCCGTGACGTCAGCTGCAACAAAGAATACTGTGCTCATAGAAGGTGTCTACCATCGGCTGATGGAAAAGTCCATGCCAGGACGCACTGTTCCTCACATTCAGCCCATGCAGCAAGCTGAGTGTTCATCTCAGCCGAATCCCCCGTCAGTATGTCGACACCCAACTAGTGAGTCCGAGATAAAATGCTGCGTCCCTCATTCCGAGTGGTCGAGCGTCGGACGGATTCCGTGGAGACCTAGATGAAGACACAGTCGTTTCTGTTTATTCTCTGCCTTGCGGTGACGGCCGTTGCCCAAGATCCCTGTGAAGACGTATTGAGCTACAGTGAGCTAATCACTCTCGAACAGCCGCAACCGGCAGTACGTTTGAGCTATGGCGATGATCCTTTTCAGTTTGGCGAGCTGCGCCTCCCCGCCGGTGAAGGCCCATTTCCTGTAGTTGTCGTCGTCCACGGCGGATGCTGGCTCTCAGATTTCGACACGAGTCATATTCGGCCGTTTGCAGCTGCTCTATCCGAGGCAGGATATGCCACTTGGACACCCGAGTATCGTCGGGTGGGCAACGACGGTGGTGGTTGGCCAAATACCTTTCTTGACCTTGCCAAAGCGGCCGACTTGTTGTTGCGTATTGCTGACAACCACCGCCTCGATCTTGATCGTGTAGTAGCGCTTGGTCATTCCGCGGGAGGTCATTTAGCACTATGGCTTGCGGCGCGTCATCGCTTGCCGTCGACACATCCTTTGCACTTCGTAGAGCAGCCGATTGGAATCACGGGTGTGGTTTCACTAGCGGGAATCCCGGATCTTCGGCAGGCCACAGAACTCGAAGTTTGTGGTGACGCAGCGCCACGTTTGCTCGGAATATCCTCCCCAGAATTGGAAGCTCGCTTCGATCTGGGCTCGCCGGCAACCTACCTTCCGCTCGGTGTTCCTCAGTTTGTGCTCAACGGCAACTGTGATCCTATCGTCCCGGTAACTGTCGCCGAGGGGTACGCTGACACTGCCGCATCAAGCGGAGACAGTGTCAATCTTGTCGTCGTTCCCAGAGTCGGCCACTTCGAACTCGTCTCGCCGGAGTCGACTGCCTGGCCGGCAGTCCTTGCTGCGGTTGAAGCGCTGGTAGAACCCCGGAGCTAGCTGGACGCAGGCTCAGGTGGCAGAAGACTGATGGTCGCGCGGAAATCATCGACGATGACCTGAAATCTAAAACGGCGCATGCGACCCTTCCCGTAGAATAGTTCAAATGCATTCGAAGGATTTTTCACAGGCCGACCCTCTCAGAAGGTGACGGGAGGCCTATGAACTGGACACCAATCGACGAAAGCAGGCTGATTCGCCGTATCTTGAAGGGCGACGAAGCTGCTTTTGAAACGTTCTACAAGGGGCACGTCCATCGCCTCTTCAGGTTCGCCGCGGCCCGTCTCGGAGGTGACGCCGACTGGGCCGAGGATGTTGTCCAACGCACCATGTGCATAGCGATTAAGAAACTACATACGTTTCGTGGAGAGGCGGCGGTCTACACATGGTTGTGCACGATATGTCGGCGTGAGATCTCCGCCGATCTTTCTCGGCTTGACCGGCAACCCCGTAAGGTAGCGCTGACTGAGGATGAGCCGGAGATCCGTTCGGCCCTCGAGTCTCTTTCGGTAGTGGACGATCCCGAGAGCCATGCACAAAGACGAGAAATCGCGCGGAAAGTGCACGTCGCCCTCGATCATCTCCCGACGCACTATGGCAACGCTTTGGAATGGAAGTACATCCTTGGCCTCAGCGTAGCGGAAATCGCAGATAGGCTGGCCACGAAGCCTAAGGCTGCTGAGTCGCTGTTGACTCGAGCCCGTGTGGCGTTTCGCGAGGCTTACGCAACTCTCTCAAGTACAGACGAAATGTCATTGGTGGCGGCGCCAATTGACCGAGGAGTTCAGTCATGAACGAAGAAACGACAAATAGTATGTCGCGTCAGGAAGACGACGACTCCGGTGTTCGCCTGATGCAAATCGCCGGTCCCCGAAAAGAAATCGAGAGTGATCGCGACGCGAGAATTCACACGGCGGTTCACAAGCAGTGGCTGCTTCGTGTTACATCACGACGGCGAATGATGTGGCGCTCTGCAATCGGACTCGCTGCAGCAGCTGGCGTTGTCGGAGCGATCACACTCACACTCTGGTACACAGAAGCCCAAACCGCTCCTGAAGGTCTCGTGGCATTCGCTCAGGTTGAATTGGCGAGCGGAGATGTTTGGCAGTCGGAGGGTAGCGCCGATCGGCGGTTCCGCCTGCGCAAAGGTGACCGCCTCGAAATCGGAAATGCCGTGGTGACGACAGATGGGCGTGTGGCATTTCGGTTGGCAAGCGGCCACTCTGTACGCCTCGATCGCGACAGTGGTGTCAGATTGGCGGCAGCAAACGAAGTCATCCTCGAACAGGGTGCGGTCTACCTGGATTCAGGCGGAATGCTGGACGAGGACCAGTTGATCACAATCCGAACGCCGCTTGGTGGAGTGACGGAGATCGGCACACAATTCGAGGTTCGCCTACTTGAGGAAGGCGTACGTGTTCGGGTGCGGGAAGGTCGAATCGCGTTCTTTCACGACAGCGGCCGAGATGAGTTCGAGGCCGGACGGCAGGCACGCTTGGACGGAAGTGGCCGCCTGGTCGTCGATGACATTCCGCGCTTCGGCATTGAGTGGGAGTGGGTTGCCGAAACAACTCCGGCTTACCAACTCGAAGGTCAGACATTGAAACAGTATTTGACGTGGCTGAGCCGAGAGACAGGTTTCAAAATCGGCGATCCCGAAGGGCGACTGGAGGGCGCAGACGTGGAAGCAATCCTGCATGGACAATTGCCAGCGATCCGGCCCGAGCAGACTACGGAGTTCGTCCTTCCAACATGCGAGCTGCAGGCGTCTGTCAGTAATGGTGTTCTTGTCATTCGCGGTGCAGGAAAGTAGGGCAGAGCAATGAGAAGGAACGCCTTAATCTTGGGATCAGTGTGCCTGGCGGGAGTGTTGGGTGTGCTCCCAGTCGGGGCTCTACAGCCGATGGTGGGAGAGAACCTCACAGAGGTCATCGATCAGTTTCGTGCCGACGGTTTGAACATCTTTTATAGCTCTGAACTCGTAACCGAGGATCTTGTCGTAGTGGCTCAGCCCACCTCTGTAGATCAGGCTCGGATGCTCGATGAGATTCTCGCACCGCATGGG
>JAAESQ010001113.1 GCA_024229275.1 bacterium | reverse complement strand
TGAAGGCGGTGGAATCGATAGGCGACTAAAGTCGCCTAAAGACCTCGCAGGCGATGCAGACTACTCCGAGATCTTGAAACCGTCGTCCTCGGGCTCGGCATCTTGGTTTTCTATGTATTGGGCAACTGCTTCGTCCGTGACGGTCCCCGTCGTCGCTACGAAGTACCCCCTCGCCCACAGATGCCGGCCCCAGAACTCCTTCCGCAGTCGTCGATGATCCTGCAACATCCGATGCGACGTCTTCCCCTTGATCGCCTGCATCACCTTGCTCGGAGCCAGTTTCGGAGGCACGTCCAACAGTAGATGGATGTGATCGGGCCTGATGTGCCCCTTCACTATCTCGATGTCATGCGTCCGGCATATTTCCATTGTCAGCTTACGTATCTCCTTCGCGATGTCCCCTTTCAACACCGGCTTTCGGTACTTCGTGATGAATACGAAGTGGTACCTCAGCCGAAACACCGCGTGCGATGATCGTCTGTACTCCACCATCCTTCTACAGTACCGCAAGCCCCCTGAAGGCTTCGCCTAAAGGCGAGGGGGTTCACCCATCCCAGGCGGGGACCTAAAGATGCCAAAGCAATAGTTCGTATCAGTGAGCAACTGGCGGTCCAGGGATTCGCGACCCTGCGCTACGACGTGACAGGTAGCAGCGAAAGTGAAGGTTCGTTCGAACAAACTAGCCTCAGCTCTCAGGTCGAAGACCTCAAAGCTGCGTCAACCTTCCTCGAGCGCGAATACTCACCACCCAAAATTGCAATTGGAATCAGCTTGGGCGGTGCGATCGCCCTGCAATCAGTACGTGATCTCCCCGCTGTGAAAGCCGTCGTCACCATTAATTCACCCTCGGACACTCGCAGACTCGCGAACTTTCTGAGTCAACTTGCACCAGAGATAGACTTCGATGGATCCGCCGACGTGACATTGTTGGGTAAGACGACGACGATTGGCAGGCTTCTCCTCGAGGAGCTAGAGAGCCACAACGTTGGGGAAAGTGTGCGCCGGCTCCAACGCCCCTTGCTCGTGTGTCAGGCGCCAGACGACGAGGTGGTACCGGTTGCCGATGGACATCACGTCTTTGAAATTGCCCAACACCCCAAGAGCTTTCTATCGATAGCAGATGGCGATCATCTGCTCCTGAAGGACCGCAGTTTGCCCTCTTACGTCGCTGACATCATCGCGACCTGGACATCCCGCTTTCTTTGAGATCACGCTTCAGGTGGCAGAACCGCCCCGGCATGCTCGAACTTAACCGCTCGTTGTCCTGTTGAACATGCCATACAAGCTGGCGCGTTCTTAATAACATGCTCCTGGAATCGTTCGATCGGCAAATAGAACAAAGAGTCCACACCCAGTTCCTGACGAACCTCGTCAACGTCTCCGTTAAAACGAGCTCCAACGAGTTCGTTCTGGGTCGGGGTGTTGATTCCTTGGAAGCACGAGTCAATCACCATCGGCCACAGTGTTCCAAAGAACACTGATCCGGCGCCGGCTGAACGCAACGCACGAACAATCCGAGTGGCGTTAGTACCTCTGACGATGCTGTCGTCGACAAGGAAGATGTTCTTGCCCTCGACTGCTTTGGCATCAACTCGAAAATCGAGCATTGCAGCTTCATTGCGTGCTTTCTGGGTTTCTTCCATGAAGATGCGCCCGCCGTATCGATACTTGGATACCGGCGTTGCATATTGAATTGCTCCGTCAGCGAGTTCCTTTTCGAGCTTCTGTGCAAATGCTTCAGCGCCCGGAATCGGGCTATGTGGGATCGGTACGACCAGGTCAATCTGATCCACGATTTCGCGCTGAGACTCCATCAACATCATCGCCAAGGCGCGACCAGCCCGCCAACGGAAACTCCGTATTTTGTCCCCCTGCATCTCTGATTCAACATCCGCAAAATAGATCAGCTCAAACGCGCATGGTCTCGGATCTGCCTGAAGCAGGATTCGTTCGTCGAGTTGCATCTTGCGGTCCACGAAAAGCGCCGCGCCATGCGGAACTTCTTCTTCTACCGTGAATCCGTTTTGTTCGAGGGCCAAGGTCTCCGAAGCAATCATCATAGTCGTCACATCACCCCGGGTCCTACGACCTCGGACCATAGGACGGAAACCATGACTGTCACGAAATGCGTACATGCCCAAGGAGGTAGTTGCGACGACCGAATACGCTCCAGTCACGCGTCGTTGGACCTCCTCGATCGCCTTGAACATCAATTCAGGCTCCGCGGCGCCAGGATCTTGGCTTCGGTAGTGTTCGAACCACAGCCCGAGCACCCTCAGAATCGCCTCAGCGTCGCAGTCGCTCTTCAGAGCCTGTTCACGCTCCTCGAGTTCTGCGGAGATCTGCTTCCAGTTTGTAGCATGCCCGTTGTGGGCCAAGGCTATTCCCGAGATTGGATCAAAGAAAGGTTGGGCATTTTCTATGCCGCCGCCGCCATGAGTTTTGTAGCGAGTGTGAGCGACACCGATGTCCCCTTCGACACCGCCTAGCGGCTTGAAAATATCGTCGGCTAAACCCTCGCCACGCTCTAGCGTGATCTGCCGTCGGCACGTATCAAGGACAAATAGACCTGCGTAAGCTGGACCGCGGTGTTGGAGAAAATGGGTGCCGTTCGCCAGGTCACGAACGACTCTGTCCCCCCTGTTGTT
>JAAESQ010001112.1 GCA_024229275.1 bacterium | reverse complement strand
GGTAATGCTCAACCGGGGGCGACTTGGCCAGTTCATCCAGGATTTCTGCGAGCCTTCGATCATAGTCAGGATCCGGCCCCCTACGGATGATGTCCAGAAGATCGGGTGTGCTGAGCAGATTCCCAGCGGATGGGAGCGATTGCTTCCCTTTAGGTAACTTAGTTCACGGAAGTTGCTGCAGTTGAGTCAAGTTTTAGGAGGCTTGTTGTAGTTCTGGGAATTGGGCCAGGAGTTTGTCGAGTTTGCGGAGGATTTTGGGGAGCGTTTCGGGAGCGGTTTGGGATTGGGGTGAGGTGGCATGGGCGAGCGGTCGGAGGATGGCCGACGCACTGGCCGCGTAAAACACGGCGGTTCGCATACCGCAGTCGGTAACCTCGTATCGGTGCGTCCTGGGAATCCGGCGGATGAAGCCACGCAGACGAAGCCGCCGCAGTTGATACGTCATTTGTCCCGGGGTAACTTGGTCGGGCCGTTTGCCCAACAGGGGCGCGAATTGTGTGCGCAGATCTCGATTGGAAAAACCCTTGGGGAGTAGACGAAAGATCAACAGCGACAGAAACAGAGCCAGCAGGGTCGGGTCGCCAAAACGCATCGCGCTGACACGTTGACCGTCGACCTCCATCGGACTGGTGAGATCGCGAAACACGTCTTCACCGATGGCCGGGTCGTGGCTGATTCGTTGGACGTCCAAGAGACGTCGGTTGGCTTGAAAGCCGATTGCCCGAAGCGCGGGCAAGTTGTGTAGCCGTCGACCGATGTCGAAGTCGCGGGTGTTGTTGATGGTGGTTTCGGTGCGCAGCGCGCGGCCTTCCTTGTGATACTGTTTGATACGCGTGTTTTTGTAATCGATGTGAAGACTGGGCGTTACGCCCTGGGTGATCACGCGGGTGCGGAAGCGGCCCGGCGTGTTGCGTTGAATGCGGCGATTGAAGACCAGTTGGACCTTGTCCGGGCGGCCCACGTCGAGGTTCTGGCGAATGACTTCCTCGAAGAAGACGCGACCCGAGACGGGCCGGTCGAGGACTTGCGTCAGGGCGAACTCGGCCTGGAGAATGGAAACGTCGTAGAGATATCCGGCCTTGCGATCCTTGGCGGTAAACGGATGGGGTAAACGCCGCAGCCACTTGCGCAAAAACCGCTCGATCTTGGCAGGCGACAATCCGTCGCAGATGGCCTGCAGCCGCTTGGGATCGTCGCACGAAAGGACACCGTTGTCCAAGGCCTCGAACTCGATGCCCTGTTGGGCCAGTTTCCGCTTGAGGTATTCGTGCCCGTTGATGCACAGGCGGGCGGTGTAAGGAAAGTAGGAGCAGAACTTGATGAAGAACGGCCCGAAATCCTTGTCGATGCAGTAGAAATAGTAATGATTAACCATGGCCGTGGAACGATACAGCCAGGGATAGGTTCGGCCCGAGTCGGGGTCTCGCCGTGTTTGGGTTCGATGTACGGTGGCCTTTTCCTGGGCCTTGCCGATGAACACCACACCTTCCTCGGCCTCGAAGTCGGCGTAACGTGCCAGCGCGATGTTGTCTTTACGAGCTCCCTTCTCAAAAGGGACGACGGGGATGTCGTTGTGGTCGGCAAACCGAAGGATCTCGCCAAGGAACTTGTGAGTCATCCGCGACATGGTCCGCGCGGTGGCAAAGGCCTCGCCCCGATGAAACCGAAAGAACGACGCGGCTCCGCCTCCGTGCTGCAAATCAGGTTGATAAACGTTCAGGTACATTCGGTCGATTCCCTCGACTTCCAGTACCACGTGATTCTCAATGACATCGCCAACCGATTTGGGTATACTCACGATACGGGCTCCGATCGTCAAGGTCCTTTCACGGACCACCACCGCCTTGCGGTAAAACAACGTGCCAAAGCACGATTAGGATCGATCGGAGCCCCTTTTGCTAGTAGACAGACGTCAACAACATACAACCCGATGGTCTGAGGCGAAGCCTCGCTAGAGTCTTGCGTTATTACTTCTGCGCACGGTGCGCGCATCTTCCTGGGGGGATTGGGGATTTGGGGACCACTCGTCAAAGACCGTTTAGTGGGCGGGCCTGCCCGCCGTTTGGTTGCGGCCCGAAGCCGTGCCAAGGGGCGATCAAAGAACAACTCGGGGACTGTCCCCCTCTGGATTCGGGAAGTTATTCTCTTACGAGTTCGAAGGAAAGTGCGGCGCGGTCTGTACTCAGAGCCTATTCGAAAACCTCCTCCCCTCGCCCCGCTTGCGGGGAGAGGGGCCGGGGGTGAGGGGTCTTCGGATAGGCTCCTAGTTGACCGAGGGGTCCTGGGGAAAGTGTTTGATGTGGAGCATCGATTGAAGGGTCGACTGCCCGAATTCTTTGGAGGCCTTCTCCCACAAGTCGTCGCCGCGGTAGAAGATGTACTCGGCGTTTGCGGGAACGGTCAGCCAGCCGCCGGCTTGAACTTCTTTGTCGAGTTGTCCCGGT
>JAAESQ010001111.1 GCA_024229275.1 bacterium | reverse complement strand
TTATGATGAGCGAGGAAACGTAGGCATACACCCCATAGCTGGAGTTGTTGCGAATCACGCACTTAGTGAGCGTCGGTGAGGAGGAAGACGTGCAGGAAATGCCATACTTGCCGCCCCTGACAGTGATACCGTCTAGAATCGAGTTGGCGTCCTCGCCCGAGTTGAAGACCGCCACATCCAGCGACGTGTTATTGGCGTCGATGATCGTCGCAGCCACCACGTTCGGATCGTTCGGGTCCATGCTGCGGAGATGAACCGGCTTGCCGTTGAAGTTGATGACCTCATAGTAGGTATTGGAGTCCAGGATCAGCGTATCGGCGTTCTCCGCCATGCTCAGGGCTAAAGAAATCGATGGGAGATTCACATCCACGCGTTCGTTGTGGACCAGACCGATGACAGAGCCGGAGTCGTCGGTGTTGGGGTCCCAGTGGATGTAGTACTCATCCTTGTTGCGCAGGCCGTCAGCGTCCGGGTCGTCGTTGGGGTCATGCAGGTTCGGGTCCTGCCCCGGCCAGTAGGTCTCTTCCCATCTGTCATCTATGCCATCGGCATCTTCATCTTCGGTGGTGGCGGCCTCGGCGGTATTGCCGTACGCCCCCATGTCGATCCGGCCGCCGCCGCCATTGGGCTCGTTGGCATACGAGGAGGACGGATCGCCGGCGTCGATACAGGGCGAGGTGTACCACAGATGGTAATCGTCGTTGTCGGCATCCACGAACAGTGGGAGGGCATGGAGGTTGCCTGTGCCGGTGTCCTGGTCCTCG
>JAAESQ010001110.1 GCA_024229275.1 bacterium | reverse complement strand
GGCTTCAGGAATACGATGACGATTACGATGAGGATGACGATGAGGACTGGATCCACACTGCTTGTATGTCTATGAGGAGAGTCAACGGCTATACGGCAGAACGGAAGATTTGAACCACGAAGCTCACGAAGAACACGAAGAGGACGCGAAGAGGGAGTTTTGGGGCGGTTCGTTGAAACGCTGGGGTTGGATTAAGGGAGATTCAGCGCTCGGTGTTTTGTCGATCTCTTACGGCTTTGAGGACTTTTGCATCTTCCTGGTGACGCGGGTGGTCGATCGCACTTTTGATCACGATCAGGCTTTCGAGGTCGATCCAGTTGGCCGGTGATTTCCCATACCGGCCTTCAATTCGACGCGGCCAGGCCTCTTCAAAGCTCAATGCAACGGCATTTCGCAGGAGGTCAATACGGACCGGTGCGGCACCGAGTTGCAGCACTTCATCCGGTTCGTCGATTGCCATGGTCTCGGGACTTCCAAATTCCTCTAGCGCCAGATTCGCTCGCCTGACGTTTTCAGGCTCAGCGTCTACCCAAAGATCAATGTCTTTGGTGTAGCGTGGCTTAGCGTGGTAGATAAACGCGAGGCCTCCGACAATCAGGTAGCGCACGTCATGTTTTGAGAAGAGTTCGAGGATATCTTCGAAGTCTGCAACGGCGTCCATCGGTTAATCGTCCGCGTGGGAGGCTTCGATTTTGCCGGCCTCGACGAGTTCGACATCACGATGTATGGCGACCAACGCCGACAGGCGCTCCTCTGGTGTGCGACTTTGCCAGTAGTCCAAATCCCAGCGCTCGGCATCTTCAAACGAGGCTGCTCGATGCGCCTCTAGGGTGCGCCTTCGTTGCTCGCTTCGTTCCTCAAGGGTTTTCATATTCAGTATTTTAGCACTGAGGAGGCTGTGCGGGACTGACGGAATGATGAATGATGAATGCGGAATGATGAAATGGGAGTCCGCTCGATTGTGAGGGTGGTGGCGGGGAAGGCTATGCGGGGCGAACGGGACGAACGGCTATGCGGCAGAAAGGCAGGAAGGGAAGACGCAGGGAAGAAGACGGGAGGTTTGAACCGCCAAGAGCACGAAGGGCACGAAGGGGAAAGATGAAAGTGGGGCCTGCAACGTTGGAGAGTCAGTGGCGGGGAAGGCTATGCGGGGCGAACGGGACGAACGGGGCGAACGGGACGGACGGCAGGACGGGAGGAAGGCAGATCTGAACCACGAAGATCACGAAGAGGACACGAAGACGGCGCAAAGAAGGATTATTTGGCGGTTCTTTGAACCGCTGAGGTGAGGTAGGGCGACGTGCAGAGTCGAAGGCGAGGGCCTTTGACCGTGGTCACGCGCCCTGAAAGACGCGTCTACACGAATGCGGCAGGGCAGACAACGGGAGCGAGATCAGGTGCGAAACGTAACGTGATCGTCCTCGTCATCCTCATCGTCATCGTATGTTGAGCGGCTCCTAGAGAACGATGACGATTACGATGAGGATGACGATGAGGACTGGATCCACGCTATTCGATGGCGCTGGGAAGCTGGAAGGCTATGCGGGACGAACGGGAAGACGCAGGGAAGAAGACGGGAGGTTTGAACCGCCAAGAGCACGAAGGGCACGAAGACGGCACGAAGGAGAGGTATTGGGGCGGTTCTTTGAACCGCTGGGGTGAGGTAGGGCGACGTGCAGAGTCGAAGGCGAGGGCCTTTGACCGTGGTCACGCGCCCTGAAGGACGCGTCTACACGAATGCGGCAGGGC
>JAAESQ010001109.1 GCA_024229275.1 bacterium | reverse complement strand
CGTTCGCCCCGCATAGCCTTGAGAAACGGAAGAGGCGCGGGCTGAGCCCGCGCCTCGTGTGTTTCTCTAGATTTCTGCTAGCTCAGCGCTTGTAGGCGACCTTTCCTCCGACAATCGTGTAATCGACTTGAGTCGCCGGGATTTCCTCTTCCGCGATCGTCAGGATGTCCTGCGACAACACGGTGATGTCGGCAAGCTTACCGACCGTGAGTGATCCCTTGATGCCTTCCTCAAAGCCCGCAAACGCACCCGCCATCGTGTACGAGTACAGCGCCTCTTCGCGCGTCATCTTCTGGTCCGGGAAGAAGAGCTCTCCGTTGGACTGCTTGCGCGACACGGTGGCGTAGTAGCTGGCAAGCGCGTCAACTGCCTCGACCGGGGCATCCGTGCCGTTGCAGATGACCGCACCCGAGTCGAGCAACGTGCGCCACATGTATGCGCCCGAAGCCGCCCGTTCTTCTCCGAGACGCTTGAACACCCACGGCGCATCCGACGTGCAGTGGATGCCCTGCATTGCTGCGATGACACCCATCTCAGCAAAGCGCGGCAAGTCGTCCGGATGAATGTGCTGCGAATGCTCGAT
>JAAESQ010001108.1 GCA_024229275.1 bacterium | reverse complement strand
TATGAACAGCCCAACAGCAGTGGCGTGCATATGGCCAACGCTGCTTTCCATCGCAAGACCATCCTCGATGCGTTGGAGAACGACAAGGATCCGAAAACCGGCCAGGCATTCTTTCCCGCTGCGATCTGCTCGCGCATGGCCACTGGCTATCCCATTCTTTTCAACCACCTTGGCATCAACGAATTGGAGCGCGTCGCGGAGGCAGAACTACGGCGAGCCGGTGATCTGCTGGAGCGGCAGTACTACAAAGAGGTCTCCTTTGACGATTTGTTGCCGATGTGTCTCGTGCTGCGCGAAGGCGCACGCGTCGATGCGCGCACCGTACGCTCACAGGCCGAGGTCTTCGTCAAAACCGAGATCTTCAAGTTCTGCCAACTCTACAAGACCGACCGCCTCGAAGATGCGTTCGCTGCGGTTGACAGTATTCGCTTCGAACTCGATGCTGATCCACGCCACATCGACGCCGACGCACGCGCTGTATTCGAGCAGGTCGGCAAACCACGCGTGCTACTGATCGCCGACCGTGCTCTGATGGTCACCTATCAGGAGCACATCGACAATGTCGAGTGGATGACTGCAGCCAATGCCGATGATGCCCTGCAAATCCTGGCCGAAAACGATGTTGACCTTGTACTGCTGGATCTGTGGGTGGGCCGATCCGCAGACACTGGAACCCTCATGCGGCAGCAGTTCGATCACATCCCACCCGGCGCGTCCGGGCTCGGCCTTGGCCAAGAGCTGTTGAAAAAGATCCGTGACCGTATGCCTGGAGTCCCCGTCTACCTGCTTTCGATTGTGGATCTCGGCGCGGCGCCAAGTGTGGACGACGAACTGTTCGGCGCCTGCGTCCGTGGAGGCGGCGCCCGTGGCATGATCGCCAGCCCCTTCGTCGACACGTCCAACGACCGGTGGGAAGAGCGCCGCGACACTTTTGCTGGTCGCCTCGAGACTATCTGCCGCAAACTGCATCGCGAGCAGGCCGCTGCTCGAATGGGAGACGAGCGTAAGGCACTGACGTTTGAAACTGTGCCACGGGTTGACGATGACAATCGCCAGATCGCCATCCGCCTCCGTAATCTGAGCTTGACGCGAGCCATCGCCGCGGCAGATGCCGGAGAGGTATTGGAGGATGTCGAGCGGCCGCGCACACGTTTCTCCGACGTCATAGGTGCGGAGGGGGCCAAGGAAGAGATGCAGTTTTTCATCGACTTCCTCAAGAATCCGAGACGATTCGCGGCACTCGGTCTCAAGCCGCCCAAAGGCATCTTGCTGCACGGACCACCAGGAACCGGCAAGACCATGCTGGCGCGCGCCATGGCCGGCGAATCCGATGTTGCGTTCTTGCCAGTCAGCGCGTCCAGTTTTGTCACAATCTGGCAAGGCAGTGGGCCACAGAATATCCGCGACCTCTTCGCTCGTGCGCGTCGCTACGCACCCGCGATCGTCTTCATCGATGAAATCGACGCTATTGGCAAGAGTCGAACAGGCGGCGTCGGGGGTGGTAACGAAGCGACAGAGAATACCCTCAACGCCTTGCTCGTCGAGATGGACGGTTTCACCAGCCCTTCAGCCGACCGGCCGGTCTTCATCCTCTCGGCAACCAACTTCAGGGTCGACAGCGGAGGTGAAGGCGATTCAGGGCGTCCGGGCCGAGCCCTTGACCCTGCTCTCGTACGCCGCTTCTCGCGCTCCATTCTGGTAGACCTCCCAGAACGCAAAGCTCGCCAGCAGTATTTGACTCTGCGGCTGAGTGATCGACCCGCGTGCCGCGTCGGCGAAGAAATCATCCGCCTCGTTGCTGAACGTTCGGCTGGGATGAGCATCGCCAATCTGGAGGCCGTCATCGAGGCCGCTGCCCGCACCGCAGCTCAAGCCGGCGAGGATCTGAGCGACAATCATCTCGAAGAAGCACTGGAGGTCGTTCGCTACGGCGAAGCCCGTGCCCGCAATCCCGAGGTCGTTCGTAGGACCGCCGTTCATGAGGCAGGTCACACCATCCTCTATTGGCTGTCTGGCTGGTGGCCCAGCTATGTCACTGTCGTTGCTCGCGGTGGGCATGGCGGCTACATGGCGCCCGCTGCTGAGCAGGCAGAACAGGACAGTATGAATCGCGACGAGCTTCTCGCTCGAATTCGTGTTGCCTTCGGTGGACGTGCCGCCGAGTTGTTGACCTATCCCGAAGGCAACGCACTCACGACCGGCGCTTCGGCCGATTTGGAGCACGCCACCAACATCGCCCGCCAGATGGTCTGCCGCTACGGAATGGACGATGACTTCGGGCCGATGGCAGCACCCGAACTCCTGCGCCACGAGGCTGGGCTTGGAAGTCCACTGTTCGACAAGGTGAACCAGGCAGCAAACGCCATCCTTCGTCAGCAGCTCGAAATGTCGCAGAAGCTGCTCACCGAAAACAGACACCATCTCGACGCCGTCATTGAAGAGTTAGTGGCGAAGGAGCGCCTGACGAGTGACCAGCTGCAGAAGATTCTCCCGGAGATTGCCCCGGAAGGCACGTAGGGGAAGCTAGCGCAACGGCACGGAGACGAAGAGTGGACCTGGCC
>JAAESQ010001107.1 GCA_024229275.1 bacterium | reverse complement strand
TCGGATCTTGCAGAGCAATCGGTTAAAGCCGCACCAGTCACGCTCCTTCCTTCACATTACCGACCCGGACTTCTTTCCCAAGATGGAACATCTCGTCGAGTTGTACCGCAACCCACCGACGACCCTGTTCTTCTTTGACGAGTGTCCAGGCATTCAGATCCTCAAGCGGCTGACGCCGGATCTGCAAACCGAGGGGATGTGCAAACGGCTCGAGGAGTTCGAGTACATCCGTCACGGCACCCTGGATGTGCTCGCCTTCCTCCATCACGCCGATGGCAAGGTGCATATCGAGTGCCGGGCCGACCACAAGACCGATACCTTTTTGGCGGTATTCAGAGTCCATGCAAATCGATTTTCTCAAACCGAGCCGCTGCACTACGTGATGGACAACCTCTCATCCCATCGCGGCTATCCCTTCTGCCGGCTGGTGGCCGAGCTCAGCGCCGTCGAGTGTCCGCCGGAGCAGCAGTTGCGTACCATGGACAAGCGGGTTGAATGGCTCGCTCGGCAAGACAAGCGCATCGTCATTCACTACACCCCCTACCACGGCTCCTGGCTCAACTGGATCGAATTCTGGTTTGGCATCATGGGTCGCAAGGTGCTTGGCGAATCGTACGCCTCGCCCGACGAACTCAAGGCGTCGCTGGAAGCGTTCGCGCTTGATTGGAACACCCTCCTGGCCCATCCCTTTAAATGGTCATACGATGGTAGCGGATTGCACGAGAAGGCGGTGAAGCGCTTCACGAAGATGCTTCTCCTCTCGGCGGCACAAATGGAATTGCGGATTCTGACCAAACAGATGAGGTTGTTGACGAATCTGCTCGGGGACTACGTATCGGAGGTTCCCAAAGAAACCTGGGAACAGTTCTCTGAGGCGCTACGCTCACAATCCGACACGATCACCGACCTCATCCAAAGCGAAGAGGGTCCGCAACGCAAGCTCAACGCGCAGCAGGCATTTACGAATCTGAACGAGGCACTATGCGAGTATTTCGCCCCCATCCGCGAAATCGCTGCCTGAGGATCTTAAACTGCCAAAATAGTGGTCAGAACTTCTGGGACGGGCTACTAGAAGCAACAGAAAATTCAACAATACTTGCAAAGGCGTTAATAGCCCAAGATGCTGTGCCGGAGTCAAGTGCTGAAGATGCTATTCATATCAGTATAGCTGCTGTTCAGCATATTGATTTTCTTCTCACATGGAACTTTAAACACATTAAT
>JAAESQ010001106.1 GCA_024229275.1 bacterium | reverse complement strand
CCACCGGTCGCGGCACTCCAGGGTGTTGACCGCAAAGGCAAACAGCAGGCACCCCAGCGGCGTCTCATCCCGGGCATCGTGGCCGAGGATGAAATAACGTAGGTGATTGCCGATAGGGCGCCGGTAGCCCAGATAGTGGTAACGGTCGATGTACTCGTTAAAGCGCAACATCGCGTCCTGTTCGGTCACGGGCTCAACCGTGATGGAGCTGAACTGGCTCAGGTCGCCGTTGATGGCCGGTTGCTCTGCCGTGTGGTGCTGCCACTGAATGGGTTTTTGCCTCGCTTTGCCGCGACGCGTTCGCTTTTCGGGCAACTGAAACAAGTCCGCGGCCTGCATTTCCTCAAGGGCCTTCAGGCAGCTCTGGATGCGATGTTGGCCGCCGGGCGTGACCCAGTTCAGATGTTCGCACAGCGTATGGCCCAATTCCCGAAAATTGAGGTGACGACAGTCATTGACCGTCTGCTGTATCTGGGCCAGTTCTCGCCGCGTGAACCGTTTCCCGGCAAAGGTGGTCGATGCCAGCGCCTCTATCGCTTCCTTCATTCCCGCCCCCACACCGAAAAGATGACCACGCTATTGTGCAAGAATGGCGGCTGTGAGTCAAGTGCCTTTCACGGGGACTGGTCAAACCCGCTTTACAGATATCCGAGTAGCTCGGGCCTTGTGGTCCCTTGACATCGGTGCTGGGAGGAGCCGGTGAGTCTGTGAGGTGGGAAGCCGCCAGGGGCATGTTATGGGATGATGTGTTCGCCAAAACCAACTCATCCTGGAGGCGAGCCCATGACTGGACTACACCGCACCCCGCTGACGACTTCCCAGAAGATGGAGTGTGCCGCAAAGGCGCTAGCAGGCCAAGAGGCGCATGGCACCATAACGCAGCTCAGTCGTCAGTTCGGGATTTCCCGACCCACCTTGTACGAAGCCCGGGAGGCGGCCGGTGAGGTGCTCACGGAGCACTTTGCGAGAAACGAATCGGAATACAGGACGGTTCGTGTCGAAGTCGATGAGGCGCAGCTTGAGCGATCGGTGGTCGCGTTGCGTGTGGAGGGGCCGAATGCGATTCGCCCGATAGAGGACTTGCTGCCGATTCTGTATCCGGGTGTGCGGGTCTCGTACGGAAAGATCCAGTCCATCCTGGTGCAAGCGGAAGGACAGGCGAAGGCGTTCAATGGACAAGCTGACCT
>JAAESQ010001105.1 GCA_024229275.1 bacterium | reverse complement strand
GAAGCGGACCTCATCGAATACACGATTCCAACCAAACCAAGCAGCCGACTGCAGAAGTACCGGCTCACCAAATGAAGTTCCTACACACCGCAGACCTCCAGATCGGGGCGCGATTCGCTCAGTTCGGCGACAAGGCCGAGATGCTGCGCGAGGCACGGCTCACGACACTGAAGCGCATTCTCGAGATCGCTCAAGCGGAAGCCGTCGACGCAGTCCTCATTGCTGGAGACATTTTCGAGAGCAATCAGATCGCCAACAGCATCGTTGAGCAAGCGTTCGACATCCTGTCAGCACATCCGGACCTACCGATAGTCATCCTTCCCGGCAATCACGATCCGGTCGATGGTCCCGGCTGCATCTGGCTACGCAAACCTTTTGCCCAACCACCAGCCCATGTCACCGTCTGCACGTCGCGGAACACCATCGAGATCGCCGGCGCCGCGATCCTACCTGTACCGATTACGCAGAAGGTCTCCAGCAAAGACCCGTCTCTCCCCCTTGTCGATGCCGCAG
>JAAESQ010001104.1 GCA_024229275.1 bacterium | reverse complement strand
GCGTGACGGAAACGGCGTTCCCGACGAGCGGAGTACTTCGCCATGGGCCTACCTTTCGGATGTAGAGCCGGTCAAGAAAGACAACACGTCCTATATAGACCACTTCAATTTCATGTCCGGCATAGTTGAAACGACGGCGCGAGGGCCACCCCGCAACGAGATAGGTGGCCCTCGGCCGCAGCAGGTTAAAGCGAATCACCTAGACCGCCGCTGGGTCGTCACCGGTCCAGCACGAGGCGTCGAAGGACCGGAAGCGCCGTCCCTTCTCTAGAGCGACCATCTCCAGGAACTCGATGCTGGCGGAGTCGCCAACCTCGACGACGGAGAACAGCTCGTCGAGATCCTTGGACTGATAGACACGCACCAGAGAAACACCTGTGTCGACCACGATGAACGGAGCCGGGCGCTTGTCGTCGACGTGCTCGCCCTTCTCTACCACCTTCCCACGGACGACCGGCATAACGTCCCACTTCGCGGTGCGGATTGAACGGGTCTTGAAATTGGTATCGGTCATAACGTCTCTACTCCCCTCGTTGCGTGGCCCGGAAACGGGTGAGCCACCTGAGCACAGCGTCTCGGATCGTTGGACCCGGGACACTTCCAACATACTCACCGTCAAAAATCTGTAGGGTACGGATTCGCACATCGAACACGACGTCGAGCGTACGGTGCGATGCGTAGCCGTTCGGCTTCATGAAGAGAATGCGCCCCGCTTCGACCTTGTAGCCTGCACGCTCGATCAGGTCGTAAGCCCGCCGTGCCGCGTGGGACGTCAGGAGCCATCGATCACCCGGTACTAGCGAATGAAAGACGAGAGACGAGAGATCAGACGCCAGTGTCGAGTTTTCCACCATAGCTTCAAATGCTCCCAGAGCGAGGCGTCACGATAGTGCGCCAGCTCGTGACGTACCTCGGTTAGCCGCATGATCGTCTCTTCCTTCAGGGCCCGCTCTACGTCGATGCCGAATTCATAGGTCTTACGCTGGTGCTCAAGCGTGATCCGAAGCGAGGCGATCACCTTGCGGAGTTCGTGGACGCTGTCGGGCTGCTTCTGCACTTTCACCACCCTTCTAACACTGTGACTTGGGGGTCGAAAGATCCCTGACCGGATCTCTCACACTCTCGCGCTCGCGGGGGTCAGCCGAGTCGCCTAGGAAGATGCAGAGGCTGAGCGCCCCGCCCTCCCGAGTGCTGACCCCCAAGACACGAGCACAGGGTAACACATAGGGGGTAGGGGGAGGGGTAGCCTATATCACGATCGCGATTCACCAGGTAAACGAGGGACGTCAACGGTATGCAGGAAGGATGGCAGGGGTGGGGGAGTGGGCGGAGAGCGGACAGTGGGGATCTCAAGGTGTGGCGCTAGACGATCGGC
>JAAESQ010001103.1 GCA_024229275.1 bacterium | reverse complement strand
GCACCGCCGGCGTTGGTGTTGATCTCGATGAGTCGTGGACCGTCGGGGGTGGTGTGGAAGTCATAGCCGAAGAAAACGCCGACCGGTCCATGGTCGAGAGTTGCAATGGCAGGGGTTCGCTGAGAGATCGTGTTGAGATAGGAGTGAGAGCCAACTACCGACTCGACCGCCGCGATAATCTCCTCCATCGCTCTCAGATCTTCATGCCGTAGCATCACCGGAGTCTTTGCAAAGAATTCAGGGGCGATGTCGAAGCGTGAGGGTTGGCCTCCACTGCGACTCACATCTGATTCCAGCGAGCGAGCAAGGAGATCCTTGTCGATCGTCACCATGGGCCACAGCGCGATTCCGGGCTGAACGCTCATCAATCCTCCTGATCTTGGCGAGGAGATGTGGGCTTCGGATCTTGGCCTTTCTTTCTGACAGGCGATGTGGCCTGGCGGAACTGAGCACCGACACGGCCGGCTGAAACCGCCATGACGATCGCCTGTACCGACCCAATCTCGTCCTTGGTCAGACCGACTTCTTCGGCAACGCCGAAGTAACTCTCCATTCAGGGGTAGCAACCGACTGCCATGGAGGCCGCGAGGTGAATCATCAGTGTGACCTTGGGATCGAGGGTCGGGTTCTGGCGAGCTGAGTTGTAGAACTCACGGTAGGTTTTTCGCTGCTCTTTCGACATCATGGTGCTTGTCTCCGTTTCTGCCGTCCACCGGCAGTATTAATTTAGTTGTACGATACAACTATTGTCAAGGTTGCATCGTAGTTTGCCAATAGGCCGGGTGTAACAAAGCGGACTTCTGCTCCCTGGACCGTTTGAATGCGTGACTCTAAGAGAGAACGCTTTACATCCTGTTTCGTACTTCTGTGTGGCTAGTTCGAGCCCAGAGTGGATTGTGGGAGGGTGGAATGCTATTCAGAAACTTGCTCATCGGGCTGCTGCTCTGTGGTGTTGCGTTGATGAGTTTCGCGGTCGAATCGAGCGCCGACGAGAAGAAGCCTACGGTGGAAAAAGCTACTCGGTCTGGCCAGGTTCTTGAATCTGTACTGACCGGAGGACAGATCTGGTCCTCAGCCACCCACGATGAAGGCAACATCTTCTTCGGAAGTGATGACGGCTGTTTGTGGGCCGTCGGTTTTGAAGACGCGAAGCCTCAATGGAAGGCATGTACCGGTGGTCGTGTGCGATCGACACCCGCTGTTGCTGACGGCAAAGTCTACTTCGCAAGTGACGATGGGTTTCTGTATTGCCTTGCGGCTTCGGACGGGAAACGGTTGTGGAGATTCGACCTCAGCAGTGCGGGTATCGAGCGTGTGCTTCCTCACTACCTGCCGCCCTATGGCTTTGACTATCTGACTTCCTCGCCAGTTCTGCAGGCGGGGACCGTCTATGTCGGTAGCTCGAATGGCAACCTCTATGCGGTCAACGCAACATCGGGTGAGGAGATTTGGCATTTCACCACCGGGGATAGGATTCGATCGACACCGACGATTCACAAAGACAGGCTCTACATCGGCAGCTGGGATCACTATCTGTACGCTCTCAATGTCGAGAATGGGGAGCAGGTGTGGCGGTTCGATACCGGTGGCATCGTGCAGGCTTCGCCAGCAATCGGCGATGGACGTGTCTACATCGGCAGCAGAAATCCGAAGGTCTTCGCATTGAATGCGAAGACCGGGGAAAAGGTGTGGGAGTTTGAGCATACCGACGGCTCATGGGTGGAGTCTTCCGGGGTCTATCGAGATGGTGTGCTCTACGTCGGCAGCTCAGACGCCCTCAACATGTTCGCTCATGACGGATTGACCGGTCGGGTTCTGTGGAAGTACCGTACCGGAGGCTGGTCTTGGAGCACACCCTCTGTTGCGGGGGATACGGTCTACATTGGAGCGATCAGTGCGTATCCGTACTATTTCGAGGGAGTCACGCTGGAAAGAGGACTTCACGCGGTGGACATCGAAACCGGCAAACCTCGCTGGGTGCTGCCGACGCGACAGCTGCCCGGGTATGTGACCGGAGGGGTGATGGCAACACCACTGATTGTTGACGGCAAGATCATCGCTGGGGCTTTGGACAGCCGGTTGTTGATCGTTTCTGAGTAGAGCCGCAACCCCGGAGAATGGATTCACCCCCATACGTTGGGACCGAGCAGGTTCCAATACCACAAGAGGGCGTGAAAGAACGTGGCTGCTGTGACTACCAGGGCGGGATGGATCAGCCGACGCCGACTTCCGCGTTGACGCCGCCGCGACCTCAGAACGAAGACGATGCACGCCATCGTGAGTACGCTCGTTACCATCGGAAACGCGAGGACCGAGTGCAGAAGGGCGGAATCGCCGTAGAGAATGACCTCTATGTCGGCGAATAGAGAGCCGAGTCCGACGAGAAACAGAAGACAGGTCCAGCACAGAATGCCGATAGTCAGTCGAGTCGGATCGATCGGTTGCGGTTGTTTTCGAAAGCGGCTCACCACGTAATTCTTGAGAACCGAGATCGGCCAAAGTGCAGCGCTCAGGAACAACATTACGCAGAAGCCAAACGCCACTCCGTTGAAGATTGGAGATTCATACCAGGAGAGACGGAGGTATGCCCATTCCGGAACGTTTCGTCGCAGGAAGTGGGTAATCCCTCCGTTGTCGTCCTCTACGAACACGAGGTGATCCTGGCCGCCGAGTTCGGCGAAGGTCAGCTCTCCGGTGCGCTCCCACTGCCTGGTTCCGGTACTGAGTCGGCCATTTTTCGTGGCGCTGACCGTCGTGGTGGAACCGAGTTCCGTGATCTTCAAGAAGGTCGTTTCAATCGCTCGAGTCGATCGAAAGGACCCCTCGAACCTCTCGAGGTCATCGTCGGTGAACTCGGCTTCTGAAAGCGACTCGGGTGACCCTCCGAGATCGAGCCGATTGATGAGAGCTTCGAGTAGATCGACGCGCGGCATGCTGCCTTTGCCATGGCTGTTGTAGCAAACGTAAACGCCGATTTTCTCTTCGGGAATGAGCGCCAAGAGTCCGTGGAAGAACAGAGTGTCGCCGCCATGCTCGAGGATGTGGACTCCTTTGATCTGACGTTCCCAGAATCCGTGTGCGTTGCCGCAGACATCAGGATGGTTGGCGTCGAGTTGTTGGTGCATCAGGGTGACCGACTCCGGCTTCAGGATTCGTCCGTTGATTCCCTGCCCCCCTTGAAGGTGGACCATCGCAAAACGTGCCATGTCGGAGACAGTGCTGCTCATGGTACCGGCGGGGGTTAGTCCGTTGAAGAGTTCAAAGTCCTCCTTTTCGTACCAACCTTTTGAGAAGGAGTAGCCGCCGGACATGGACTCTTTCAGGCTGTCGGGAAGTGGCTGCCGAAACGTGCTGTGGTGCATGCCGAGAGGCTCGAATATGTGTTTCTCCACGTAGTCCTCGTAACGCATGCCGGAGATCTCTGCAACGATGTGCCCTGCGAGTCCAGCGCCGTAATTCGAGTAGCCGGAGATTTCTCCTGGCGGGCGCACGCGCTCAGGCATGTTCGTGGCGAGGAAGGGACCCAGATCGATCAAGTTGTCGGAATTTCGCACTATGATGTCGATGATCCGCTCCTCAAACCCTGGGGTGTGAGCCATCAGATGGGCCATGGTGATCGGTTCAGGAAAGGTGGCGGGGATCGAGAACTCTCGCAGGTAGGTGTTGACGTCCATGTCAAGATCCAGCCGGCCCTGCTCGACAAGCTGCATCACCGCGGTCCATGTAATGAGCTTGCCGGTCGAGCCGGTTCGAAAGATAGTGGCGTAGGGATCTACCGGCAAGGAGTCTTCGACATCGGAGAAGCCGAAACCCTTGGCGTAGACGATTGAATCAGCCTCGGTAATGACAAGCGCCGCGCCCGCAATGCGATGCGAGGCCATGTGAGCCGTCATGACGCCGTCGAGGAAATCCCCGATGTCGTTCCACTTCGCAGTGGAGCGTTCGGCAGCAGGGAGAATGATGTCTGCTGTGGCGTTCTGGCAGTCCGCGAGCGTCGGGCTGAAGAGCGTGAATACGATGGATATTGATGTGACGAATGTGCGTAGCATACGCATGAAGCACCTCCCGATGCCTTGAGGAACATGATTCCCAGCGTCTTGGGCTAGGGTCGGGTACGAAAGCGTCTTAGAGAGACGGTGGAGAACGCGTCGTCTTGAGTAACCGCAACGCTTTGCTCAATCCGACGTAGAGGATTATTGATGTCATCGTTGCCAGAGGAACGATCCACCAGCCGAGGACTTCCGGAGTCACGGCCTCAGGGTGAAGAGTTCCTCCAAGAATGAAGGGCCCATCATCGTTCAGAAACAGTCCGACGTGGCCTGGGAACAGTATTTTGCCTAGCGCCATTGCCGCGAACGTAAACGATAGGGCGTATCCGAGGCCGACCACAATCGCCAGAACGGTAGTTCGTATGCCTCCATAGAGCGAGTAGTACACAGCCACCGCGATCGCTCGCGGATTCATCGACCGGCCTCCTACTGTCAGGAGCCGATCCGCAACCATCGGTCGCACGAACTCTTCCGGATCGCCGAGCTTGCCGATGGCAAGTCGCAGTCGATCGGTTTCATTGGAGCTGTCCTGCTGTTCGACGCTATCGCTGAGGTGGCTCGCGATCTCGAGGCGAATGTCGTCGCGTTCCGCCTGTGGGAGTCTCCGGGTGAGAGTGTGCACGCGATCGAAAAACTGGCGCCAGATGCGAACGCTCTCCGCTTCGGTCAGAAAGTCTTCGGGATTCATCGTTCCTCCAGCATTTCGCCTATCGACTGGCTGAATTCCCACCATGCCTCCTTCAAGGCTGGCAGGTAGTCTGTTCCGAGTTGTGTCAGGTGGTAGTACTTGCGCGGCTTCCCGGAATCCATCTCCGCCCAGCGGGAATCGATCAGCCCGACCTTCTGAAGTCGATTCAGAAGTGGATAGATCGTCCCTTCAGAGAGATTGAGTTCTGCACCCTGCTTGATCGTACGGATGAGTTCATAGCCGTACATCTCTTTGCGCGAGAGATGGAGCAGTATGACCAGTTCGAGAACCCCTTTGCGCGCCTGCGATTCCCAGCTGCTGATTCGCTTCCGGAGAACATCGGCGGGATCGGTGACGTCGTTCATGCAAAGCATAGTACTATGCTATACGAGGTATAGTCAAACAGGTTTCAATCAACAACGATTCTTGCCGCTGCCCCATCGCCCCGTTTCTCGGGGAGCGCTTCGACTGCTCATGGCGCCGGTTCGCGCCAGAATGGCCCGGTTCCCGCCACGATTCCTCTGCAATCAAAGCAACCGATGCGGAACTGTTCTTGCAAAGCGTTGTAGACTATGGCGGATTTGAGTTGGACCGGAGGAAGTATGAAGTCTGTACGGTGGCTGTTTCTAGTCGTGTTGATGAGCGTTGCGACTGTTTCATTTGCGGGTGACATCCAGATTCTGTGTGAGCCGGGGCTCCGTGTCTATCTCGATGAAGGCTTGATCGGCACATCCAGTGCACGGGAAGACGGTCTCTTCCTGATGAACGTCAAGGCCGGTGTTCATACCATCCGAGTGGAAAAGGATGGCTTTCTACCGCAGATGTTCCAGGTTGAAGTCAGTAACACGCCGATGGAAGTCACTGTTGACGAGTTCACACCCAAACCGGTGTCGACCCGAGCGACCTCAACTTTCGGAGGCACCATCAAGCAGCTCGCCGGCAACCTCATTGTGACGTCTGCCCCTCAGAACTGCATGGTTGAGGTTGACGGGAAGCCGCATGAGAAAACCTCCCCTCAATTGACGATCGAGGGTCTTGTTGCCGGCACCCACGCCATCACCTTCAAAAAGGAAGGCTATGAGACTGTGGAAGGTGTGATCCGACTTCGGCCGGGATCCGAGTCAACCATTCGTGGCAACTTCAATACCGGGAAGATCGAGACTGTGTTCGACGGTAAAGGTTCGCTCCGAGTGATCTCGAAACCACAACACATCACAGTTCGCATTGGTGGGCAGGTCAAGGAGAAGATTCACCCCATCTTCAACCTGAGATACCTCCCCGCTGGAGAGCATCTGTTGATTCTCACGATCGATGGAAGACAGCTGCACAAGAGCATCACGATCGAGGATGAAAGACGGACCGTGGTTGAGGTCAGTTTCATGCACGGTGATACACCGTTCATCAT
>JAAESQ010001102.1 GCA_024229275.1 bacterium | reverse complement strand
TGTGTTTGTACGGCGCGATGCTTCAGACGAACAACACGAACGCGCGCTAGACTTCATTGCACTCGCTTCAAAAATGGCGCCAGATGCAGCTGTCGCTTTCCACACGGCACTTGAAGCGCATGGATTCGCGCAGAGCATCTTTGAGAACTTAACTTTTGTCACATGGTCAAAATGTAAGCCCTCTTTGTTCCGGGGGCGCAGGTTCATCCCGGTTCGGCCTCGGGCCCCGTTGCTGGCAGTAGATAGAGGTGAGCTCTGGGTGGAACGTGCTGAGCGAGCGGGTGTGGAGTTCCGAACTACAACCCTGGAGCGAACTTTGGTTGATGTACTTGACAGGCCTGCGCTCGCAGGGGGCGTCGAGGAGGTCTGGCGTTCTCTCCTGTCAGTTATCGCGATCGATCCAATAGCGATCGAAGAGTACGTGACCCTTCTCGGCGGAAAGACGCTGGCTGCAAAGGTCGGCTTTTTCCTCGATTGTCGCCGCGAGGAATTGGCCGTACCCGATAGTTTGTTGAAGCGTCTTCACTCACGTATTCCTCGTAATCCGGTGTATATGGATCGAACCCGAAGAGGTCGACTCGTCTCTCATTGGGCGCTCGTAGTCCCGGAAGAACTGTATCCAAGCAGGCAGGAGTTCTTAGTGTGATCACTTCGAGGGGGATCAACGAATTAGCTGTCGAGACCGGATTTAGACCGGATGTGGTGGAAAAGGTACTTCGCCTTCACGGCATTCTAGGCCGACTCGCTGCTCACCCGACAACTCAGGGAGGTTGGGTACTCAAAGGTGGGACAGCAATCAACCTACTCCACTTGGATGTGCCTCGTCTGTCTGTCGACATCGACCTCAATTTCGTGGGGACTCGTGATGTGGAAGAAATGCGTTTGGCTCGACCAGATTTCGAACGCGCTCTATCCGCCTGCTGCGAGCGAGAGAATTGCTCCGTTCGCCGCGCACCAAGCGAGCACGCGGGCGGGAAGTTCCGACTTCGTTTCCCAAGTCTTGTCGGCGGTTCTCAGAGTCTCGAAATCGATGTCAGCTACGTCTCCCGAGTGCCGCTGTTGGGGATTGAACAGCGCTCCGTTCGATTCCCGCCGAACAGCAAGCTGGGTGTTCCAACGCTGAAACTCGAAGAACTGGCCGCCGGGAAGTTCACTGCTCTTCTGCAACGCACTGTTGCCCGAGACGCATATGACGCTGCGGGTCTTCTCGAACTCGCGCCAGATCTCTTGAGTCGCCAGGAGTTCCGGATCGCGTTTGTTTGCTACATGGCCGCTTCCCGCTTTGACGTTCGGTCCCTAGTCCCAGATCGCGGTACTCTCGACGAGCGAGCTGTACGGCTAGAACTTGAGCCGATGCTTCGCCGAGTTGATGGTGAGCACGAGAAAACGAGTGAGAGCCTCCTGGCTTGGATGGAGGAGAAGTTGGGATCTTCGGAAGCCGCTTTGGTCGTTTGGTCAGATGGAGAGCGCGATTTTCTTGACGGTCTTCTGAGTGAAGGCATTATTAGGTCAGAGGGGCTCACCGATGATCCTGAGCTGCAGGAACGGATCCGCGCGCAACCCATGCTCCAGTGGAAAGCAAAGAACGTCCGCGAGTTCAGGTACAAGCAGTGAGATCGTCGGAGGTCTAGAGGAACGTCCCAGGCACCCGAGTATTCGTGTTTCGGTCGCACTCGCCCTACCCCGTCTTGCGGGCGCGCACAGGTTTCGGAAAGGGACCACCTGAAGAGGCAATGAATTCCTGGCAAATCACTGCACGACGGCGGGGTACGCCGACTCTCCCTCGCCGACTAAGAACCGCCTTTCTGAAAACCTAGGGATCTATTGGGTTCTCTGCCTTCGGGTTCGCGAGACGGCAGAACGGGAGGGGGAATTTGAACCACGCCCATAAGAAGGCCCCTGTCAAGTAGACGCAGCCTGCACAGGAGGAGAAAGCCTCCTCGAGTCTCTGCAGGGAGGTGTCCTACCAGCTGCCC
>JAAESQ010001101.1 GCA_024229275.1 bacterium | reverse complement strand
CAATCGTCGCTTGCCGAGAAGCTGGCTCAAAGTCAGTTTGTCAAAATGGTTCAACTTGATCCGCCGAAAGGTACCAACGCCGACGCAGTGGTCGAGGCTACGAAAGTGCTTGCGGACCACAGCGGGGTAGATGTGGTCGACATCAATTCGAACCCTCTTGCGCGGTTGCGTATGGACTCGCTCGCGTTGGCTCAGCATATCCAGCGTGACGTTGGCATGGAGACGGTACCTCACATCACCCCTCGCGATGCCAGTCTGATGGGCCTCCAATCGCAGCTACTCGGCGCCTGGCTTGGGGGAGTGAGAAACGTGTTCGCGATCACCGGCGACCCGTCTCAGCTAGGTGACTACCCGGGCGTACACGATGTGTATCACGTGGATATCTTCGAGATGGTGCGGGCGCTCTCGCGTATGGCAGAAGGCTTCGATTGTGCGGGCAATCGGATCGGCGACCCACCGGGATTTCTGATCGGAGTGGCGGCGAATCCGACCGTCGACGATCCTGAGCATGAAGCCGATCGATTTCGGCGCAAGGTCGACAATGGCGCCCATTTCGCCATGACACAGGTCTTTTTTGACTGGGAGCCGTGGGAGCGTTTCTTGGAACACTTCGGTGGCAAGCCTCCAGTGCCGACCCTCGCTGCCATCTGGCCGCTGCGATCACTCAAGATGGCGTTGCGCCTGCATCACGAGGTGCCTGGGATTATCGTGCCGGAGCGTCTGATCAAGGCGCTTGAGGATGCCGGCCCGGACGCTGCAAAAGTGGGTCATGATCACGCGTTGCGGATGCTGAGCGAAGCACCGTCGCATGTTGCGGGAGTGTACATGATTGCCCCGTTCAAGAAACCGGATGCGATTCTTCCACTGATCGATCAAGCGGCAGAGTTCGCTGGAGAGTGACGATTATGGCTGCAAACAATCCAGAGACAATTCTGCAGAAGACATTGACTCGCCGCATTCTTGTTCTCGACGGTGCGACCGGGACGATGCTTCAGTCACGGAACTTGGGTGCAGAGGATTTCGGTGGCGAACAGTTTGAAGGCTGTAACGAGGCGCTCAACCACGCCCGACCTGATGTTGTT
>JAAESQ010001100.1 GCA_024229275.1 bacterium | reverse complement strand
CGTCGTACTCCGGCCGGTTATAAGCCCGCTGGAGTCGCTTGCGCAACGGTGTCTGCTCGCTCCTGGAGAGATAGCTCACGACATTCTCCCTTTTGTGCCATTGACACCGTTGCACCAAGGCCCGGTTGCGGAAAGCTTTCTTCACCGCTGAGCGTAATCCCTTGCCGCCGTCGAGAATCACCAGTAGACCCTGGGAGATATCGAGCCCCCGCTCGAGCAATGAACGCAGGAACGGCGTCAACACGCGCTCGTTCTCCGTGTCCGTCTCCACGAAGCCCAGGAAGCGTTTTTCCCCGGAAAACGTGATGCCCAAAGCCACCACCATCGTCGCGTCGGCGAACGCCTTCCCGTCCAGGAACAACGCCACCACATCCTCGCCGGATAGATCCCGTTCTTGCAGCTCCCGCAGTTTCGTGGCGCTCGTCTGAACAAAACTGCGCGACACGGTCGAGCTCGAAAGCCCGATCGCCCCTGGAATCGACTCCGCTGCCGACTCGTAGTTACGGCACGAAATTCCGTACAGAACTCGTTTCAGCAGAAGATCATTCACCTCACCGCCGCGGCTCAGCGCCTCGTAAGAGCGAAGCGGAATCTCGCCTCCCCCCAGGCTCCGAACCCGGGGCACTCGGATCGGTACCCGCTGGCCGGCAAGCTCTACAGTGCCCGGATTGCTTCCGTGACGCCGACCGCGCTCCAACTCGTCCTTGCGGACGTATCGCTCTCCAGCCAACGCCTTCACTTCGTCGTCGAGCAACTCCCCCACGTGCATCAGCCCCAGAGGCACCAACGACCGGATCATCTCTACCTTCGTATCCACCTCGAGCTCCGCGTACTCCTCGCGCTTTACAACCTCGACCTTACCCAAACGACGTGACTTCTTGCGTTTCTTGACAGAACGTAGCAAACTTCTCATCTCGGCTCCTTTCTCTTGCGGCTTGATGTCGCTGTTCAACGCCATCAAACCACAGGGTTTGGAGCCGTTTCAATTTCCAACTAAGTTTGGCACACCTTCTAAAGCTCGAGTACCAGAACTTTAGTAACCAGGCGGGAACGGGAATCAATCAATGGAACTTTGCGCTCGGCTACCTGTTCTAGGCCGAGTTGAACCATTGTGGAGAAAGAGAAAAATGTTGCATCGAATCGGCACGTCGAGAGCTTGGAGACCGGCCTTTTTCCTGGGTCTTCTCACCTGGGCGGTTGCCGACCTAGGAGCAGGAGTCTACAAGACCCAAAGGGAGGCACTGGCCGAGGCCTTCCCCGGAGGTTTCGAGCGAAGGACCGCCTTCCTTACCGTCGCCCAGGTTCAGGAGG
>JAAESQ010001099.1 GCA_024229275.1 bacterium | reverse complement strand
AGCCCTTCAGAACAGTGCCGTTGGGTAGTGTGACGTGCATAGCCTGCTCAAGTTCGTGGCGGGGAACGGGGAGTGATCCTTCGAGTTGCTGGCGCATGTCGATGAAGCGAAGTCGCGACGCCGTGTCTCGTCGACTTGCCCACTTCTCGGATAGCCTGCACAACTGACAGTCGCCATCCATCCAGATCTCAGTTTTACTCGGATTGATCTCTTCCATTGTGTGTTTACCTGCCATGAGCAACGCGTGCCTGCGGAAGTGAATTTCGAAAGCTATACTCCCACCTATGACTGAGCCATCATTTTCCCCGCTGGCGGATCCTGCTGTACGCAGGATTTATGTTCTGGCCAAGGTTGGGATCTTTCTCATCGCTGCCGCGCTAACTTGGCCGCTATCACTTGTGATTGGTGACAAGGCGTGGATTGGACTTCTGTTCTTTGGATTGGTGCTGGCAGTAGTAACCGCGACGGTCCTATTCGCTTCCCGTCCCACGAACGCTACCGACGCTGAGTCGGAAGAGGAATCCTCTGACGAGGATTTCGATCCTTGAACGACGGTAGAACTGCCGGTCGAGGACAGTATCGATCTCCATTCCTTCCCCCCTCGTGACATCACGCGTGTCGTTGAGGATTACCTCGAGGTGGCATACGAGAGAGGTTTTCGCGAAGTTCGCCTCATCCATGGCCGAGGAATCGGAGTACAGCGCGAGCGAGTGCGAAGCCTCCTCTTAAAGCACGCAAAAGTGTTCGAGTTTCACGACGCTCCGCCGGAACGCGGTGGGTGGGGTGCGACGGTTGTGAGGCTGCAGCGGTAGCGTCATTTGCAGTGACAGTGACAGTGACAGTGACAGAAGGCAGAATCAGTGCCGGTGTCAATGGCATCATGGTTTTGCTCAACCGAATCGTTGTGGCTTCGAAGCATGGTCACCCGGGTCGTTCATGGGTTGGGATGTGTAGCCGCTGAGACTGACGGAGTCAAGGCAAGCCGACGTAGGAACGCCGGTCCCTTGACACCGTCAGCCTCACCGACTGGTGGGGGAGTCATGAACGACCCGGAGGTGACCATGCATGATTCGCTGCCGAACAACAATCTGATTGCCTACACCAGAGCGATCGAAGCAGCTGGAATCACGTTGGCTCTAGTGAGAAGAGTTCCAGCACCATTCAAGTCTCTTGCCGATCAAGCGATTCGCGCATCAAGTTCAGTAGCTGCGAATTTGAGCGAAGGGCAAGGGCGATTCGGTCGAGATCGGTATAACCATTGGCGAATAGCGTATGGGTCTGCAATGGAGGTCGATACCTTTCTCCGGCTGCTCAACAGCGCTGGCGCAATTGACTCCTCGCGAGCGAAGAAGGCTGTCGATCTCTTTGATCAAGTCCGGGCGATGACTTGGCGTCTCATCCACCCGAGCTAGACAGAGTGCCCAGGTGACGCACCCCCTCGGGTGCGTCAGGCTCCGTCGATGTGGCCTTCATCATCAGGTCTTGGGATGAATCAAGCGCCAGGTCATGGCGCGAACGCGATCGAAGAGCCGCATGGCAGTAAGGGACAGCTTGATATCGACGGTTCCAGTCTGAACGAGTAGACGAAGATGAGAATCAACTTCTTTGGCGGAGGCATAGGCAATGCGCCAGTGATGAAGGCGATCCCTGCCACAGCGCCCGTTGCCCTCGGCAAGGTTTGCGGGGACGGAGTTCGCTGAGCGGATGACTTGGTCGGCAATCGATTTTAGGGGTGGGGGAAGTCGACGTGCAATATCCAACGCGATTCCAGCGCCTTCGAGGGCGTACGAGTGGGCGATGAAGTCGTTGGTTGGGAGCGATGTGGTCATGATGGCCTCCTGGTCGTTCATGTCACCCTCCACGCCGTTGTGCCTCCCGGAGTCAAGGGTCGCGAAGCGACTTCTAGGCTTGCCCTTTACTCCGGGAGGCATAACGGCTACACATATCTAGTTCTTGAACGACCAGAGGCCATCAGGCAGTCGTGGTACTCCGACTGGAGTTACCCCGGTAATCCGGACAGGTTAGCGTTTCCGGTGTCGTGCTTGTATAGATTTCTCCTTTCGAAGTTGGCAGGCGACACTCTGCCGATGCTGGAGTGTCTCCTGTTGAGGTTGTACCAGGCTTCGATCCAGTGGAAGACTGCGTTGCGTGCTTCGCGGCGATTGTGGAAGGTAGTTCGGT
>JAAESQ010001098.1 GCA_024229275.1 bacterium | reverse complement strand
AGCCCTTCAGAGAGAGCCCGAGAATGTCCTCGCCATGAAGCTTTGCTACGAAGGTGCACGGCGTTCAAGCGATACAACGGCAGTCTCAGACGCTTTGGCCAGGATATCCACTGCTGACCCTGAGGGAGCGGCTAACTATCTACTCGAGCAAGCCATCGAATTCTTCAACAACGGTCAAGAAGCTGATGCCGTAGCGGCCCTGCGTGAAGTGCTCAAGGCGAAGCCAAATCTCGGCCGTGCGCACTACCTCCTTGGCATGTCCTACTTCAACAGTGGTGACGCCGACGCCGCCAAGTCTCACCTCAATACTTTTCTTGAACTCGATCCCGAAGCTGAGGAAGCTCCCCTCGCACGGGACATGCTCAGCTTCATGAGGTAGCCGGGAGCCAATTGATGTGGATTGGTCACATCTGAACACTGATCCGACTGGAGGATTCATCTATGAAGAGCAGCTCCATTCGTAGTATCACCCTTGGAGTCGCAGTAGCGTTGGGCCTTACGTCTCCGTTGTTCGCGGACGGGCCCACCAACGATCCAGACACAAAGGCGAAGGTATCTCAGATCGGCCGCACCCTGACTCGCTTCACGGGAAGTGAACTCGAAGTATGGATCGATTACGGATTCGCGGCGAAGAACAAGAACGAGGAGTGGCTCATCCTCAATGTTTCGTTTTGCGGACATGTCGCCAAGTCAGTTGAGATTCGTCGCGATTCCGTGTCGGTGCGTGCCCCAGACGGCACACCTATTCCATTGCCGTCGGCTGAGGAGTTCATCAAGGCCTACCCTCAGCTGAGATCCGCCTATGAACGAGCGACGGTCGCCGCTCAACCTCTGAGTTGCGGAGGTGTGGGTCGGCGGGGCCTTCCTCTCGATTTTCAACCAATGCCGGGGACATGGATCTCGCGAAGTGCGGTCCATGTGAACAACCGCTCGCTCGCGACCGGCCTTCTGCTTTTCGAGGCTGTCGGTGGCATAGAACCTGGGGAGTGGGCACTGGTCCTGGAGTTTGACGAAGGTCAACTCAGCATTCCTTTCGTACTCCAGTAGTTCTCAACTGGCTCTCGGCAATTTGTCAGGTTAAACCTTGAAGTAGGAAATAGGTGCATAACCGCATGTAGCGTGAGTTCATGCCCTCATTCGCTGCAACGTGTCGTTGGTGAATTGGCAAGATAGAATAGCAGCAATGCCCCTGCCGAACACCGCCGACAACTGCTCTCAAGCGGCTTTGCCCTCGATCCGTGGACGCGGCAGAGGGTGGACGTCGTACGAGAGCAACCCGAAAGCCACTCGAAATCATCTGTTGACCACCTCTTCGATCCTGGTCCTCGCAGTACTACTCGCCTTTCTGACACAAAAAGCTGCGGCACAGGATGAAACGATCGCCGTTCAGCAGTTGGCCGGTGTCACGGTCGAGGAGATCGGCAGGACCTCCGTTTTGAAAACAGCTGGCATCCAATCCGGAGATGTCATTGTGTCCTGGGCACGACGACCTCAGGCTGGCGGCAACCGCGATGCCGCTTCCGGTCGCATCAACTCAGTTTTCGATTGGGAGTGGATGAAGCTCGAGCAATCCCCTCGTGGCGCCATATCCCTTTATATTGAACGCGAGGGAGAAAGCAGAAGAATCGACGTTGAGCGAGGAGAGTGGAACATACGAGTGCGACCCTGCCTACCAGGCGATCTTCAGGAACTGTATATCGATGGAAAGCAAGCAATTGCGGAGGGGCGTATCGGTGACGGATTGGCATCATGGAAAGCGATCGGAGAACAATCAAGAGGGTCGAATGACTCTTCCCTCGGATGCTGGGTTCACATCGCTTCGGCTCAGGTCTTGTCAGATGTCGATCGATGGGATGAGGCTCAGCGTGAGTTCCAGGCAGCACAAGAGGAATGCGATACGCCTCGCGCCCAAGTCACTATGTGGGACTTACTGGGAGAGATTTACACACAGCGAAACGATCTCGAAGGAGCAGAGAGAGCTTTCCACCTGGCAATGCGCATTCGTGCGGAAACCTGGGGGGATGGCCTGGGGTCAGTAGCCAACCGCTGCAGTCTTGCACGACTTGACCGACTTCGTGGAGATTTCGAAAGGAGTGAGAAGACGCTCGAAGAAGCACTGGCGCTCGTTCAGGTGATGGCGCTGGAAAGCTTGGAACTGGCCGAGGTCCACCATCACCTCGGCGTCGCGGCTCGTTACCGCGGAGATCTGGACCGGGCCAAAGCACACTCTCTTCAGGCACTGACTATCCAGGACAAACTCGCTCCTTGGAGCCGGCCACGCGCACTGAGCTACATCAATCTCGCAAACACAGCGCGCCGACGAGGAGACTTGGAGGCTGCCGAGGAGGCTGCCTCTCGTGCTCAAGCGATCGTGGACTGGATTGCTCCACAAAGCCTCGAGAAGGCATCAGTTCTTCACGTCCAAGGAATGAACGCCCGCGCTCGAGGAGAGTTAACCAAAGCGGAGGGTCTATTACTTCGTACAGTTCAGCTTCGAGAATGGCTGGCACCAGGCAGCCTACAACTTGCCTCTAGTCTCAACAATCTTGCGCTACTCGCAGGTGATCTGGAGCAAATGGACAAAGCCAAGGAGCTCCACACCGCCGCCCTGAGCATCCGATCGAAGGTCGCTCCAGGGAGTCTCTATGTTGCCTACAGCTATAACAACCTGGGCCTCCTCGCTCGACTCCAGGGCCAACTTGATGTTGCCGCTGACTATTACCTGCGAGCTTTGGAAATCAAAGAGAGAATCATCCCAGACACCTTGAGCACTGCCTTCACACTCAACAATCTGGGAATGGTAGCCAATGCTCGAGGTGAGTTGGGACTGGCAAAGCAGTACTTCAAGCGGGCCCTTGAGATCAAGGAAAGACAAGCTCCAGGGGCGCTCACAGTAGCCAACAGCCTCGCCAACTTGGGCAATCTCGCTATCCGTCGCGGCGACCTCAAGACAGCGGAAGAGTGCTTTCGAAGAGTCCTCATCATTCGACAACGACTGGCACCCGAGAGCATCGCAGTCGCCTCTAGCCTGGAAAACCTCGGCAATCTGGCGCGGGATCGAGGAGAACTCCAGACTGCACACGACTACTACACCAGAGCTCTCGACATCAGAAACAAACATATCCCCGGGGGGATTGCCACGGATACTGCGCTGCGTGGACTGGGTGAAATCGCATTCATCAACAACGATTTAGACGTCGCACAGGGATATTTCGAACGTGCGCTTGACGTGGAAGCGAGGCTCGCACCCGAAGCAACTCGCACCGCCGAGACTCTTTTCTCTCTCGCAAAGGTCTCTCGCGCGGCAGACAAGTTAGACGCCGCTGTTGGCTACTCACGGCAAGCCCTGGAAGTACTGGAGCGACAGATCGATCACCTCGGTGGGAGCCACGATGTCAGGGCCGAATTCCGAGCGCTGCACGAGCAGGACTACCGACGACACATTGACCTCCTGATTTCAACAGGAAACCAAGAGGAAGCGTTCAATGCGCTGGAACGGTCACGCGCACGGAGCCTGCTGGAAATGCTGGCCGAGAGAGATCTCGATTTCACGGCTGACGTTCCGCAAGAGCTCGACAGGACTCGACGAAGACTCGCAGTGTTGTACGAAAGAAAACAGCACCAGATAACAGTGATTGATCCACTTACTGACCCGGAGGCCCTCCAAAACCTACGCCAGGAACTCGAGCAACTCCGTCGTCAAAGAGAAGAGATCGCCGAGCTGATTCGTCGTTCCTCTCCTCGACTCGCGGCTCTTCAGTACCCTCGCCCATTGGATTTGGCAACCGTCCTGGCCAACCTCGACAAACGCACTGCGATGCTCTCCTACAGCGTTGGAGAGGAAGGAACCTATCTGTTCCTCATCGAACCAATCCGGCGTCTTACGGTCGTGAAGCTCGAGATCAGTTCGGAGGACCTTGGTCACGAAATCGAAGTCTTCAGGTCGTTAATTCGAGAGACCCGGAGTGCTTCTCTCCGTATGCCAAGCGTGGTAGCGGCAGGTCGACGCCTCTATGATGTCCTGATCAAACCAGTCGACGAGGCGTTACGCGATGTTGACCGGATCGTGATTCTTCCTGACGGTCCACTTCACAAATTGCCATTTAGCGCACTGGTAAGAAAAAACAAGGGAGAGACCAACATAACTGAGCGCGATTGGCAGTACGTCGCTGAATGGAAAGCCCTCCATTTTGTGCAGTCAGCAACCCTGTATGCCGAACTCCGCCGCGATCCACGGCTGCTTGGCAAAGATGAGCCAGTCTCACAAACCGTGACTCTGGCGGCGTTCGGGGATCCACGTTGCACAACAAGGTCAAATCCTACGGATGAAGACTCTACTCTCACTCGTCAGGCCGGATTTGCGCCGCTTCCGGCATCCCGTCGCGAAGTTGAGAGGATACGCGCGCTCTACCCCAACGACTCGACTGTCTATCTCGGCGAAGCGGCGACAGAAGAGGCAGTCCTGTCGGTAGGTAAAGGCCCCCGCATCCTCCATTTCGCAACCCACAGCAGGCTTGACGACCGCGTGCCTCTCAACTCGGCACTCGTACTGACTCCGGGGGACGGAGACGGACTCCTCCAAGCATGGGAGATTATCGAGAGAATCCGACTCGCGGCCGATCTCGTTGTTTTGTCCGCATGCCAGTCCGGTCTTGGCAGAGAGGTAGGCGGCGAAGGCCTCATCGGCCTCACACGCGCTTTTCAGTATGCGGGAGCTCGATCGGTTGTGGCTTCACTGTGGGAGGCTGCCGATACCAAGACAGAAGAACTCATGGTGCGGTTTTACTATTACCTACAGGCTGGCGTGACCAAAGACCTGGCTCTCCGGTCGGCTCAGTCTGATCTCATCCATGGAGCGCTCTGCCAAAGTGGGGGCAACCAAAAACCCGCAAGTCGTGACGCATCAGCACCGTTCTACTGGGCTGGTTTTCAACTCTATGGTGACTGGCGGTAACCCGCCACCAGGTGCAAACGCAAAGCGAACAGTGTTGCTCAGGAGTTCTTCTCTTCGCGGTTCACCTGAAGTGAGTACTGGTCGAGCCTCTCCTCACCAGAATCGCTCACTCCGTTCAAGACAAGTCGATACTCTCCTGTAGGGAAGAGATTCCGTGGAAGTACAAGTACGATTTCCGCCGGCCCACTTCGAATCAAATCCTCACCGCTCCACGTGATCGTTCCGGTCGCGATGTCTTCGACATCTACTCTGTAGGTGGAGAAGAAACGAGCATCCTGAACTTCGAGAACCAGCAGAAAACTCCCGGCAGTCCCTTGGAGGTTGACTCTTCTCGAATCTCCCCTGACGGTCTCCATCGGTGACAACCAAACCAATGGAAGATTCAGCAGCGGCTTTTCAACCCCAGCGTCCTCAAGTTGGGTTGCAAGCACCTTAATCTGGTCGCGCAGCTCCTGTCGCTCGGCTACGTGACGTCCCTCCAACTCCTGCAGCTGTCGCACGACGTCGTCGTTGGGGATCAGACCAGCATCCTCGACTTCTCCACGAGCCTCCGCCAGCTGCACTCTTGTCTGATGCAGTAGTTGCCCAGCATCCTCCGCCCTTTGGAATTGATGCAGCAACCCTCCCCCGAGACCGACTGTGATCACAAGAAGCACTGATGCGGCAATTCCATAGGGGCTCCCCGTGACACTCTTCATGAAGGATCGAGCGTGCAGCGGCACCATTTGGGTCTTGTCTTGAGGTGGGCTCAGCGACTGGGAGCTGAGTAATGCTTGGGCCTTTGCAGGCACTGATTCGATCCAATCGTTCAGCTCAGGGTCGACTAGATACTCCGT
>JAAESQ010001097.1 GCA_024229275.1 bacterium | reverse complement strand
TTGTCGACCTCGTCGGAGACGGATTCGAACTCAAGCTTGGCAAGCTGCGTGGTGAACTGCTCTCGTTCAGAATCGACGAGATCGAGCTGGTTCGAACGGGGTTGGTGCCTAACTTCTGGCGTGCCCCAACGGACAACGATCTTGGCAACGGGATGCCTGCACGTTGCGGAATCTGGCAGCACGCTGGGGAGAAACGTCTGGTGGAGGAAGTGACCGTCGAGCGACTTGGTGAAAGTGTCGCCCGAGTCGTTGTAGAGACACGATTGGTGGAGGTCGAGGCAAAGTACACCACCAGCTACACCGTATTCGGTACAGGAGATGTCCTGGTCGAGGTCTCCTACCGCAGTGAAAAGGATGACCTCCCGGAGCTTCCCCGCTTTGGTATGACAATGACCTTGCCGAAAGCCTTTGTCGAAATGTCATGGTTCGGTCGCGGGCCGCATGAGAGCTACTGGGACCGCAAAACCGGAGCTGCAGTGGGCCGCTACAGCGGAGCTGTGTGGGATCAGTTTCATCCCTACACGCGGCCGCAGGAAACAGGCAACTTGACAGATGTTCGATGGCTGGCGTTACGCGATGCGCAGGGATATGGATTGCTAGCTGTCGGTGGACCTCTGCTCAGCACCAGTGCCTGGCAGTTTCCAGTCGACGAACTCGACTTTCAGCCGGTGGCCGGATCGGACCGCGAGAGCATCGTTCCAGTATCGCGTCGCCATGGCGCAGAGATTCGGCGACACGATTTCGTCACGCTCAACCTGGACGATAAACAGATGGGCGTTGGCGGTGACACCAGTTGGGGAGCAAAAACCCATCCTGAGTACACCCTCACCGGTTCGGAGTACAGCTACGCATTTCGCATCCGTCCCCTGAGACGGGGCGATGACCCTGCATTGTTGGCGCGGACCCGTCTTGAAGTCAGCGAAGGAGACAACTGATGTATTCGGATCTGAAGGGTAAGCGTACCGTGATTACAGGAGGTGCCAGTGGCATCGGATTGGCGACGGTTCAGCGGTTTCTTGCGGAAGGTGCGCAGGTCGTCAT
>JAAESQ010001096.1 GCA_024229275.1 bacterium | reverse complement strand
ATTCCATGGGGAGCATACATGAGACATTATGAAGTCGTGTTTCTGGTCCACCCGGATCAGAGTGAGCAGGTGCCTGCGATGATAGATCGTTATCGCTCGGGCGTCGAAGCAAAAGGCGGCGCGATCCACCGCCTGGAAGACTGGGGCCGCAGGCAGTTGGCCTATCCCATCAACAAGATTCACAAGGCCCATTACGTGCTCATGAATATCGAGTGCGACGGGGAAGCCTTGAAAGAACTCGAAAGTGCGTTCCGTTTCAACGACGCTGTGCTGCGCAATCTGATTATCAAACGCAAAGGGGCCATCACCGAGCCCTCTTCATTGGGGAAGGGCCAGGAGAGTCGAGACGATTCGGGCTCGGAATCGAGGTTTAGTCGCGAAGATACTAGGAGCCTGTCCGAGAATGGATGACCTACTGTGCGAACGTGGATGCCGGCCGGATTTCGCGCTCGAATTCGTTAAATATGGCCAATATTCGCCTCATTCGAGCACAAAATCCGTCTCGGCCCCACGTCCGCTCGCTACGATCCCCATTCTCGGACAGCCTCCTAGAGCCGACGAGGGTTAAGCGCCCCGCTTCGCAGTATAAATCCACAGGAATTTCGCATGTCACGCTTCTTT
>JAAESQ010001095.1 GCA_024229275.1 bacterium | reverse complement strand
CGCACTTTGTCGTGCACCCAGTCGAGAGCGCTTTGAACCATCTCCTGGCGCGATGTCGTATTTGCCGGAGGCTTGTCTGGCAATACAGCGGCATCGGCGGTCGCGATTTGCTCGTCCACCACCTTGGCGTACTCGGAGGCGATGGCGGTCCAGCTGGCGCCGGTGGAAAAAGCAATATGGGGATTTCGCGGTTGATCAAAGGGCAGATTGTCCTCGACTTCGGACCGCTTCTCCGGCTGGTGAAACTCAAAGGTGTACCTCGTGCCGCCTTCGAAAGATTCCACCGCGGGCTCCACGTCGTCGAGAAGAAAAGCGATCCATCGCAGCTCTATGGCTTCATCAACCTCGATTACCAGCCGAGTATGATACGCAGGCACGGTGAACGACGGGAAGAACCTCGCTGTTGTTCCGCCGGGGAATCGGGGCTGGGTCTCATTGACAGTTACTCGCTGTTCAACAATGTTGCCGACCTGGGCCATGGGCAGAGGCGCTTCGAGGTACCGGCGATCATCAAATACGTCCTCACCGTTTCCGGCGTCCGGCGCTTCAGAGATGGTCGTGGGATCGAGGCTCACCACCTTGCCGTCAGGCGTCAGCACGCGTGCTTCGAGCACCGGACGTTCTTGGTGCCAGGGCTGCCATCGCGTGCCCACCGTATCCCAATCGTCAACTCCCAACTCCGTGAGGTAACGGAAAACCACGGTGCGTGTCCTGCGCTGAAGGCCCTGCCCATCAAAGCGGTAGATGACATCTTCGAGCATCACCACCGTTTTCGCATCCTCAGTATCAATGTCGAGCTCGTCTGCGGCTGCAATCACCTCTGCCGCCGGAGCGACGAATGGTTGTGGCAGCCAGTTCTTCTCTTCGGCAGGAAGAGGCACGGTCAGTGCGAAGCAGACAATTGTGAGAAACAAGGTTGACCTGTGGCTCATTTGGTCTCCAAAAGACGTGAAGTGGTCGGCAGTGTACCGAAATCACTTCCACCGATGTCGAGAATGAGTCTCCGTGCAGTACCTGCGTGGTGTATCGAGGTGCCTGGAGCCAAAGATCCATGCCCATCGATTATAGGTTCCAGGTATTCTAAAACCTGTTGATCTTCACATCGGCACCTAAGGACAACGTTTCTGAGCACTGTCATGCAGTGTCGCCTGGCGCCCAAATTGGTAATCGACATCACAGCCGCTCGAGCGATCCGATGTCAGCGTTGATCAATGCTCAGTTTCCCTAAGGGGGGCACAATGCCCGTGCGGTACACCATCGGTCTGATCCTGATTTCTGTTGGTTGGCTCGCTCCGAGCCAAGCTGCTGATTGGTATTTCTGCGATTGCGAATCGGGGGCCGATCCCGACTGCGTCGTCGGCAGCGACAGCGGCGACGGAACCGCAAGCGATCCGTGGCAAAGTTTTGAAAAGGCCCGCACAGCTTTCGGTTCGCTTGCCGCAGGCGACGGGATTCGTTTCTGCCGTGGTGGTGCCTGGGCGATCAGCGGGGGCACCCGCTGGGTCAACACATCGTGCCGGGCTGACCTTCCCTGCGTTGTGGGCGACTACACCCCTGGGTGGGGAACCGGCAATGAGGGGCGTCCCCTGCTCCGCCGGACTGACGGATCGCACGGCTTCGCACTTGAGGACGGCGGTAACGCCGAACACGAGGAGGGGTACCTCTTTCAGAACCTCGACCTGCGCTCAACCACCGGCACCGGCAACGGCTTTTTTCTCTATAACGACATCGACGACGTGGAGATCGACAACGTGTCCATCGACGGATTCGGCATCGGGATCCATCTGGCCGGCTCCAACCCATGCTCTGCGGACCCTGAGTGCGACGGGCAGAACGACCGGCTCGTTCTTCGCGACGCGACCATCATCAACAACCACTCCCAGGGTTGGCTCGGCGCTTCCAACGGAACACAAATTCTGAACAGCACCTTCGAGGGTAATGGCTCAACGGCCGTCTATGATCACAATATCTACCTGAGTGGTTCTTCCGGTGGTCAGACGCAGGGGATCGTTGTCAGAGGCAACCGCCTCTACCGCTCAACTCTCGACGGAGGCGGCGTCTGCCAGGGCGTTTCGATGGTCGTCCATGGCGAGCATCGCGACCTGCTGATCGAGAATAATGATGTCTTGGAGGACGTCGGTTTCGCCGGGCAGGGTTGTTGGGGGATCGCCGTTGATCCTGGATACGGCTCTCCCGAAGGATTCATCGGGGTGACAGTTCGCGGCAACCGCGTCAGCAACACCGGCAATACACTGATCGGAGTTGCGGCTTGTCAGCAGTGCGTCATCGAGAACAATGTCATCGTCAGCGCACAGAGCTACGGCGCCATCGCCATCGCTGCCCCTGACCGCGGGTTGGGCGCGGGCGACCTCGAGCAGAGCAATGTGGTGATCCGCAACAATTCGATCTACTTGGGTGATGGCGGCGGGGGGACTGGGATTGTTCTCGGCGGCCAAGGCGACCAACACTCCACTCTCAGCAACGCGATTCACTATGCCGGCACAAGCAGTTCATTCAACTGCTTCAGATTCGATCTCCCTACGAGTGCGTACGACACGATCGACTACAACATCTGCCATTCCCCGTCAGCGCCAGGGGCGGAGTGGGTCGACGGTCACGGCTCGCTCTCTTCGTGGGTGACCGCCACCGGATTCGACAGCAATTCGTCGATCGACAACCCAGGGTTCGCCGACCCAGCATCGGGAGATCTGTCGGCTGCATCGGACAGTGCCGCGATGATCGACCAAGGCCACCCATTGCTCAGCAGTCCAATCGAGTTCTGGGGCTTCCCTCGCGATTCCGCCCCGGACGTGGGCGCCCACGAATGGGGAGTCGAAGGGATCTTCGTCGATGGCTTCGAATCCGGAACGATAGATGCCTGGTCGGGAGCGACCACTTCGTGAGCGCCGGTGCCACGTTCACACTTGCATTCTTGTGCGCGATCCCCGACCTGTCTCGCAGACCAACAAATGTGTACGTGGGGTCCTATATGAAAGGAACAAGCACAGGTATGGCTTTGGGTGCCAGCCAGAATAGCTGTACGTGGATCGCCGCCGGTGCTCGCAAGCCATAAAGATGCCCGGTACCTACATGGTGGTATTCGGCCTCGCGGCTAGGGCAGGAAGGGCCATGCGCTGGTCTACTCGGATGATCGCCCGCCTTGCGTGACCATTGCCCGTCGAGCCAGTGAATGCTTGTTCAATCACAACCCACCAGGTGCGAGTCCAACAACCCATCCCGCTTCTAGAAATGTACGCAGTGATCATGCAGGTGGATGCTGAATTTGCGGCGAGGGGAGTTGCGAGACGGCGCTGAGCTGGGAAGACTAGGCGTCGATCGCCGCTTTGAACCAAGTAGAGTCAGGTAGGTGCTTAGGACCTTTGTGACCAAACCGTCCTACTCATAAAAGGTGCCAAGATCGGAAATCTGTGATGCAGATCAATTGACATCCGCCCCAGCGGTCCACATATTGTTGAAGACTTCAGATCCTTTGGGAGTATAGAATGATTGCAATTCGGAGATTCGGTCTCGTCTTTGTGTGTCTGTTTCTGCTGTCAATAGCTTCAGCTTTACATGCCACGATTCTGACTGTTGGTCCGTCGGGTAGTTATGCCACTATACAAACAGCAATTGATGAGGCATTGCTGGTTCCAGGTTTCCATGATATTCGAGTTCAAACAGGCACCTATATTGAGAACCTCTATATAGGTACTGTGAATGCTGGGGTCATAAGAATGAGTGGTGGGTGGAATTCTTTCTTCAATAATCAGACTGCTTCTCCATGGTTGACAAAGATTAATGGGGGTAGTGCAGGAAGAGTGGTCGAACTGAACCATACGGGCGGTTCGGTCCAGATATACAACTTCACCATAACCGACGGTTTTCTGGACACGTTCGACAGTCAAGGTGGTGGTGTTTACATTAGTCTGATAAATGGCGCACAGGTTAGAATGTCAAACTGCAACATAGTTAAGAACGAATTGAATGGAGATTTGGGCGCAAACGGAGGAGGTCTGTTTGCTGACCTGAGTGATATTTCTTCATTGTATGTCAAGGGTTGCCGATTCAGAAACAACAGAATTGTTGCAAATGTAACCACATTTGGAGCTGGGATGTTCGTCTATATGCACGATTACAGCAGGTTATATATTCAAGGAGGCGATTTTACCCAAAACAGGTCTTACAAAGGACAATATGTCAACGGTGGTGGAATAGCGGTTGTTTCGCGCGATCAATCATTTTTCAAAATTCGACGTTGTCACCTCAGGGGTAACGCCATATGGTCGAATCCTTTGGGTGATTGCCATGGTGCGGGTATCTATACCCTGCTGCGCGAAGTAAGCAGTGGAGTGATTGAGGACAACTACATCCGGTCGAACTCCACCAACGGCCCGGGAACCAGCCGCGGCGCTGGAGGCTATATTCGCGCAGCGGGAGAGTATGCCAAGGTTACCTTGCGCAGGAATAGCTGGCTGGAAAGCTGGGACAACACCATGGGAACCGATCGTGAAAATGTATACCTTCGGGCCTTGGGGAAGAGCAAGCTCGAATTCACCGACTCGGTAATCGCCAAAGGGAACACGATGGGGCTACGTGCTGTCGCCACAATGGACGCGACGGTAGCACTGACCAACCTGACAGTTGCCGACTACGTCGGAACCGGAATCGAGGTCGACCGTGGGCCTTCGGCCGTATTGAATCTGTATAATTCCATCTCATTCGGAACAGGTGTCGATCTGATTACGCTGGGAGCTCCAACCACCGGAAGCAACCATACCGGATCAGATCCTCTCTTTGTCAACCCAGCAGGGAATAACTACTCTCTGCAGCCGAATTCTCCCGCGATCGATACCGGTTCAAACGTCCCCGTTTTGGGGCCGCTGGACGTGTGGCGCCGACCACGAGTTGTGAACACCGTCGATATCGGTGCTTGGGAGTATCAAAACTAGCAAGAGCTTCCCAGGCTACTTCGTTCCATATAAGGCGCCAGACAGACACCCGGTATAGGTGCGGGGCAACCATTCGGGCACCCATAGAGTTGACAGTGGTTTTGGGTGCAGGGCACATATTCAGCGCTAATCGGTTCAACCGTCTGCTTTGTCGATGCACCACTTCACACCGCCGCGGGTGGCCATGTAGAGGAAGAGTAAGCAGTAGATGACTGCGAGCTCGCCTTGGTTGATTACGGGAAAGAATGCCTCGTTGAACTGGAACTTCCAGTGGAACTGAAAGTAGGCCACGGCCATTGTGCCGCTCGAGAGGAAAGCCGCCCATCGGGTCTGGAACTTACATTTAGACTACCGGAGTAACCTCGCGCGCTGAACGAATCAAAATCAACTGCTTCGAAGGAGAACTTAGGGGAGGTACTTCCAATCTCCCTCGTCATCCTCATCGTTATCGTCATCGAATATGGCGATGGGAGGCTGAGTTCGCTTCGCAATTTGTTGACCCTGGATCCATCTCAGGGCCCTGTGTACGCGCGCAACTTTCGCGCGCCCCCTCCAACGCTCGCATCTCGTGTAGCTAACCTACTGCGAATGCCCCTGTTTTCGTAGGGGATGTGTTTATCCCATCCCGCTCACAGGCGCACGAGGTTTCGATGACGATGAGGATAACGATGACGATGACGAGAGCACCGCGCTCTACAGCCGCTGGTTTTGAAGAGGAGGAAACACAGAGAACTGAGTCGTTGCGGATTCCGTTTCTTTGATCATAGGCAACCAAACGAATTCATGCCGCGATGTTAGACGGCCTGGTCATCAGAACTTCCCGCCAGGAGGTCCTGATCAAGTAGTAAGGAGGAAGCACCGTTGGGCACGAACAGCATTCATCGTTTTCTGATGCGTGACAGGGATTACGCGAACTCGAGCGCGCGTGGTCTACATAAAGTGCACAGAATGGATGCACCAGTGAACAATCGTGGATTCACGCTGATCGAGCTGCTCATCGTAGTGGCGATCATTGGCGTCATCGCTGCCATCGCCGTTCCGAGTCTGGTGAATGCGGTCAACCGAGGCCGTCAGAAACGTACTGTGGCGGACATCCGCACAATCGGTCATGCCATAGAAGCCTACGCTGTCGACTATTTCAACTATCCAGGCATGGGCAGATTGGGAACAGGCATTGCTGGGACCGCCAGTGATTTCGAAGCTTTTCTCTGTCCTGACTACATTAAGCGTTTACCGAGCATTGACGGCTGGGGTGGTGAGTACCAGATGGTCACAGGTCATTACGTAACGTCTCGTGTGCCCGGCTATGTCATCGTCAGTTTTGGTCGCGACGGTGTTTACGAAGGTAGCGTCCCTCCTGAAGGAGAGGTGGTTTACACCACTGACTTCGACGCTGATATCGTCTTCGGCAACGGTAGTTTTTGGAAGAGACCGCACGGCATTCAGGTTGACTAGCGAGACTCGAGACCACGTGGCACCCGCGATCGTCCGTTACTGGGTCGAGTGGATGATTTACAATCCCCAAGCGATATTCATCAAATCGATCGAAGGACGAAGAGCGCGTTCAACTATCGGCGGAGGAGGTGGGCGATGAGAATGACGATGATAGCTGTGGCGATTCTTGTGCTGATGGGGGGCTGCGGGGACACCGCGATTGAGCCGACTGCGCCGGTAGCGATGAAGATGACCACAGAGATTCCACCGGGGATCGCGACACCGGATGAGGTGAGTTCCCTAGTCGGCACGTTCAATCTGCGGGATGGTATTCCCAACCAGGAATCAATCGAGAAGGTCTACGACTACCTGGACTTCCACAACGGCGTCCAGGCCTACCTGAGCGGTATCCAGATTGCGTCGATGAGCGCCATGCGCAGGGGGATCCTCGAGTTCGGACCGGCCAACTACACCGCGCTGATCTTCGAGGAGCTCATGGATTCAAAGGCGTTGTTTTTGACCGCCAACACGACCAGCGTCTACATGATGCTCTGGCTTGAGACGAAGATAGGCGAGCCGATGGTCATCGAGACGCCGCCGGACGTTCTCGGAATCATTGATGACCACTGGTTCAAGTACGTTTCAGACTTCGGACGCCTGGGACCGGACAAGAACAAAGGCGGCAAATTCCTGATTCTTCCTCCGGGGTATGACGGGGACGTCCCCGAAGGCTATCACGTGGCGAAGAGCAACACCTATGGCAACTGGGTGATCTGGCGGGGATTCCAGGTCGACGGATCCACGAAGCCTGCCGTTGAGACCACCAAGAAACTGGTCCGCGTCTATCCGCTTTCCCAGAAGGACAACCCGCCGGCGATGAACTTCGTCGATGTGTCAGGAAAGTCTTTCAATACGATTCACCGCATGGACTTTGAGATCTTCAATGAGATCAACGAGGTCGTTCAGTTCGAACCCAGCATTGGGCAGAACCCTGAGATTCTCGGGACTCTCGCAGCCATCGGAATCAAAAAAGGGCAGGAGTTCGCACCCGACGCCCGCCTGAAGAAGATCCTGACAGAAGCCGCCGATGTCGGCTCGGCGACAGTTCGTGCGATCATTGCGAAACCTCGCAACCAGGACTTCTACATCTATCCGGGAAAGAGCAAAGTGTGGACCAATCCCTTCGAGGCCACGAAGGGAAGCCACGAGTTCCTCGTCGATGGCGTCCTCCAGTTGGATGCACGCGCCGGATTCCACTTCTATGCGACAGGCATCACTCCCGCCATGACCTTCAAGATCATTGGCAAAGGATCCAAGTACGCCATCGCCTACACGGATGCTGACGGGAGCTTTCTCGATGGCGGTAAGACTTACAAGGTGCGCGTCTTACCCAATCCTCCAGCCAAGGATTTCTGGTCATTCACGCTGTACGACAACCAGACGCGGTCCATGCTGCAGACCGACGAACAGTTCCCGGGGATTGACAGCAACAAGCCCGGCATGATCCAGAATGCCGACGGATCCTGGGATATCTACTTCGGGCCCAAGGCGCCCAAGGGGCAGGAGAACAACTGGGTCCAGACCGTTCCCGGCAAGGGATGGAACATGCTCTGGCGCGTCTACGGCCCCCTTGATCCCTGGTTCGACAAGACCTGGCGGCCGGGTGATCCGGAATTGGTGCAGTAGTTGAGACGGATTCAGTGGCAGTTTTCAGGTTTGAATATTCGCGCTGACAACCAAAACCGAAGACTGGAACGGAGAGCTGAGAGGAGAAAGAGAATGACGACAGTGAAAGTGGTTGTATTGATGGCAGTCTTACTCATGGCGGCTAGTGTCGGTTGGGCGGCGGAAAATGTTCCGGCAGCGAAGAGCTTTGACCAAAGAGACGGGGTTCTCGTTAGAGCTCGCGCGGTTGAGGATATTGAATACAAGATCATGGTCCAGCGCGCGACTCAGGCGGCGATCTACTACATGCCTGCTGCTGGCATGGTGGATTTTTTGAAAGGAATCCGCCGTGATTTGGGCGGAGACTTGAACGATGTCATTTACCTGAACAAGCCGCTGGGGTCTGATGACGGTTTCCTGACCGCCAATGATGTCACGGCCTATTGCTGGTCAACCCTGTCCTCTGAGCGCGGTGCCATCGTGGTTGAAGTGCCTCCCGCCTCGAATAAGGTCAGCTACTTCGGCACCATTGTTAACGCTTGGGACCAGCCGATCGAGGATGTCGGGCCTGCCGGCAGGGACAAAGGTAAAGGAGGCAAGTACCTGCTGTTGCCCCCGGGTTTCGACGGGAAGATGTCCAGGGCCGACCTGGAGAAGGAAGGTTATTTCGTCTACGAGACGGACACCTACCAGTACGGTTTCTCCTTTCGGCCGAGGTTGTACGAAGAGGCCACCGACAAGGATGCCGGCGACTATGCGAAAGGGGTCAAGATTTACTACCTGTCCGAAGCGGACAGCCCGCCACCGACTCGGCACATCGACGCTACGAAGATGAGCTACGACTGCCTTCCTTATTACAACTACACGTTCTTCCAGGACATCAATGACGTTGTCCAAAGCAACCCCATTCGGCCCCAGGACAAAGCGATGGTTTCGCTCCTTAAGGACTTGGGTATCGAGAAAGGCAAGCCTTTCAAACCAACGGAGCGGCAGCTGAAAGCCATACATGAAGGCCTGCTGCTCGCCTATGCATCCATGCAGAACTACTTCGTGACACCCGGCAAGAGTATGGAGCCTCTGTGGAAGGATGAGAAAGGGAACGCGAAGACTCAGTGGCTCTTCTGGCTTTTTGCCCCAGGGCAGGCCGAAGCCGGATTCACCCATGAGACCGAGACCGAGGTGCTGGTGGATGACAGGGCTGCGAAGTACTTCTATGTCACCTATTTGCCTAAGTATTTGGGCGGCGGCACCTTCTATTTGACAGGACTTTTTGATTCCAATGGTGACATGTTGGACGGCAAGTCGACCTACAAGCTGAATGTCCCGAAGGATACGCCTGCTAAGGACTTTTGGTCGGTCATTGTATACAGCATGGAAACCAAGAATTTCGTGCGGGACGTTTCGCGAGTGGGGCTCTCATCCCGAAATGCCGACACCATGCAGGTCAACAAGGACGGCTCCTACGACGTCTATTTTGCTCCAAAGCCGCCTCAGGGCAAAGAATCGAACTGGATCCCAACAGGTGAGGATTTCTTCCTATTGTTCCGCTTGTACGGACCCGAGACCAAGGATTTCTACAAGACCTGGATGCTGGGCGATCTCGATAAAATGGACTGAACCTCCCTATAAGTCGCCAGCTGATTCGTTTTCATCCCATCTGGCACCTTTACAGCTTCTACGAAGGACCCCTCACTCTTGACTTCTTATAGAGGCACCAACGTGACTGATCCTTCAGCGAAGCCAATGCGATAATGTGATAGGTGACACCCAAGAAAGCAGCTGCTCTCCGGCACAGGCCGCCCGGTTCTGTTGATAAGTGCAGGCGTATGCCGCGAGGTATCCGATGCTAGTCGCTCCTAGACCTCTGACGTCACATACCTACTGCAGCCAACTTCTGTTCCGACTCACCGTCTTCATCTTCGGAGTCGCTTCGAATGTCGCGGTCGCCTCATTGCCCGATGACGCCATCTCGGTCTTTTGGGACAAGGACATTGGCTCGGTGGTTCTCGCGGGAATCGCGCAGGGTCCGTCCGGCTTTTTGTGGGTCGGAACGCAGGCAGGCTTGGTGCGGTACGACGGGTACCGGTTTGTCACGCTTCGCCACGATGGTACCGACTCGAGCTCACTCGACGACGACTACACGAGGACGGTGTACATTTCCTCGGACGGTCGGATCTGGGTGGGGACTCTCGTCGGCGTCAACCTCTTTCAGCCGAAGACCGGTAGCTTCGTTCGTTACTCGACACAGTCGCCGGGGCAAATGGCGTATGTCGGGGTCGCGTCGATAACGGAGCATGGTGGCACGATCCTGGTCGCTGCAGATGCTGGCCTATTCCAGCTGGACCATGAAAGACGCACCATCGTCCCGTTCCGAGATGGCGCTGTGGCGTGGCCGTCAAGCGAGCCAGTTGGATTCGTGATCAGCGGCCGCGATCGGACGTTGTGGGTTGGAGCAAGGCACGCGCTCTACGCCCTTTGCCCCAATGATGATGAATTCCGGATGGTGATACGCGCGGGTGGTGACGAAGGCATCGTGGGGCTCTTCGAGGAGCGAACTGGAAGGATTTGGGCTCGATGGTCAAATGGTGCGCTAGACGTTGTCGATGCTGCGAGCGACGAGGTCACGAGAGTTCGAGGCGCAGGACCCGAACTCGGTGGTTTCAGCGCGTCTTGGGAAGGCATCGTCCAACCTACCGATGACGAGATCTGGATTGGGACCAATTCCGGGGTCCTCGTCCTCGACTCCGTTTCCGGTGAACAGAAGCGTTCGATGCCGTTGGCCGGTCCTGCGCAATCGTTGTTTATCGATGCCTCGGGGGTCATCTGGTTGGGGATCAGTGGCCGAGGATTGGGCCGCTACGTGCCTCATCCGGCTGTCTCGCTGATACGGGACGGGTTGAGCATCCCAAGCGTTGGATCCGCCGCGGAGGTGGACGGGCGGATGTGGGTCGGGACACGCGGTGGCGGGATCCACATCCTTAACGCAGACGGTACACACGTTCAGGACCTGGATATAGCAGCTATGACAGGTCCTGCCAATGACGGCTTTGTCCGTGAGATCTTGCCACTTGGCGATTCGGTCTGGGTAGCGACAGGCGTTACGGGCGTGTTGCGTCTCGATCGTAAGGGTAAGCTCCTGGGCCATTTCTCCGTGGCCGATGGCCTGCCCAGTAACCGGACGTTCTCGCTCGCGAATGACTCCGTGGGTCGGATCTGGATCGGCACGATCGACGGTGGACTCGGAAGGATCGACCCGCGCGACGGCACCGTGGAGCGAATTTCGTGGTTTTCCAAAAACGCCGACGGCGTGTACTTCCCAATCCTGGACATCGCAGTGGATGCATCTAACATCATGTACTTCGGGACTGAAGGCGGGCTCTGGAGGATCACGCCGGATGGTGAGGCCACGCAATTCCAGTACGACGCCGCCGACGCCACCTCGATCTCCCACAACGGCGTCGTAAGGGTGTTGCTGGACAGCCAGGGCCGGCTGTGGGCGGGCACCCGCGGTGGTTTGAACCTGATGCTCCCGAGGCCTGACGGATCCGCGAGCTTCCGTCGTTTCGGCACGCAGCACGGCTGGCGCGTCACGTTCACCGACGGATTGCTGGAAGGGGCGCGCGGGGACATCTGGGTCGCCACTACCGGCTTCGGGCTCGTGCGACTGTCTTGCGACGCATTCGAAATGACGGTATTCGACGGCGCCGATGGAGTTCCGGATTCGGGTTTCTTCGTCGCCGGCCACGGTAAGCGATCCGACGGTACCTTGATGTTCGCTGCGAAAGAGGGGTTACTCACGGTCGCACCCGACATCGCAAAGTGGACCTTTCGACCGCCTGTCGTAGTCACTGAGGTGAGGGTAGCCGGTCGAACACTCGAAGGAGAGGGGTGGCGTGACTTGGTGCTGGAGCCAGCCCATCGCGACTTCTCGGTCGAGTTCGCCGCGCTCGACCTGTCGGCTCCAGATGAGAACCTCTATTCGTATCGACTCGAGGGCTACGACGAAGAGTGGATTGACACCGACGCAGACCGTCGCATCGCCACCTACACAAACCTCGATCCTGGCGTCTACACGCTTCGCGTCAGGGGCTCCAATCGATCCGGAATCTGGAGCGAAGATGAACTGGCCGTACCGATCACGATTCGCTCCGCTTTGTACGAGCGACGCTGGTTTCATGTCGCCTTCGCTTTGATGGCCTTGTTTCTGTTCTACCTGACATTCGTGTGGCGAGTGCGAAGCATCCACAAGCGCAAGCAAGAGCTCGAGGAATTGGTCCGTCAGAGGACTCTCGACTTGGAGGAGGCGAAGAGCCGCTTCGAGCGCTCCTCGAAGACGGATTACCTGACCAGGCTACCGAATCGCCGCGCCTTCATCGAGGTTGCGAGACGAGAAATCAGCCGTTGCGCTCGTGCCGAGCAGGCCGCGTGTATCGCGCTGTGCGACATCGACCGCTTCAAGCTCTTCAACGACATGTACGGGCACGACGCCGGCGATTTCGTCCTGCAATCCGTCGGGCGCTTCTTCGAGGAGCAGATCCGCGCCTCGGACATCGTTGCGCGCTGGGGTGGGGAGGAGTTCATCTATCTACTCCCCGACACCGACCTCAGTGGTGGTCACACCCTTGCCGAGAAGGTTCGGGAGCAGCTGGCAATGCAGCGGTGGACATTCGGAGGGAATGAGTTCGAAATCACCGTCACGTTCGGCGTGTGCCAAATCGATGACGAGTTCGAAGCCTGCCTAAAACGGGCCGACGGGGCGCTGTATCGCGGCAAGAGCGAAGGTGGTAACCGGGTTGTGTCCGCTGCCCCTGAAGGTGTCAGGTAAGCCGTTAAGGTGCAGGGCACCTACATTGATCTTATTCCCTGAAAAGAACGAGTGTGGGCGTTCTGTTGAAGGTGAGGACGTCGAGAGTAGTGCTGAAGCTTCGGCGCCAGATGGGATGAGTAGGCCGCTGGCCGCTTGGCTGTCACGTATCACTTTGTGACATTAGTTCGCTAGAGGCTTATAGGTGCCGAATCTTCTGGGTGTCAGATGGCGATCGGCGGCCGCCCTGTGTAGGATGAAGCCTCGTTCCAGGGACTCGCTCCCGAGAGACTCCACTCAAGGACAACTACGCTATGTACGATTCCTCCAGTCAGGTTCATCAAATCAAGGCGCTGATGCTGGACGCCTCAAGCGGTTTCTACCGCATGCAGCGCTACCGTGTCGGCGACTTCTTCGGCCCCGTGGATCTAGGCCTTCATCTGGCCCATAAGCACAATAGCCTCAACATCGGGGCGGGGCTGCTGGCCGGCTCGGTTTTTCCCGGCTCGAATCGCCTCGTGTTCACAGGGATCTCCCCTTGTTGGCATGGCTTCTTCATCTCCTCGATGGGCGGGGCGGCGCTGATCTTCGACAACCTGGGGATCAACCTGCTGAGCATCATCGGAAGGGCTGCCCAGCCCTCCATCCTGTATCTAAACCGTGTGCAACGGGTTGACCTGGAAGTCGAGCTGGTACCAGTTTCCCCTTCAGAGATCTGGAGCCAGGGGCGCAAGGGCGTTTACGCAGTGATGGATCACGCTCTCGAGCTCTTTGGGGATCGCTACGTGCACCAACCCCGAGTGCTGGCGACCGGTCCGGCGGCGCGCTACTCAGATTTCGGTGCGATCGCGTCCGCCCCGGTGAAAAAGGGCGCAGTGACTCCGGTCGATACCTGGGCCGGGCGGGGAGGATTCGGGAGCAAGCTGCTCCAGGAGCACAATCTGGTCGGCGTCATCTACGGTGGGACCAAGGTCGACGACGATTTCCGCGACCGCGCCGTGGCCGACGAGTGGTTCAAGGACAAGTATGACCAACGTATGGCGGCCAAGGACATAGAGGCGACAACCAAGTATCGCTACGATCCCAAGCTGGAGACT
>JAAESQ010001094.1 GCA_024229275.1 bacterium | reverse complement strand
TAGCCGTTCGTCCCGTTCGCCCCGTATAGCCGTTTCTTCCGTTCGACCCGTCTCCCTGCTCTCTCGTTCACAGCAATTCGCAGGGCGAATTGCTTTCATTCCCAGACAAGTTCGAAACTCAGCACTGTGACATCCTTGCGCTGCGGCCGCACATCGACATCTTCGATGTTTTCCGCTTTCGCCTCGGATTCCGCTGCGATGCGATCGACTTCGTCCTGGAGTTCCAGCGCCAGATCCTCGATCTCTTCCTCGAGCCGGTCAATCTCCCGCTCCGATTCCACCACCGAGGATTCTGCTCGCTGTCGCATGCGCCGTTTCGTGGCTGCTCCTCGAGCCTTGCTGGCCGCCTTACCGGCAGCAGACCTGAGACTTCTCGATCCGAGGAGCACTGAAAACAATCCCTCGACGACTCCGAGTTTCTCTTCTGTACGACGTGAACCAAGCTGGTCACGGTCACGTTCGAGTTCGTCCTCTTCCCGTGCAAGTCGTCTGCGCAACGTCTCCATGCGCTTCTCAAATCGTTTTCGCGCTCGTTCCTGAGCAGTGTCATCAGCTCTATCCGCCGCCACAAGGCATCGTTCGAGAAAGGCTTCTCGCTCTTCTTTCGGCTCTGCACACAGCTTCAAGGACTTGTGGACCATCACCGATACCGGACGTCGCGCTCTCCAAGCTACGAAGGAATTTTCAAACTTGGCCAGGCTTCTATCGAGTCCGCCGGGAACTGCAACTGGAAACTCCATCCCTCGCGGAGGCTGATCGCTCAGATCCGGCATCTCACTGAGAAGCTCAGCACCCTCCCAGTCCAGAACACCTCCGGTGCCAATTCGAACATGCCACACTTCATCATCCCGGCACGACAGGTTGATTGTCCGTCGTTCCAAATCAAGCCGACTCCGTACGACCATTCCCGGTGAGGCTTCTTCTGAACCAACCGCTGAGAAACGCACCGCGACTGAACTTGACAGAACAGGCGGCTCAGAGGCCCTGCCCTCAGTGACTTGGCGTATATCTGAATCGATGCTCGGAGTATCACTGGCAGCAAAGAGCGGTTTCATTTCAGAGACTGTGACCGGCCCTCGTAAATAGCTCATCGCCCACCGCGACGAGAATGTCCGCGTGCGCTGTTTGGCCCTCACATCATAGAGAAGGAACTCCCGCTTGCCGAGGCCGGCAACAACTTCATCAGGATCACGCCCATCTGGGAGATTGTTGACGCCCAAACCCTCCAGAGCTCGCTCTCGGTCACGATCCGTAATGAGTCGCCCGATCAGTTTCACCCCGGCGTTTCCGAGCGCTTTGTAGTCCAGATCTACTGGATTCTGAGTCGCGAGCCATGCGCCTACACCGAAGGCTCTTCCCTGCTTGAGTAAGGTGAGCAACGGACCTTTCGTCGGAGGGCTTGCCGGATAAGGCGGCAGTATTCCTTGAACCTCATCAATGTAGAGCAACGCCCTCAGCCCAGATGAGCCGGACTGGCGTCGCATCCAACTCACCAGTTCTGAAACGATGAGTGAAAGGATAAACAACCTCTGACGCTGATCGAGATGGGCAACTGAAACAACTGTCCCCCGTGGCTTGTCTTGCGAGCCGAGAAGAGCTTCCATCGTCAGAGGGATGCCTCGAGTCCAAGAAGCGAAGGCAGGGCTGGCGAGCAGTGTGTTCAGCTCCATCACCAGCTTCATGCGATCGTCTCGAGGATAGAAACTCTCCAGTGGTAGCACTCCGAGGTTTTCAAACGGGGGCTGAGCCAGGCTGCGGAGCAGTCCTACCAGATCGATACGATCCCCGCGGCGCCAATGTTCAAGAATGATCGACGCGAGAAGCACGTGATCGCGATCGGTCAGAGGATCGCCACCACGTCCGATAAGCGACAATAATCCCGACACGACACCGTTGACACGGTCACTGGCACCATCAGGATCGCCGGCAATATCCCATCCTTCCGGGGCACTGAGCGTCGGCAGAATATCGAGGGGCGCTCCTGATCCGATGCCTGGAGTGATCAACTGCCACTGGACGCCGTCACGAACCGCAGCAGCATCATCAGGACCCAGTCCAGATCTGGACAACCCACCTCGCCAAAGATCTGCCTGTTCCGTCGCGACCTCAACCCGATTGCGATCCTCAACAGCGTCAGGAGGCAACCAAGGCGCAAGATCAGTCGCGCGCAACTCAGGAAAGTTCAACAACAGATTGACCATGTCACCCTTGAGATCAATGACAAGCAACGGCACGCCTCGGCGCGCCAGTTCCTCCATCGCTACAATGCCCAAGCCCGTTTTCCCCGAGCCGGTCATACCGAGGCAGACTGCGTGCGTCGTGAGATGGTCCTCATCAAGCTGCGTGCGCTGCTTACTCTCCAAATCGACGCCCAGGTAGAGCCCTTCCATGCCTATCCCCTCTCGCATTTTCTCAACCTGATCACGATGTTATAAGCCGCATCCAGTATAGCGACCACATGCCGGAATCAGCTCACCAGCTCATGGGTTGTACGACCAGG
>JAAESQ010001093.1 GCA_024229275.1 bacterium | reverse complement strand
TTGCGGCCAAGAGTCTCGCCTGGCCACAGCTATCACTATCCGATCATCTCGCCATCGGGCATCCCACGCGTTGTCATGGTATTCAGGATCCTGCACCCTATCCTCGCTTCGATTCGCTGTGACGCAAGCCCTCTTGCTCGCATCGCGGGACCTACGATGGTCTTGTAGCGATGGAATGTCGGCTCGACCTTGCTCCGTTTGCTGTAACCCGATTCGATATGCCACCTGCGTTTGCCGAGCCGCGCTCTCGCCCGAATGTTGCGGTTGCGTTCCCGCGTGGTTACCGACTCCAATGCAAGCTGGGCATCCTTTCGCGGAGGAATCAGCACCCTTGGCGAACGATCGACGCGATGATCGTCGATTGCCTCATAGACGCCGTTGGCATCGTATGCGGCATCGGCTCGCGCTGACGCAATGGGACGATCGATCTGTCCGACAAGCGATGCCACCCGCGTCGAATCGCGGGCGCTCTTGCTGGTCAAGTCGCAGGCGATGACATCACCTGTCAACTCGTCGACGCACAGGTGGAGCTTGCGGTAGTCCCTGTCTCTTGGAGGGTTTCGCAGTTGGCCAACGTGAACCGCGAGACCACTGCTGTCGATCAAGATGTGGACCGGTGTCTTGGATCTGGCTTGGTAGAAGGGCACCTTCCCCAGCTTGGCCTTACGTCTCGATATCGTCGTGTGGTCCGGCACATCATTGTCCAGATTCAGCAGGCCCAACAGCGATCGCAGAAACCCCTCGGTTTGCCTGGACGCCAGTCCAAACACCATGCTTGCCGTTACGGCCGTCTCGATCGCGTGATTCGAGTACTTGCGCTGACGACCGGGCTTCCTGCTCTTCAGCCTGGGCGCATCCCAGTTCGCGAGCTTGCCCTCGGTGAGTGCAATCCAGACCGTAAGGCTCCCTCGATTGCGCAACCCCGCCTCGTATTCACGCCAATTTCGAACCCGATAGGCCTTCTTCACGTACTTGAGCTGCGAACGCTTGAAACTGCTCATGGAGAACATCCAATTGTGCCAATCCGTAAGTAGAGGACAATTGTGGCTCGAAACCGCGAGTTGTGCACCAAGGCAGATGAAGGCCCGAATCCCGGCTTCACACACCGCC
>JAAESQ010001092.1 GCA_024229275.1 bacterium | reverse complement strand
TGGTGGCGGGCAACAGCCACAACGGGACGAACAACGACTTCGCCCTGGTGCGCTACAACGCCGACGGCACGCTGGATACCAGCTTCAGCGGCGATGGCATGGTCACTACCGCCATCGGCTCGGGCGACGACAAAGGCTTCAGCGTCGCCGTGCAGGCCGACGGCAAGATCCTGATGTCGGGCGAAAGCCACAACGGGTCCGATTACGACGTCGCCCTGGTGCGCTACAACGCCGACGGCACGTTGGACACCAGCTTCAGCAGCGATGGGCTCCTCACCACCGCCATCGGGTCGGGCGACGAGAGAGGCAGAAGCGTCACCCTGCAGTCCGACGGCAAGATCCTGGTGGCGGGCAACAGCCACAACGGGACGAACAACGACTTCGCCCTGGTGCGCTACAACGCCGACGGCACGCTGGACACGAGCTTCAGCGGCGATGGGTTCCTCACCACCGCCATCGGGTCGGGTGACGAGAGTGTCAGAAGCGTCACCGTGCAGGCTGACGGCAAGATCCTGATGGCGGGCGAAAGCTACAACGGGTCCGATCGCGACTTCGCCCTGGTGCGCTACAACAGCGACGGCTCGCTGGATAAAACATTCGATTCCACATTTATCAATACGCTTGATGGAACACCGTCCTTTACCGAAGACGGCCCGGCGGTCGTGCTTGATGCCGACGTGCAGATCTTCGATGCTGAACTCTCCAGCCTGGACAACTTCGACGGCGCCACCCTGACGCTGGTGCGCAACGGCGGCGCCAGTACAGACGATGCTTTCTCGGCTACAGGTACTCTCGGCGCATTGACCGAAGGCGGCAATCTGGTTGTCGGTGCCACCACGATTGGTGCCGTTACCACCAACAGTGGCGGAACGCTGCTGCTGACATTCAACGCCAACGCGACCAACGCGCTGGTCGATTCGGCGATGCAGCAAATCGCATACGCCAACAGCTCGGACACACCACCGGCTTCTGCCCAGCTCGACTGGACCTTCGATGACGGTAATTCCGGCAGCCAGGGAACCGGCGGCGCGTTGCAGGCACTTGGCAGCACCACCGTGACCATCACGGCAGTGAACGATGCGCCAACAGCAAGTGCAACGGCAACCAACCCGACTTCTACAGAAGGTGATGCTGCTGTAGACATATTCAATACGGTTAATGTAAGTACGATAGAAAGTGGTCAAACCATCGAACAGATAGTACTAACGGTAACCAATGTTACCGACGGCTCTAATGAAACAATAAACATAGATGGTTCCGTTGTCTTTCTGGTTAACGGTGATAATGATACGACTGGATCTGGCTATGACTA
>JAAESQ010001091.1 GCA_024229275.1 bacterium | reverse complement strand
TCGAGGTTGCGCTACAACTCTATGTACATCGATCGCATTCTGAAGCGCATCGCAGCTTCCGCACCCGAAGGTGCGGATCTCACGAGCTGGCGGTATTGACTACTTGCTGCTCCTCAGTACTTGGTCGTATGATTGAGGAAACTGCATTTACGGCGACGGGACATCTGCGAAAATCTGATGAGCCTTGCCAAGGAGGTTGAGATGGCGCCACTCCGACAACGCGACATGCGACTCAGAGCTGCAACGAATGATGAAGTCAAGGAGGTGTGGGAAGATCGCTGGTACGGGCTTGTGGTCTGCTTGAATAGCGTCTACACACCATCGGACGTGGAGGGCCTTGCGCTTGTTGATCATCTTGACGAGATGGTTGGACTTGTGACTTATCGCGTCGATGGACCGGCTGGCCAGATCGTGACGCTGGATACGATCGTCCGAGGTCGAGGGTTCGGTCGTCGATTGCTCGAAGATATCGAGAACAAATTTCACAAACGTGGCCTTGGTCGTGCCTGGGCATTGATGACAAATGACAATTTGCGCGCCGCTGGACTTTACCTCTCGAGAGGATATCGATTAGTCCACATACACCTTGATGCCGTGGAGCGCGTTCGCGAACACAAGCCCCGATTGCCAGAGACGGGATACGAGGGCATACCCATTCGTGACCTGTGGGAATTCGAGAAACTCGGGCCGCTCGGCGTGCCGGTTCCCTAAAGAGTCATCAAGACCCCATAACCGTTTGAGGGCATATCAGGGTCACGACTCCTTGTCGCCCTGTCGATTCCTGCATTACGAAGTACGAATGTCGAACTGGACAGTACGAGTGTTCTTGATCGGAGAATCTGTGATCTAGAGGAGCCTGTAAAGAACTCTTATTGCGCCTGGTTGGCGGTGGTAGCCTCGTGTGAGGTTTGGGGACTCCGTAGCCGGATGTCGCCCGGGCGCCGTGCTTCTAAAGATAATATTGAGTTGATCATCTGTCAGAAAGTTGGCTGCTGAGGAGGGGATTGGAATGAAGGTCAGAGTGTGTCTCATCTGTCTGTGTGTGTATCTGTCGCAAGCATCCTTCATCGTGGCAAAGGAATCTGAGGCGAAGACGCCGGTTCTGAGCAGCAGTTCCCGACTTGAAATGTTCGACAAACACGCAGCTCTGAAAGCGGATTCTCCGTATCAAGGGATGAGCTGGAAGTACATTGGCCCGACAAATATCAGCGGCAGATGTACAGACGTGGAGGCGATTTCTCCGAGGGGTCAGCAGTACACGATTTGGGTTGGCGCCGCCACGGGTGGTGTTTGGAAGTCGATCAACGAAGGAACAACCTTCGAGCCAGTATTCGATGACATGCCCACGGCCTCGATTGGAGACATCGCGATCGATCCAATAGATTCGGATGTCGTCTGGGTAGGAACCGGTGAGGCCAACATTTTCCGCAGCTCTAACGCTGGAATTGGGATCTTCAAGACCACAGACGGGGGAGAGACCTGGCAGAACACGGGTCTCGAGAGCACTCATACCATTCCGCGAATTCGGATTCACCCTCAGAACACAGACATCGTCTACGTTGCTGCAGGCGGCCATGAGTGGACATCCAATTCAGAGCGAGGGCTCTTCAAAACCACGGACGGTGGCGAGACCTGGAACAAGATTCTCTACATCGACGAACACACCGGGGTCAACGACATTGTGCTTGATCCACAGAATCTGGATACCGTCTATTGCACAACATGGCAGCGACAGCGACTGAAATGGAATGATCCTCGGACATACAAAGACAACGAAAACAACGGGATCTGGAAGTCGATCGATGGTGGGGCGACTTGGGAAGAGATCAATACGGGCCTGCCTGAGCCGCATCACCGAGGTCGGATCGGTATCGATATCGCCCTCTCCAACCCCAAGGTTTTGTACGCGTACGTGGACAGCTATGAGCTGGCAATCGAAGCAAAGCCTGGACAGAAGGATGCGTACGGACGCGACAAGAAGGACGTTATCAAGGGTGCAACCATCTTCCGAACCGCTGACGGAGGAGATTCCTGGGTTCAGGTCAGTGGCTTGGACGAGAAGACAAGTAAGTACATGGAGGGACACTCCGGAACCTATGGTTGGGTGTTTGCGCAAATCAGGGTCGATCCTCAGGATGAGAATCGGATCTACACCATGGGTTTGCTTCTCAACGTCTCAGAGGATGGCGGAAAGACCTTCGAGGTTTTGAAGGGGATGCATATGGATCACCACGGGTTGTGGATTGATCCGAACAACAGTGATTACCTACTTAATGTTCAAGATGGTGGCCTGGCTATTTCGTATGATCGAGGCGCGAATTGGAAGGTCCCGATTGAGGAATTGCCGTTAGCACAATTCTACAATGTTGCTATTGACTCGAACACGCCATTTCGCGTATTTGGGTCAATCCAGGATCACGGCAGCTACTATGGAACGGTAGATGTGTCGCGTAGCCGAAAGACAATTCGGCCTGTGGAATTTGTAAGTACATTGGGTGGGGAAGGAACGTCCCACGCCATTGATGTGAGGAACAGTGCAGTATTCGCCAGTAAGTTCTACGGAGACTTGGGGCGGCAAACTGTCGACGGTTCAGAGACGAAGAAGAGCCTTCTCCCTCCTGTCCTGCCTGGTGAAGAGGGTTTGAGAGGTCAGTGGTTAACTCCTACCATCGTCTCTACGCACAACCCAGATATCGTGTATCACGGCATGCAGTCTGTGATGATGTCCCGGGACCGAGGGAATACCTGGGAAACCATCAGCCCAGATCTTTCATTCAACGATGATAGGAAACAAGGCGACATTAACTATCAGACGATTACCGCTCTGAGTGAGTCTCCCCTTCGGTTTGGCCTGATCTATGCAGGTACGGATGACGGGCGGATCTGGCACACCACGAACGGCGGCAAGAAGTGGCAGGAGATTCGTCACGGGGAGGTGCCGGCCAGATGGGTGTCTCGGCTGGTGGCATCTGAACATGACTTGACCACGGTGTACCTGACGCAGACGGGCCGCCGAGATGATGATTTTCAGGTCTATGTTTGGAAGTCGGTTGATCTGGGTGAGACCTGGGTCGATATCTCAGGAAACGTTCCCCTCGGTCCGGTCAACGTATTGCGTGAGGATCCGGAAGACCCGCAGAGGTTGTTCCTCGGCACTGACTCGAGTGTCTATTTCACAAAAGATGGTGGGGAACAGTGGGAGGTTCTGGGCGATCTGCCGTTTGCCTACGTTCATGATTTGGCGTACCACCCCCGCGACAAAATAATCGCTATTGCGACCCACGGCAGGGGGATTTGGGTTTTCGATGCCGAACAACTCGACGAAGCGAAATCCATCGACGGCGACTCCGCAACGGCGTCAGCTGAGGATCTGGAGGACCTGCTGGGAAGCTGGGATGTGGAAGGCGACGCTAATGGCATGCCCATGACGTTCACTTTGGAGTTCTCCCGTGACGGTCAAGAAATAGTGGGCAAGATCTCATTCCCAATGGGTGAAGCGGAGATGAGCGACATTCAGTTCGACGGGACGGCACTGCTTTTCAATGCGAGCTTTGAAATGGGTGAGCAAGTGATGGATGTTGATGCCGAATGCATGATCGAAAGTGGAACCATCACAGGGACAGTCAGCAGCATGATGGGGAAGATGAAGATCACCGGCCAAAAAGAGGAAGCAGTACTTCAGCCTGAAGAGTGACAGTTTGGGAAGGCGCCGAGAGGTTCGGTAAAGATGAAGGTGCTGCCGACCCATCGGAGAACCTATGGGCAAATAGAACTACTCGTCTACCTCTGGCGTTTAACACGAAAATCGGTGGTCGTATCATAGGATGAGGGCAAGACAACAGACAGGGGTGCGTCTCAGAGATTCTCAATAACGACTCTGCAGGTACCGCATGAATCCCGGGCAGTGGACGTGGCACTTCGCACCCAGCAGGAGAATTAGTATGAGCGAGACTCAAAGCTGCGAGATCTGCGGCGAGGGATTCTCCGAGCAGCGGCCAAGGGAAGCATGCCACTACTGCGATCGAGCTGTGTGTGTCGCATGTGTCGAGCTGGACATACCGGATCACCACGATCGTGCCTGTCGTGAGTGTATAGAAAGCTGGGACCCCTATCGCCAACTGCGCGAGGCGAGCCCTCGGGAGTTGATTTCGACCCTGGCCAATCCAACTGGTATGGATCGTGGGAAAACAGTCGATCTCGTTTGCGCACAGAAACTCAATGAAGCCGTTCCGGTGTTGATTGGCGCTCTGAAAGGGACCAAAGACAACCATCTGCGACAGAAGATCGTCGCTGCACTGCGGCAGTTTGCTGACGGGAGCGCTGTACCGGTTCTTGTCGCTGCACTGAAGGACTCGTACCCAGATGTGAGAAGTGAAGCGGCTTTGGCGCTGGGAGAGATGAAGGTCGAAGCCGCAACAAAGCCTCTCAAAAAAGCGCTCAAGGATGCTGATGATTCTGTCGTAGCAAGCGTTGCCAAAGCGCTTGGGCAGTTGGGCGCGCAATCTGCTACTCGCACTCTTGGGAAAGTGCTGAAGCGGCGCAAAGAAGGCGTGGGGCGCTGGGAGGTAGTCATCGCGCTTGGAGAGATCGGTGGGGCGGATGCAATCAAAATCCTTACTGCTGCTTTGGCAGACGATGACCGTTGGGTACGGCACTATGCAGCCACTGCCCTGATCAACCTCGATCCTCAGGATGAGTCTGAACTCCGTAGACACCTCCTCTAGGAACCAAAGGTGCGTACAGCTGCCTTTGAAGCACGGCTGCGCAAGAACTCGGTGGACCAGTTGTACTTGACAGGAAGGCGGCTGGGACCTAGCGTTCATGTGATGACCTTTACCCGTCTTCCGCTAGCAATAGCCTGGACATTGGCGGTTATTGGAATCGTGTGCTGCGTGGCCGGCCAGCTCGTAGTGCTCGAAACCGATACCGCTTTCGCCACTGGTGAAGGCATGAAGAGTCTCCATGCAGCAACTCTGAATAGCGTGCATCAGCTTCCCGACCGGCTCCTTCTGTGTGATGAAGCCGAGGCCCCTCAGCTCGGAATCGCAGGAGATGCCGGTGGTGGCAGGCTCGTACAGCCAGCCAACCAGGCATTCACTCTCGACTGCCCACTCTTCCTTGAGAACTGTTCGTTCCTCTGCTGATCGTGGATCGCGGTCAGTAGGCTGAGGATTCCTTCCTCAGCGTTTTTCGCTGACAGCTAAGCCGGCCTTCTGTTCGCATCTAGCGGTGCGTCGGCAATCCTGTCATTCACTCACAGCGAAGAAGATCCGGCGAGGCGGACTCGTCGGTGGAGGAACGAACAATGAAAAGAAGGTCCTGGACCTCTGTGATCCTGGGTGTGGCCCTGGTGTGTTTTCTGTGTTCTCTGGTTCTGCCGCTCATGCGAGGAGAGTCGCCTATCGACCTCGGTCTCGATCTTGCCGGTGGTCTCGTAGTGCATTATCGACCGGACTTCACCAGTCGACTCGATAGCTTTGACTCCTTAAGCGAGGAAGAGCTTCTCGGGCTGGCCAAAGAGATCATTCATGATCGCCTGCAGAGGCGACTCAACATCATCCCAGAAGTAGTGGTGCGCTCCGATCAGCAGATTGTGGTCAGCATCCCCGGTGACCAAGACTCTCAGCGAGTGCTCGACACTGTTGGGCGCACCTACCTATTGAGTCTGCGCATGGTGCTCGCCGAATACCGTGAGGCGGGGCATGGCCTCTTCCCCTATCAGGGGCGCTTCCTCGATTTGGCGCCCGCTCAGCTCTCGGGTCACATGTTGGACCAGAGAACTATAGAAGTGGTAAGCGAGGGATCCTACACCTCGGATCTGAGTTCTCTCACTCCTCGGGTGGCTTTTCGCTTTTCGCCACCTCACGATCAGGCTTTCGCCGACCTCACCAGTGCCAACATCGGCCGCCAGCTGGCCATACTGATCGACGACCAGGTGCAGTGGGTTGGTGTGATCGCCAGCGAGATCGATGGCGTTGGCACGCTTGGCGGTGGTTACACCATGGATGAGGCTCGGGAAGTGGCAACAATGCTTCGCTCAGGCAGTCTGCCACTTTCTCTGAAGGTGGCGGATATCTCTGCAGTAGGTCCGAGTTTGGGCCAGGAGCTGCAGCAACTCGGCTGGGTCGCGTTGCTGTTCAGCTATACGGGTCTTGGAGTACTTCTCACTGTGGCCTATCACCATCGGGGTTGGCTGTTGTTGGTCGGCCTCCTGTCATTGGTATTTCTTCTAGTCAGCCTGGCCGGTCTGGCGGCAGCCTGTAGCTTGACTCTCGATCTGGTGGGCATCGCCGGATTGATCCTGTCAGTGGGCATGGGGATGGATGCATTCCTCATTGTCTTCGAAAACCTGGAGAGGAAACTCACCGGGCCTACCAGCGGGAAGACAAGAGGCCAAGGTCTGGTGCGTGGTCTCTATTCTCTTGCCGGAGAGGGTCGCACTCTGCTGCATGCCAACGCCACCACCCTCATCGTGATCCTCCTTTTGCTGAGCAGCGATCGGTTGCATTCCTTTGCCCTTTTCCTGCTTGTCGGAATCTTCGCTTCGCTTCTCACGATCATGGTCACTCGACAGCTCCTTCAACGCTTCTGGCGGCCTAACCAAGGGAGGGAGAACCACTTCCTTTCATGGCTGCGGCGAGGCAAAGTCGGAGTATTCAGGTGGCGTTATGGATATCTCGCCATTCTGATATTGGCGCTCGGAGTTATCGGGACACTGCTGCTTGCAGATGGTTCTGAGGGACGCGGTCTTGAACTCGGTGCCGATTTTCGGCCCGGCAGTCAGCTTGTGATTTCTGCTGACGAACCGCAGCAGCTCGGAGACGCAGTCGAAGAGCTTCGGTTGACCCTGCCGAATTTTAAGATTCGCCACCAGCGCATTGGTGAGCCCGAGCAGATTCTCTCCTTGCTCAGTATCACTGGAGGCACCGCAGCTCAGGAGCTTTCCCTCGCCATGGTGACCGAAGTTCTGGATGATGAAGCAGTAGAAATCAAAAGCCTTCACGCTATCGATGAACGAGTTTCAAGCACGCGCCTGTTCAGAAGCTCGAGCGTACTGGTTCTTTCGTTTGGTTTTCTGGCCCTCTATTTCCTTTTTCAGCAACTGGTGGAGCGACTGGTTTTCTCACGTACCATCGCAGGCGGGACTCTTTCCACTCGACTTCTCGTGTTCAGTGGAGTGCTCCTGGCTGTGCTCAGTGATCTGGGAGTTGTGCTGATGGTCATGGCCATCTTCGGAATCCACCTCAATCTGCCGGTGGTGGCTGCCATGCTTACCATCATCGGTTACTCCGTAAACGATTCAGTCGTCCTATGGAGTCACATACAGCAGAGTTGGAGCCAGCGTCACCGACGGGAAGGATGCGCTTCCGTCCAGCAAGTAGTCAGTACCAGCGTCGATAACGTGCTCAGTCGCGCTTGCTTGACGAGCCTGTCCACTATGCTGCCGGCGATAGCCATTCTGGTGCTCGGCATTACCCCTCTCGTTGATTTCGCTTGGGTGATTATCGTTGGCACTGTGGCAGGTACGTGTTCCTCATTGTTCATCGTTGGTAACTTTGCCGTGCGTGCGCTCGAACGGGAGCAGGAGATGCAGGAATCTCAGAAGTCAGCACCGATCACCGATAGAGGCGGTTCGGGACTCATCATGTCAGAAGCTAGCGACACTGTATTGAAATGATGACAGATTGCAGCTAGCTATCGGATCAAGCCGATTCTCGGTCTCGACGCGTAGAATTCGCGTAAGCTTCATAGATACGAGTCACTTGAAATGGATCGTTAGGAGATCTGAGTACACCCACCAGATGGTGGCACATAAGTTGCCAGTCCGAGGAGGTGAGCCCGCATTGAACGCAGGTCGAGCTTGTGGAGGACTAGAACATGCGACGACGATTCATCTTTGGCAACGTGCGAGTACCTGTGGTGAAGGAGACAATCACCTTGGCCCGAACCTTTTTGCTCATGACAGTTTTGCTGCTGGTTGGGATGCATGGAGGGGCGCAGGAGCCTGAACCTAGCGAAGATTCCTGTCACCCTGTAGCCGGGACAGTTGTCGATCGCTCCTCCGGTCGGCCGCTGGTCGGCGTCTTGGTGACCACAGGATCGGCCCTTGGTGTTGTTACGGATGCAGATGGGAGGTTTGATTTCTGTACTCGGATTCCGGGGCCCGTCACCCTTGTCGTTCGCCTCGACGGCGGCATGGAGTCCAAGCACGAGGTCCGAGTCCGGTCTGACCACGTGACCATCGCCGTTGATTCCGCAGCGAAGCCTGAGTTCTCCGACGAGATGATCGTCACCGGCAGATCTGTCGACTCGGTCGGGCCTGAGGTGCAGATCTCACCGCAGGCTGTCGTAGCCATGCCTGGGGCCGGTGAGGACGTGTTACAGACATTAGGCGCACTGCCCGGAGTCGTCAGCGCTGACGATTGGTCGTCTCGCCTATACGTGCGTGGTGGTCGGCCTGACCAGAACGGAATCTACATCGATGGCATCTCGGTCTTTGATCCCTATCGTCTCTTCGGCCTTACCAGTCTGTTCAATCCCGAGACTTTGCGCTCAATCGCCTTCTATCCGGGAGGCTTTGATGTGCGCTATGGCGATCGCCTGTCCGCGGTCATTGCAGTCGAGAATCGCGATGGCCGGACAGACCGGAAATTCGCAGGCAGTGCCAACGTCGCCATGGTCCACACAAATCTCGTTGGCGAAGGACGACTTTCGGAGAGCATGCCATCGAGTTGGATGGTATCGGCACGTCGCACCTACTACGACGTTGCCCTCAAGCTTAGTGAGGACACCGAATCCAGCTACCCGGCGTTCGCAGACGCCCAGGCCCGCCTAATGTTCGAACCAGCCGAGGGTCATCGCTTCTCGATGACCGTGCTGGGTTATGACGAAAGTACCGATCTGGCCGAGGACGAGGAGTCGGATTTCGGCGACGTTGACGACCGGATCGAAGCTCTGGACGACCAGAAAGGATTCATCGCCGGCCTCCGCGGCGAGCATTGGCTGAGTCGTCGAGCCCGCCTGGACTGGGTGTTGTCTGCGACCCGCAACCAGCAGTCCTCCGATTTCTTCTTCCGCGAGGGCGAGACCAGCTTCGAGACCGGCTATGTTCAAAAGTTGACCGGTGATGTGCTGTCTCTGCGATCGACCCTCGAGTACGCTGCCGGACGTCATACGTTGCTCGCCGGCATTGAAGCAGCACAGAGTAAAAATGAGGTCAGTTTTCGCTTCCGCACGGACGATCCACGCATCCATATCCCGGACTGGCTGCAGGACTTTGCCGAGACTCAGGATTTTCGTCGAAGGGCGGCTTTCATTCAGGATACGGTACAGATTGTTCCGACTCTAGCGTTCAAGGCCGGAGTGCGGTGGGATCAATCGACCCTCACTGACTCGAGTTCCACGAGCCCCCGCGCATCCCTTCGCTGGGAGCCTTCCGATCACTGGCAGCTTCGCGCAGCTTGGGGCCACTACACTCAGTTCGCGAGTTATGAGTCTCTCCAAGGTGATGGGTACTTCCTCGACCTCCGTGGTATCAAAGAACTGCAACTCGAACCCGAGCGTGCCGAGCACTGGTTGGTCGGCGCTTTACACAGCAACGACGGTGGGTGGACCCTAGGGATCGACCTGTATCACAAGGAACTCGACGACATTCTCCAGTCCGGCGAGTACATGGAGGAGATTCTAGTCCTGGACGACGACGACTTCGCGGTGCCTTACATGCGCACTCAAGACAACTTCGTGCCGGAAAACTCCCGCAATGGATTCGCACGGGGTGTCGAACTCACGTTCACGCTGCTTGAAGGCAGTGGGAGACCGTACTGGGGCATGGTCGGCTACGCGTTCGGCCAAACCAAGACTCGCGACCAGGACGGTCTGTGGTGGTGGGAGGACTGGGACCGGCGTCATACCGTCACTCTGATCGGCGGTTGGCGTCTCAGCCCTAGGTGGGAAATAGGTGCCCGCTGGAGGTATGCGACCGGCTTCCCCACTACACCGTTGACCAACGTCATCAGAGTCGTCGAGGACGTTGACGGTGACGGCATCTACGACCCTGAGGCAGGCGACTACATCACCTACCAGCGCGACGAACCGGACGAGGTGATCAACAGCGAGAGGTTGCCCGACTATCACCGCCTCGACCTTCGTGTGCAATACAAGCGTTCATACACCCGCGTCGACACGATCTACTACCTCGATATCATCAATGCCTACGCCCGAGAAAATGTCTTTGGCTGGGACTACAACCAGGATCTGACCGATCGTACGGCGGAAACCGGCATGCCCATCGTGCCTTCATTTGGTGTCAAGATCTCGTTCTAGAGGTCCGGTCGAGATTCCCCCGCGAAGCGAAAATTGCGAGGAGGTGCGAGATGTGACGCCGGAAGGCCGCAGTCGTAGTCCCTCTACTTCAAGGACTTACGGCATCTCAGATTGCGCCTCATTCGCGATTTGCAGCCGTGAGGGGATTTCCGGCCGGGCCTCTAGGGTCGGTCGTGCGGACTCTGCGAAAGGATGTAGTCCAAGCCCTACCTGAAGTCGGGTTTCACAAGTCCTTGTTTGACCAGTTCCGCGTGAATTGATCCCAGGCTGCGTTCAAGGATCGTTGCCAATTCCGCGATGGTCTTCCCTTTCTTGAATTCGGTGGCGACCGTCGAACGGGCATCGTCAGTCCACGGAAGTCCGGCGTTTATCGGTCTCCCGTTGTTGAGGTTCTCTCGGCGCTTCTCCTCGATATTCATCTTGGGTTTCTTGGCCGACCGGGCAAGATCATGGACTGTATAGAGGGCCCTGATTACGCTCGGGTCGTTGTATGGACTGTCCATAGCAAAGGCTTCACCGGTGGTGGGATTCGTCCCCTGCGCGAGGATTTTGACAATGCTCTTGGCTTCGATGAGTTCCATTTCGACTCCCTTTTCGATCGTGGGGCACCGATCTTCGGGTCAGTTGCCTTTTCTGGTGCCCCTGCACAGCGTGGACAGGTGGAAATTTGACAGGCATAAATAAAGTATAAATAAACTTTGAATCTGTCAAGGGTCTGTGCGGCTCTTGCGAGATCTGGCATGTTCGTATTTGGTGACAGGGCCGCTCAAGGTGGACACGAATACTCGAAATCCCTTCAGTATTCTTTGGCCGCCGTGCTTCCCGTTGAGGTGCTTGAGGCTTGCGCCAACCCTCTGGGTGTGCGACAACAGCCCGAGGTATGAGGAGATGAGATTACCCAAAGTGCACGTTGTACACCTGATCCTGGTGCTCCTCATCGTGGCCGGGATGAGGCTTCCGTTCTTCGACTCGGTGGTGACGAATTGGGATGAATCGCTGTTCTTCGTCGTTGCCAAAGATCTCGCCGAAGGGGGATCGCTCTACGTGACGGCTTGGGAGCCGAAAGGCCCGTGCCTCTTTTTTATTCTGGCCGCTGGAATCAAGGTCTTCGGCGCCAGTGTCTATGCCCTAAGGGTGTTCACTGCTCTTTACGTTCTTGCGTCGGTGCTCGTTGTCTTTCTGTTGAGTCGGCGCCTTTTCGGAGATCGAGGAGCGGTGGCTGCAGCACTTTACTATGGAGTGTTTTTGAGCTCTACCAGTTTTCATGGCCTCGGTTCGATGGCCGAAGTCTTCATGATGGGACCGGTAGTGCTTTCACTGCTCGGTTTCGCTGTATACCTTGGAGACGAAGAGAAACGTTGGCCGCTTATTTTATGCGGCGCCGCTGCGGCGATAGCGATGCTAACGAAGTTCGCTTCGGTCTACTCACTCGTGATGGTTCCGTTGTATTTACTCTGTCGACAGCTCGTGCACAAACCAGTAAACGGTCGCCAGCTGGGGCGTGAGGTGCTCTACGGAGTGGGTGGCTTCCTGGGGGCTCTCGGTTCCGTTCTTCTGTACTTCGTATTCCGGGGGACACTCTCAGAACTCCTGTTCGTCTATCGCTACAACAGTCAGTATTTGAATGACATCTCCGCAGTCGAGGCGTGGAAAGCCCTCGGGCTTGTTCTGGGTTGGATGGCGACTCGAGAGATTCTGACGATGCTGGCGTTGGCGGCGGCCGTATTTGTGGCATTTCGGTGGAGGCTGTGGTCAGAGGCGCGATGGAAGGGTGTGTTCTTCGCGGGCCTTGTTCTGACGTCATTGCTCGGAGTGTCCCTGGGTCGCAACACCTTCTTTCACTATTACCTACAGATGAGCCTCGGATTTGCGCTCGTTGTTGGGTTTGCTGTCTCGCAGCTTGAAATCAAGGCGGCTGACTGGTCCAGGTTCGCCTCCGCAGGCCTCATTCTCATGGTGCTTTCTACGTATTCCCCCTATCGGTTCGAAAGTGTCGCTCGGCATCTCGAGTCTGAGCCTGGCCAAGATCTCGGCGAAGTTGCGGAGTATCTTCAGGAGAATACAGATCCAGAAGACACGATTTTCGTCCTCGGCGGGGAGCCGATTCTCTATCTCATGGCGGACCGCCAGGCGCCGACACGATACTTCTTCTGGTTGTATCACTGGGGTCGATGGGCAGAGGTGTTTCGCGACGAAGGACTTCAGCCCGAGCAGTTCTTGACGACTCTCCCAAATTGGTTCGTTTTTCATCAACGCGGCGACTATGAACGAATCCCTCATCTCGAAAACTTGATGTACTCACGATACGAACTGACGACAGTGGTCGGGGAGTATCAGATTGCAAAGCTCGTAGCTCCCTCTCCGACAAACTAATTGAAGGTGTAGGTCTCAGTACTGGCGGATCTTTCGCGGATTAGCCGTCGCTCGGGGGCCTGGTCTCGAGGTTCGTCGTTGGATTCAGAATCGCGGCTCGTTGTAGTGTTTCGAGTTCCCAAGGCAGTGGTGCGAATCGATCCACTTGCTGTTCCGCCAGAAGCCACTTGGCCGGAGCGGAGATACTGTGTCGGATCTGGGTTGCCTCTTGAGAAACGCCACACACCCGGAGATCGTTGGCCAGGGCCATACCGTTGATCACCAATTCAAGTAAATCATTATGGGTAGCACCTGCCTCGACTCGTGCTACCAAGACGCTGTGGATGGCGCGCCGATGCTGGATCGCCACGCAGGGCTGGCCCTGATCCTCCAGCACCAACGCCAGATTTGTCCGCAATAGGATTCTTCCAGGAGCAGCTGCGACTACTTTTTCGAAACAGGCCTGGGCACCAGCCATGTCGCCCTGCCGGCGGAGAAGGCCGCCAAGGGTGTTCCAGGCCGTGCTGGTGTCGTTGTGTGGAACCGGCAGGAATGAGCCAACGCCTACAGCCGCACCCGCTAGTAGAGCCGGGATGGCCTGACGGATCCGTCTGACGCGCCAAAGGCGCACTAACCGGTCAAGGGCGATGGCCGCGAGCACCACATACAGTGACACGACTGGCGTGCGGTAGCGAGAGAACACGAAAAACAGCACGACCGATCCGGCTGAAGCGGCAGTCGCAACCCACAGCACGCCATCGTCGCGCCATCGCCGGAGAGTCAGGAGGATACCTACTGCAGCTAGGCTTACGACAAAACCGAACGGCAGGGGGGCAAGCCAAAGCTGCGGTTCGAGTTCGCGCAGCACGCGAATATCGACGACGTCGACCAACTCCGCGTTTGCGTGGAACAACCACGCCTTTCGTAGGATGAGCGTCAGCCACTCGCCGGGATGTGACCGTACGTATTCAAGGCCCTGTCCAAGCCACCATGTGGACACTTGCGAGGGAAACAGCGGTTCACCAGAAGCGTGTTCGGCGATCGAGATTGCGTCGTGCTTTTCTTCCCACGGCAAGCTTCGATTTGGGAGCAGGGAGACATAAGTTCCCGGGGCTTCCTCGTGATTGCCTATCCAAAACTGGGTGCCACCCTGGTAGGTGGTCAATACCAGGTCGGAAGCGGCGATGGCATTGTGAACGGTTGCAGGCAGGATCCCGAGCCCAATTCCAACGAGCCAGAGCCACAGGAATCGGCTCTGGAGACGGCCTTTGAGATGGTATATGACCAGGACTACGACCAGCGCCGGAATCAGGACCAGGGTATTGCCTCGAACGAGTGTGAGAAGACCAAATAGGAGGCCGCCGGCCAACCAGAGCCCACTTCGAGGATGTCTCAACGATATAAGTAAGCCTACAAAGGCCGCCGTCGACATCGTCGTCGCGAGGGTGGTTTTGAGCACGAGTACCTCGAGCATCCAATACGGTCCGTACAGCATCACCATTGCGGCAGCGAGACGGGCAGGGCGTCGTCGGCCGGACGCTACGAGCGCAAGAGCATAGACGAGCACAACATTGGTGGCGCCGAGAATGGAGTGGAGGATGAGTGCGAGAACAGAGTGTTCACCAAAAAGGCTGAATACTGCGGCAAGCAGATAAGGGTAAAGCGGGGCGAAGTAGAACGCGTCCGGTCGGATTGGACCGTGTTTGAGAATCTCCGATGCCTCGACCACGTGCTGGATCTCGTCATTGGTCAGACCAACCACGAATGGATTGTCCAGCACTGTGACCAGGAAGAGCAGCTTGAGCGCGAGTGCGATGGTAAATAGGATGGCCATCTCTCTTCGAGGCCACTCCGGTAACGGGGGAGACAGGGATTCAGCCATGAGGGTTTCTTCCGGCACATGGCCGGTGGCCCAGTTTACCGTACTGTTGAGATCGGAAGGGCTCCAGGATTACGGGCTTTGCGGATGACCGGGCTTTGGGAGATGAGGAAGACCAGATATGAACTGTGTGCCGGGAATTGTGTTCAGCGCCTGCGTACACGGTACGAGTTCGAAGCCGTATACAACTGCCGAACTCACCGAGGCGTACGGTCCTCCCAGAGCACCCATGGCTGGCCTTCCCTGACATAGACTCGCTGGTTCACTGGAATGTTTGAAAAATCCTGTTCCAATCCACTCGGCCATCGCAGTCGGAGACTCTCGATTTCAGTTGCCCCTCCGACTCCGAACTCGACGGTTGGAGAGTCCGATGATCCAAATCCGACACCGTTTCGACGTTCCTTCCACTGAGTGAGCCGTCCGGCCTTGACGATGATCTTTGTGCCAACTCCATCTCGGTTGCTTTGAGAACCCTCGAGATCGATGTGGATCCAGTTGTTGCCGGATGACTGACGATTGAGGTAGAAGGCGTTGGCCCACATATCTCCGAAGACCATGCCGCCCTCGGCCGCGTAGATTTCGAGATCGCCGTCGTCGTCGAGATCAATGAAGGTGATACCGTGCCCCTTACCGATATGGCCGAGGCCAGCAGCGAAAGTCCGCTCTGTATAGGTCCCGTCCCCGTTGGCGTGGTAGAAACGGTCTGGTTCCATTCGTGATAGACCGGGATCACCAGTGCCGAAATAGAGGTCAACCCACCCGTCGTTGTCGACGTCCGCGACGTTGGCGCCCATGTTGCCCACGGGATGGACAAGACCGGTGGCCATGGCGATTTCGGTGAATGTTCCATCTCGATTGTTGCGGTAGAGTCTTGGGCCGTTCTGTGCCAAATGGCGTTTTTCCACGTCGGACAGAGTGTCGTACTTGTCGGAAAGACCCAGCAGTACGTCATCCCACGGAGCCAAAGCGGTTCGGAGAACATCCGGCCACCCGTCGTTGTCGAGATCTACGAAAAAGCACACGTATCCCGTACTGAGGTGGCCGGCGCCGTCGATTCCGGCCTGCCCAGCCACCTCATCGAATGTGCCATCACCTCGATTACGGTAGAGGCGGTTGAGTGTTTGGTATCCGCTGATGAATAGATCAGGCCAATCATCGCCGTTGTAATCTGCGAAGGCCACACCGATAGTCCGGTTGCCGGGCGGTTCAGCGAGTCCGACCTGAGCGGTGAGATCTGAGAACGTGCCATCCCCGTTGTTGTGATAGAACCGATTGATCGATCCCGACATGGTGATCCCGTTGGCTACGAACAGATCGATGAATCCGTCCCGATCGACATCGGACCAGCTGTGCACAAATGTGTCAGAGGGGTCACCGAGACCGGCGGATTCCGTAATGTCGGTGAAGGTGCCGTCACCGTTGTTTCGATAGAGCGAGTTTGGCCCGGGACCAGCCCAGCCGTCGCGGCCGAGATACAGATCGGGCCAGCCGTCGTTGTTCACGTCAGCAAACGTCGAGCTGAAACACGATCGGATCTGGTGCAGCCCTGCTGTCTCGGAGACCTCGGAGAATCTGTTCCCATCATTTCGAAAGAGAGCAGCATGCGTTTCACCGCCGCTGACGTAGAGATCGAAGTCACCGTCACCGTCATAGTCACCCCAGGCGTTGGGGCCATAGCCATCGAGCTTGTCGATCCCGAGGTCCGGAGCGATGTCGTCAAAAAACAGATGAGTCGGATCAGGATCTGCGATATCCGGGCGGAAATTGAACGTTTGTCGTCGATTCTCTGGTGGCGCGTCGAGCTTTTCGTGGGCGAGGTGAAGCAACCATCGGTTGTCCAGTTCGTCATTGCTGACTGTGGATCCTGCGCTAAACCAAGGAGTCAGGAAGCTCACGACCTCGTCGAACCTTCCTAGCTTGTATAGCGACACCGCTTTCTGGCCGACCAGTCGGCTTCGAGCTGCGGAATCGAGGTAGAGGGGCGAGTCCAGAGCGAAACTGCACAACGAAAGTCCAGCCTCGTAATCGGTCGACCTGACTGCGATCCGGGCCAACCATAGGACATTCTGGAGGGCCAGAACGGAGCCGGGATCCAGCTGATCGAATGATTGCTCTAGATATCGGCGAGCGAGATCGAGGCCGAACTTGGAGCTAATCCTGCCGATGCCTCCTTGCGAGTTGTCGGCAAGCCGTACCTGACCGAAGACCAGATACTTGGCAAAGAGAAACCTGAGACTCGCCAACTCAGGGTGGCGAGCAAAGATCTCATCGATGGCCGGAACAGCTTCAATCGGCGCATAGTCAGGGCCTCTTCGCAGGCGTTTGACCTCCGTCAGAAAACGATCGATCTCGGCATCACCTGTCATCTCGATTTCGGATCTGGTCAAGAATAGACGGTTTTCAGCTCTCAGGAGGCTGGCAAAGGTGATCATCTCGAGTTCGCCGAGTTGGCCGTATTCGCTCACTACTTTGAGCCGGTGGTGTTCGGCAGCTTCCCGATTCCCGTTTCTCCTCTCAATTTCGTAGAGCAACCTGTGAGCCTTGACGCTGTCCGGCTTGAGTCGGACGACCTCTCGAAGGAGCTCGGTCGCTGCGGTGAGGCCTCCTTGAGAGCCGGGACCAGCAGACTCTATCTGGAGCTGCAGACGCGCCCGATGAAAGAGCAAGTCCGGAGAGTCGCCTGAAAGAGCGGTAGCCGCATCGAGAGCGTGGCCAGCCTCTTGGACCTTTGCCGTACGCATCAGATCGAGCGCTTCGGTCAGGTGTTTCTCAGCGAGGGTCTGTTCTTGGGACTGCTTTCCGTCCCATTGGCCACAGCTGAGTGATATGAGGATCATGGCCAAGGACGCCATCATGCGTGTGAATCTCAAGAGTACTCCGGTCGGTCGTCGTTGGACCCTAAGGTGGGTGATGGATCTTTCACCTCATAACGGTAGCAGGGACGTGACTGTCACGCCCCTCGTTCGGACGCGCGAGCCAGTGCTGATTCTAGCGTCAGGGATCGGTGCTAGAACGGTGATATTGAGCGTCACTGATGGTTTTCTATAACACCCACTGCCTCACCCCGGGGTCTGCGCGTCAGTGCCGGTGAATATCCTTGTGCATGAGCTCGCGGGTGGCGGTCAAGCGCTCTTCGGCCGGTAGCAGACTGAAATCCTTGTTGAGGGACTCATCGTTCTCGCCCAAAAGCATCTGAATTTGATGGTCGATCACCAGCGACGGGAAGACCCCGAAATCCTCATAGATTGAGCGTCGCTCATCAAGGAGTCGAGCGCAGCGCACGCAGCTACCCGGTAGAGCCTCAAGGCGGCGGAGTTGCTCCTGGTCGTAGAAGATGTTGCCGACCACCTTGGCGGTCTTCGCGAGTTCGATCATGCCCTCGGTGCACAGGCCGTACTCGGCGGCCGTGGTCAATCCTGCGAGGAGCAAGTGGAAAGAGGCCGATCCATCCGGCGAGCGCAATTCCACCGTCTGCCGGCCCCGTTTGTCTTCATAAGGTTGCTGTTCGTCCGGATTGACGACCTTTGACAAGTGAGCCTTCTTGGACCAACCGAGGGGTACCCGGATGAGGGCTGAGCGATTGGCATCGCTCCAGCAGATCCGTGTCGGCGCCTCCTGGTTGGGCACCAGGCGCAGGAAGGAAGAGGCCACGGTGTTGCCGAAGGCTGACAGTGAGGACGCATAGTGAACCAGTCCACCAATCAACTTGAGAGCTTCATCTGAGAGTTGCCCATCATCGGTAGTCATGGCGTTCTTACCGTCCTTGACAAGCTCCATGTGGAAATGAAAACCGTTGCCGGCAACTCCTTCTTCGATCTTTGGAGCAAAGGTGGCCAACATGCCGTTGCGATGGGCTACATTGCGGATCATCCAGCGTGCGAGAGCCGTGAAATCTCCCATCTCCTCGATGGGTCGGGTGAGCAGCTCAATCTCGTGCTGTTCGGCTCGACGTCCGGACAACATGGTCAAGTTCGAACGCACCGAATCGATGTACCCGACTTCGGCGTGGGCATATTTGACGGCGCCGGTGACCTGCGCCAGATAGCGGACCATTTCGTTGACCACGTCGTGGCCTTTGAAGAACGGTGCCGAGGAATGGTACCCAGCTTGCCGGGTTGGCGTGAAATACTCCGGGCCACCATCGCGGATGAGGAAGAACTCGAGCTCGCCGAGGGCGTGCAGCTCGTAGCCGGTGCGTTCGGTGAAGCGCTTGTGGGCAATGGCAAGGATGTTGTCCGGGGTGAAAGGGGCCAGTTCGCCTTCGCGATCCAGGAAGCGACACACAAAGTTGAGACTTTGCGGATCGAAGGGCGAAATAAACGCTGTCTTGTACACCGGTACCACGTAGAGGTCGGATGATGCCGCATCTACGAGCCCAGGAAAGAGCGACGAACCGTCCACGCGTTCGCCCCTGGCAAGGATGCCGTCGGCCTGAGTGGCATTGGCGAAGGGCAGCTTGAGTTCCTTGAGCTTGCCGTCCAAAGCCGTGTATTGAAATGTGAAACGCTCGATTCCGTTTTCGTGGGCGACTCGCAGCATGTCTGCCCGGGTGAAATCGTTACGATCCTTGTCGAGCAGTGTGACCAGAGGGTTGGAGAGAGCAGCACGTTCCATTTTGATGTCCTCGACTTCCAAAATATTTTGCCCGCTATCGTCGGCAAAACGCCGTCAAAGGATCGCCATCCTACCAGGCTTCGCGCCGTGGATAAACTGTGGCGCCGAGCCGCGCGTCATCGTCTTTTTCAGCAACCGTTGGCACGTGGTCGATGGCAGCATTGCCCTCGGCTTTTATGGCCAGTACATCGAATTCAACCGCAAGACCAAAAGTGCCCTCGCCAAGCTCTCTGCTGGAAACTCCGGGTCAAGTGGTGTCCGACGATGGCACCAATCTCGCGGTGAGGTCCGGAGCTTCCATCTCCTTATCCAAGGGAAACATAGGCCGCATGATTCGCCGGTATTCCAGTCGCTCGAGATCCTGATCGACGCCACCGGGAGTGAGGGCCATGATCCAGTCCGCCCGCATGTCGTACAGCTCTGGAACCAGGTAGCCGATCTTCACGATGACGATGTCCGTGTTTCTCGGATCCAGACCCAGACGAGTGAAATCGGCCTCCTTGTGATAGGGCTTGCGTTTCTTGGTGACGATGACTGAGACGCCGCTGGTCCGGATGACAACCTCGGTTTCGGCATGCTGATCGCCATGGACGATCGATGTCACGACACCTGAAAGAAGGATCGGAGGTGCATAGCGATCGTCAATGGCCGCTCCCACGAGGGCCTCAACCCGCTGCCCGACACCCGCTTCGACGGCCGCTTCCACCATCTCCGGGCCTGGAATCGAAGCGTAGATCAAAGAGGGCCCGTCGGAGGCAGTGAACTCGTTTCGTGCGAGGATCTCTCTGAGAGTCCAAGTGACATCTCCTGCCCCGCCGGCTGTGGGATTGTCTCCCATATCGCTGATCAAAAACGGCCTCTTCTCGCTCTGGATGGCCTGCACAATGCACTCTTCAAACGTCGCCACAGGGGCCACGAACTCGAACTCGGATCTGACCTCCCAGAAGCTCTTTGCCAACTTCTCTGCAGTGCTCGTAACAACCTTTTTGTTGTCCCCCGTGACCATCACAACAGCATGGTTGCGTGGCTCGTCGGCCCAGGCGTATCCCACCCAAATGGCGGCATCAATCACGTCTTCCTGAGCTGCAGCCGGTGCGACCTGTGCATAGAGGCTCTTCCCCGGCTCGATTCGCGTGCTGGTCTTTTCTCCGGGTAGCAGGATAGGCACGGGGATCCATGCCTTGTATGCCGGCTTGCCCTTGCCGCTTTCGATCCTCGACAAGAGATTCTCTGCCGCACGTTGTTTCGATTCCATGGCGTCTTCGTGGGGTGCGAGGCGATAGCAGGTGATCAGGTCCGTCTGTTTGGCCAGTCTCCATGTGACGTTGCCATGCAGATCCATACTCGTGGAGATGAGTACGTCCTTGCCGATCACCTCACGGATTCGGGTGATGAAATCTCCTTCTGGGTCGTCGACACCAACAACACTCATGGCACCATGAATGTCGAAAAAGAGGCCGTCGTACGGAGCGTTCTGTTCGAGCCTCTCGAGGGTTTCCTGTACTAGTGATTCATATGCCTCTCTGGTCACGATCCCACCTGGAAGCGCATGGCCTCTCAGGGTCGGAATCCAAACGGCCCTTCTCCGTATCTGTGATTCGGAACTCAGGAAGGGATAGGTGTCAAAGATCTCGTCCCCTCTCTTGGCGTGAAAAGCATCCGCGTGAGTCTGCGCGGGAGAAAAGGTGCTCGATTCAATCGCCAGCCCTGCGATGGCAATGCGTGGTCGCGACCTAGACTCTACACTTCGATCGATCCTGGCATCGCCAGGTCCGAAGCACCCAGCGGTCACGATTGTGAGTGTTCCCAGTAGCAACGCTCTGACACTGTTCTTGATCACAAGTATGTTCTCCGCTTCTCTCGCGGATGATAGTACCTTTGAGTACCTGCAGCGTACACATGGGAACCTCGCAAATCCGCGAGCGAAATGTCACAGGCGCTAGCGCTGAAGGCTGACCCCGGGTACCGAATCGCTCTGGTGAATGCGGATGGTACCCTTTGCGAATGCGGTTCTTTTGAGAAAATAGTTGTGCAATAGCTGGCTTGGCATCTTGCTTCGATTAGACCATACAGCTGAGGCGGGTCATGCTCGCTGAAGACGACGCAGTTTTGAAGAATAAATATGTGGGCGAAATCGTTACTATGACGACTGCAGAAGCATGAGCGCTTTCACTGGAAGAAGTAGTAGAAACGAAATAGCAGAAAATGGGAGATATGGAAAAATGAAGGTAATAGTCACTCAACTGTCTGTTGCTATGCTCACTTTCTTTCTCATAGCAATTTCATCCCCGGCCCAAGCAACGGACATAGGCAGCCCCGACCCCAAAGTCATCGCTGGCCTCTACCCCGGCAAGGCCTATTCACCCTATGCCCAACGCTCGTTTCCGAGCAGGGTGTACTGGGGGGAAACGCACCTGCACACCGGGGTGTCGCTTGATGCCGGATTGTTCGGCTGCATCCTTGGCCACGAGGACGCATACCGCCTGGCGCGCGGTGAAGAAATAAAATCATCATCCGGATTGCCGGTCAAGTTGTCCCGGCCGCTCGACTGGTTGGTGATCGCGGACCATTCCGACATGATGGGTATCGCGTTCGATATCCAAAAAGGGGCACCCAATGTTCTGGCTGTACCCAAGGGCAAGGAATGGCATGAAGGTTTTAAGAAGGGCGGAGAGGCTGCGGGTAAGGCCGCTTTCGACCTGATCGGCCATTTTGCGCAGATGAAACTTCCCGAGCAACTTGTCTCTGATTACTCTCCCGGCTCGAAGGCCTACAACAGTGTCTGGGAGGATATTACCGAGACCGCAGACAGATTCAACGAGCCGGGCCGGTTCACGGCACTGATCGGCTATGAATGGACGTCGGTCCCCAAAGGATTCAATCTGCATCGCAATGTCATCCTGCGCGACGACGGGAGCCGGGCGCGCCAGGTGGCTCCGTTAACCACTCAGCCTCCCATCGGTACCCAGGACCCGCTGGACCTCTATCAATGGCTGGCAGACTACGAGGCCAAAACCGGTGGCCAGGCACTTGCGGTGTCCCACAACGGCAATCTCTCCAACGGGTGGATGTTCCCAATGGTTGATACCTATGCCGGCGGCAAGGTTGACAAGAACTATGTGGAATTACGCGCCAAATGGGAACCGCTCTATGAGGTGACCCAGATAAAAGGGGACGGCGAAGCACACCCGCGCCTGTCACCCAGCGACGAGTTCGCCGACTACGGAACCTGGGATGTCGGCAATCTCGACCTTACTGAACTCAAAAAGGATGACATGCTGCAGCGTGAGTATGCACGCGAGGCACTAAAGAATGGACTCAAACTGGAAGAGAAATTTGGGGCCAATCCCTACAAGTTCGGCATGGTTGGTGCGACGGACAGCCATACCGGCCTGAGCACGGCTGAAGAGGAAAACTTCTTTGGGAAATCAACCAGTGTAGAACCATCTGCCACACGCGTGATGCATCCCTTTGTCGAATCAGAGCTCGGCGCCTTTGACGGCGATAAGTTGCTGGCCTCCGGTTACCAGGGAGTGTGGGCGACCGAGAATACGCGCGAGGCCATCTTTGACGCTATGGAGCGCAAGGAAACTTACGCCACTACCGGTCCGCGCATAAGGGTGCGTTTCTTTGGTGGGTGGGAATACACTGAAACAGATTTGCGCAGCCGCGCGCCCGCTTTCCGCGGCTACGAGAAGGGCGTGCCCATGG
>JAAESQ010001090.1 GCA_024229275.1 bacterium | reverse complement strand
GTCGGTGGTCACCGTGGATGGCGACCCCGAGGTGTAGACGTTGATTCGTCCAACCTTCATTCTGACACTGCCGGATCCTTCATCAGCGCGCCGAGGTTGGTGAATCTCAAGTAAGGAATTTGGCGCAACTCGATACAATGTTCCGTCGGCAAACATAATTTCAGCAGAGCCGTCACGGCCCGTTCGGACAAAGTCTCCACTGAAAACAGGCATATTCTGATGGGCCGTCGTCCATTCCGACCGTCCTGCTCTTTGGGCGGTCACACGACCCTCCATGCTGAATACTTGGCCGACGCCCACCAACTCGTGCTTGCCTGCTCCGACGAGTGCCTCAAATCGAGTTCGTGCACCGCGAGCAAGTTGGATTGACTCCTCCCAAGACTCTTCACTGTAGGCCGTTCGTGCGGACTCGAGTTGGCCTTCGGCTTGCTCCAATTCGCTTGCCCAGATATCGGGCACCGGATTTTCGGTGACACGACCGTATGCAGACTCGGCGCGCTCGATCGCTTGGCGAGCCTCGACATCTGGCGGAAGATTGAGTCTGAGATACGCGTAGACAACGAGTACTGCTGCGACCAACGCTATCATCAGAATCGTGCCCAAACGACGAACCGTGTGGACCCGGATCACTACCCAGTCAATCTCGATACCTCGTGCCACAGGGATAACCTCCCAGCGTCACCGTAACATGCCGCGTGATCGACCCGCAAGCTATTGTGATGCGGTGGTATCCGTCCGCCAGACAGTAGGGTCGAGCCGTAATGTGGTGACGGGTCCTAGGTCTTGACATAGGAATGTAACACGATGAGTGGGACTCCGAACTCGGCGTGTGCCGTGCGAGACTCTACAACCTGCAGCATCAGTCCTTCGTAGACGCGGTTTTGAGGGCCTGTCGGGCGTGGCATGCGATTTCGTATTGGTGCGGTATTGTGTCACCCAGTGCAGCAGCGCCTTGGACTGTTTCCTGGTCGTTTCTCGAGTCGCAAAGTCGCAGGGTTCTGGAGCTTGCGTCTCCAAAGGCGCTCCGATACACTTCGCGTTCGTTAGCGACTGTCCCTAGGGAGGACGTATATGGCCCTGAAGTGGCTTCGCGACAACCTGAGACACCTGAAGTTTGTGCTGTGGGGTGTTGTCGTAGTTTTTGTCTTATTGGTATTCGTGGATTGGGGCGCTGGGCGCGCGGGTGGACCCGGCGGCAGCTTTGCCCTTCGAATAGATGACCTGGAGATCTCGGAGGCAGACTTTCTCCGCGAACTCCAGAGCACCGAGCAGCAGATGCAGTCCCTCTATGGCGATCAGTGGGAACAGGTGCGGGATCAACTCGATCTTCCTGCGCAAGTCGTTCAGAGAGTGATTTCACGGGAATTGATGTCTCGTGAAGCCCGGTCGGTCGGCCTTGTCGTTTCGGACCAAGAACTTCGGGAATTTGTAATTGAACAATTCTCTCCGGACGGGCAGTTCATCGGTCAGGAGCAGTACGAGCGGATGCTTCGTTCGAGCCAGCTACGTGCGCGCGACTATGAAGAGATGGTGCGCACAGATCTCTTGACAGGCAAGCTCAGTCAGATGGTTCAATACGGAACGTTCGTCAGCGATGATGAAGCCGAGTCGACCTTGCGGCGTCAGCGTGAAACTGCAGACTTTGACGCCATCCAAGTTCGGATTGGTAGGTTCGTGAGCGAAGTCACTACAACCGACGAGGACGTTGCCGCCCACTACGAGGAACACGTAGACGACTTCCATCGTGAAGAGCAGAGAGTTCTCCGCTACTTGGTAGTTGAAACCAACAGCTTACGACGATCCTTACCGGTAGAAGATGCAGAGCTGGAGAAGTACTTCGAGCTGCATCGCGACGAGTTCATTGAGGGTGAGAAAGCAAACGCCAGGCACATTCTCTTCCAGGCGCCCGCCGAAAACGACACTGCAGCCCAGGCAGAGGTTCAGCTGCGAGCTGAAAGTGTGGCGAGTATGGCGAAGTCAGGCATTGATTTCAGCGAGCTGGCCAAGGTTCACTCTGAGGATCCGGGTTCGAAGGACAACGGAGGGGACCTGGGATGGTTTGGGCGCGGCCGTATGGTGGAAGCGTTCGAGGATGCTGTCTTTTCTGCAAAGCCAGGCGAGGTCGTTGGGCCGATTCAGAGTCAGTTTGGCCTTCATATCATCAAGGTCGAAGGATTTCAGCCCGAGAGACAGCGGCCGCTTGACGAGGTGCGCGAGCAGGTACGCTTCAGATTGCTCGATGGTCGAGCAGCAGCAGAAACTGAGATTCGGGCCCAGGCACTCGCAGACCAGATCAACGGCGTAGAGAATGATGACGATGTTTGGCAGGGTCTCGCCGACGCGGATGACGCGGTCGTTTTGAACGAGAGCCCTCGTTTTTCGAGCGGAGAGTTCGTGCCGGGTCTGAGTGAAGTCGAGGGATTGAGCGATACACTCTTCGCTGCCGAAGAAGGCGAAACGGGTGGACCGGTCGGCATTCCCCGTGGTTGGGTAGTGTGGCAGCTCAAAAAGGTCTATCCGGAAGGTGTGCCTCCTCTTGAAGAGATTCGCAGCGTTGTCGAACAAAGGGTTCGCCGTTCGCTGGCGCTTACGCGTGCTGCCGAAGTAGCAGACGAATACGCTGCGCAATGGAGAACGGGGACACAGGTAGCCGATCTTGCTGCACAGGGCAACACAGAGGTTATCGAAGCGCGGAATCACCGACGAGGGACCGCGTTGACCGGTTTGGGCGTTTCATCTGCCGTTGAGAATGCCGTTTTCTCTGCGAGCCAGGGCGACATAGTAGGTCCGGTTGAGGTTGACGACCAAGCGGTTGTCATCGCTCGCATCGTAGGCTTGCAGGTTCTGGACTCTGCTGAAGTTGACGCACAAAGAGAGCAGATGAGATCGCGCCTTATGGCGGATCAGGCCAATCAGATCCTGGGTGCGATTTTGAACGAGCGGCGCAGGGATGCCGTCATCGTCTTGAACCCCGAGCTGATGGAGCGGTTCGCACCGAGAAGCTAGATGATCGGCCGCCTCGAGGGACGACCGTGTGAGGTACAACCAGGAAGTGTAATCCTGGACGTTCACGGGATTGGCTATCGGGTATCGACGACTCTTAGCGCCTTTGACCGGCTCTCGACTGCTGAACGCGTTGTGCTGCGTGTCCACACCGTTGTTAAAACCGACGCGATCGATCTCTATGGATTCTTCGAAGAGGCGGAGCTTGCGGCCTTCGAGCGACTGATTTCAGTAGCCGGAGTTGGACCTCGCACTGCCCTTGCTGTTCTCTCGGCTCTTTCCCCAGCCGATCTTGTGACAACCATCGACGCCGGCAATGTCAGCAGCTTACAGAGGACTCCCGGAGTGGGCCGCAAGACTGCGGAGAGGATCATTCTCGAACTGAAAGGACATTTGACTCCGGGAGGGGTCGTTGAAGGCAATCAAAGTCTCGACGCGGTATCAGCGTTGGTCAACCTTGGTTACCGTGAGAGTGATGCCGTTAAAGCAGTAGAATTGGCCCGTGCCGAGGGCGCGGGGGAGGATCTTGCGGCGACGCTGCGGATTGCTCTCCAAACGTTGACACGGTAAGAGATGTCAAACGAGGTTCTTAGACCGGGCGCTGTTCCTGAAGAGGAGTCATTCGAGGAGAGACTCCGCCCTCGTCGGCTCGGCGAGTTCATCGGCCAAGAACGGTTGGTTTCTAATCTTGATGTCTTCATGACCGCGGCTCGAGATCGAGGCGAGCCCCTTGATCACGCTCTTCTGTTCGGTCCTCCTGGATTGGGAAAAACGACGCTCGCTCGGATCATCGCCACCGAAATGGAGGCACAGATCCATACAACGTCCGGACCGGTGCTGGAGAAACCGGGTGATCTGGCTGGAATCGTCACCAACCTGCAACCTGGCGATGTGCTCTTCATCGATGAGATTCATCGGTTGAGTGCTGCTGTCGAGGAGATCCTTTATCCGGCCATGGAGGACTTCGAGCTGGATCTCCTGATCGGCCAGGGCCCCGCTGCTCGAAGCGTACGCATTGGTTTGCCACGCTTTACGTTGGTTGGTGCGACGACACGGACAGGTCTATTAACAGCGCCGCTGCGAGATCGGTTCGGTATCGTCCAACGGCTCGAGTTCTACCCGGCGACGGAGTTAGAGCAGATTGTGAAGCGATCTGCCACGATCCTCGGCCTCCCGGTTGCTGAAGACGCGGCCCAGGAGATTGCCAGGCGCTCCAGGGGAACCCCGCGAATCTCGAACCGCCTACTCCGGCGAGTCAGAGATTTCGCCCACCACTTAGGGAGCGAGTCGGTGACTCTAGAGGCTGCTCGGTACGGACTGGAACAGCTTGAGGTCGATCGTTATGGGCTCGACAGCCTGGACCGACGTCTCCTGACCACAATTATTGAAATCTACGGCGGTGGGCCGGTCGGACTGAAAGCGTTGGCGGCTTCTTTGGGTGAAGATCGAGGGACCCTAGAGGATATTAATGAGCCCTACCTTCTTCAGATCGGATTTCTGAGACGTACCCCGCGAGGTCGAGCCGCCACGGCGCGAGCGTTTCGCCATCTAGGACTTTCGCAGGAGGGAGAGTCCAGTAAACTTTTCGGGGACGAAGAGTGAGTCGTGTCTATCCCGTAATCCTGAATCCCATCGCCGGTGGCGGTCGACTGCTGCGTCAGCGCCCAAAACTCGACGAGGCGGCACGACAAATGGGTGTTCAACTGCTGTGGTGGCCGACCCAAGAAGCTGGACATGGGGAAGAGCTGGCGCGCCAGGCGGTCGCAGCAGGGCACACGATGGTTTTCGCGTTTGGAGGCGACGGGACCTATAACGAAGTCGGGCGAGGACTCCTCGGCTCGGCCACTGCTATGGCTCCTCTTCCAGGGGGGACAACCTCGGTATTGGCCTATGAATTCGGGATCGTGCGTCCTGCTCACCGTGCTTTGAAACAGCTACTCGATGGCCAGATTCACGACATGCATGTGGGGCAGACTGACCATGGAGAGATCTTTCTTTTGATGTTGTCCGCCGGCCCGGACACCCTCGTCTTGAGCAGCTTGGGCGCAAGGCTTAAGAAACTCGGTGGTCGGGTAGGTGTTGGAGTTCAGGCGATGGTCGAATTTGTCGGTGGGGCGGCGATGCCAGCTGTCAAGGTCGAGATGGGGGACGAGTCTCGAACCGCGGGCTGGGTGATCGTCGGAAACTCACGTTGCTACGCAGGCCCTTTCCATGCCACGCCGGGTGCGGACCCACATGCCCCTAGCTTAGAAGTAGTTGCCCAGCACAGTAGGGGAAGGCGAGCAGCACTCGGATTTGTCCTAGGCATAGCGCGGCAGCGCCACTTGCGACGGCCGGACGTCAATTCAACGATAGTGAATGAAGTCTTCCTGGAATCGACGTCCCCGGATGATGACGCGTGGTATCAGATCGATGGTGATCTCGCCGGCAAGCTCCCTGTGCGTGCTGGTATCGCAGCTGATACTCTGAGGATCTGCGTTCCCTCCAACTCCTAAGACTCAACGTCGAGACCTGCGAATAGATCGGTTGAGATGTAGCGCTCCGACGTCGATGGGGCCATGAATACTACGGTCTTGTCCCGAAGATCTTCGCGAGCAGCGATCCTCAAAGCCGCAGCACACGCAGCTCCAGTAGAGATTCCTGCCAGAATTCCCTCTTCAACGGCGAGGCGCCGAGCAGTGTCGAATGCAGAGTCATTGCTAACCTGAATCGTTTCATCGATGAGCCGGGTGTCGAGGTTTTCTGGAATGAAACCGGCGCCGATTCCTTGAATTTTGTGCGGCCCCGGTTCGCCGCCGGAGATTACCGGTGAATCCTCCGGCTCAACCGCCACGATATGGGTCGTTGGCTTGCGTTCCTTCCAAACACGACCCACTCCTGTGAGGGTGCCGCCGGTTCCCACGCCTGCCACGAATACATCCATTTTGCCGTCGGTATCGCGCCACAATTCGAGTGCGGTTGTGGATGCGTGAATCGCAGGATTCGCTGGGTTTGAGAATTGTCCTGGGATAACGGCGTTGTCGATCGTGTCTGCGAGTTTCTCAGCATGGGCAGCAGCACCCTTCATCCCTTCGGCGGCGGGCGTAAGAACCACTTCGGCTCCCAGGAGCCGGAGAACTCGTCGCCGCTCCTTTGACATCGACTCGGGCATAGTCAATACGCAACGATAACCGCGAGCAGCAGCCACCATCGCGAGGGCAATTCCTGTGTTGCCGGAGGTCGGCTCGACGATTGTGCCATTTGGCTGGAGCTTGCCGTCTGATTCTAGGGCGTCAATCATGGCGACACCTATGCGGTCCTTGACCGAGTGTCCAGGATTAAAGAACTCGAGTTTTGCCGCGACTATCGCGGGTAAACCTCTGCTGAGATTGTTGAGACGCACCACGGGGGTGTTACCGACAAGGCGACTGACGTCGAGGGCAATATTCATGTGTTCTTCCCTTCTCGAGTATTCGAGTTTCTTAGATGTTGTATTCAGGTTCGGCGGGCAGTTTGTGTTCCCACAAGGCGAGGTCGGCGACCGAGTATTGATCGATGGCCTTGCCCAGTGCTGATTCGATAGATTCGAAGAGGAGCAACCATTGTGGTGGGCAACCTGAGATCTCTATGGTTGCATCCAGAACTCGTGAAAGCGAGATCTCTCCGGCGGGTTGCGCCAAAGTGAGTCCCCCACCCGGGCCGCGGCGGGTGTTGACAAGGCCGCGCTGGCTCAGGTCTCGGACGAGCTGAGCGAGGTAGGGAAATGGAATCCTGCGCGTTTCGGACACTTGGCGAGCCGTGATCGGCGCTGGGTAGTGGTGCGCAAGCTCGGCGAGGGCGCCGAGGCGGTAGTAATCCGTGGTATTCATGATATTCATGATCATAAATATCCACTATTTTATTCCCATCAGTCAAGTTTCGGATGGATCAGCCTAGAGTCACAGGTTCCAGACAGTGAGGTAGAATGGCGCCGGAGGTCATGAGGATGGGATTCCTGGACGATGTCAAAGTTCGTGCGACCGCGGTTGAGGGTCGCATTGTTTTGCCTGAAGGCGCCGACGAGAGGGTGGTCGAAGCTGCTGCCCAACTCGTCCGGGACGAAACATGCAAAGTCGTTGTGCTCGCTGATGCAGCCTCTCGCACCCAAGCGCACGATGAACTTGAGAGCATCGGAGTCGAGGTTGTTGATCCGGCAGTCGACTCTCGGGTCGAAGGACTTGCCCAGACACTCTTTGAGCGGCGCAAACACAAAGGTCTCACGTTAGACGCGGCACAAGAGTTGGCAACAGATCCGATGTTCTTTGCTGCGCTTCTCGTAGCGACCGGCCAGGCTGAGGGTACGGTGGGTGGAGCGGTGCACACGACGGCAGACACGGTGCGGTCGGCTCTTCAGTCCATTGGTGCAAAGCCCGGCCTGAAGACGGTGTCATCGGCGTTTGTAATGGTGCATCCCGACAACCAATGGGGAGACAACGGCATCATGGTTTTCTCTGATTGTGCCGTCCTTCCCGATCCAAACCCCGCGCAGTTGGCCGAGATTGCGATAGGTGCGGCGGAAACCTACTCTCTGGTTGTCGGTGGAGATCCACGTGTTGCACTGTTGTCGTTTTCGACAAAGGGCAGCGCCAAGCATGCACTTGTCGACAAGGTCCAGGCTGCTGTAGCGGAGCTTGAGCAACGCAACCCCGACTTCAGCTTTGATGGTGACCTGCAGCTTGATGCGGCACTCTTGCCGACGATTGGCGAGCGCAAAGCACCGGGATCAGGTGTGGCAGGAAAGGCGAATGTACTTGTGTTCCCGGATCTCAATGCCGGCAACATTTGTTACAAAGCAGTGGAGCGTCTTGGTGGAGCGGTGGCCTTGGGACCCCTCTTGCAGGGTTTGGCCCGTCCCGCAAATGATTTGAGCAGGGGCTGTTCGGCAGCCGACATCGTGCAGACGAGTTGGCTGACTCTTCTCCAGTCCCAGACATCGAGGTAAGTATGAAAGTTCTTGTTCTTGGCTCAGGTGCACGCGAGCATGCCATTGTGCATGCGCTTCGTCGATCCTCCGGAGTCGAGGCAATCTATGCCGCACCGGGAAATCCTGGCATTGCGGAAGCCGCCGACATTCTTCCGATAGCTGTTGACGATCTTCCGGGAGCTGCAGAGGCCGCTTCCGACCTGAAGATCGATCTGACTGTCGTTGGACCGGAGCTTCCTCTCGCATTCGGCATAGGAGATGAGTTCCGTCGGCGCGGTCTTCGAATCTTCGGCCCAGTCAAGAACGCCGCTCAGATCGAGGCCAGCAAGGTGTTTGCAAAGGAATTCTGTCAGCGCCATGGCATTCCAGCCGCGGAGTCAGTTGAAGTCCGGACCCAGGATGAAGCCGTGGCTGCGGCGCGCAAGCTCGGTTTTCCCGTGGTCTTCAAGGCTGATGGATTGGCGGCAGGCAAGGGCGTTCAGATTCTCTTGGGAGAGGATGACCTAGAGCGAGCCGTCGATACCTACTTTGTAAAGAGGCGATTTGGAGATGCTGGCAAGCGTGTCCTTGTAGAGGAGTTTCTTACAGGTGAAGAACTCTCCTACATGGTGATCTCGGATGGCACCAGATGGGTGCCATTGGCGACGTCCCATGACTATAAACGCGCCCACGACGGGGATGAGGGCCCGAATACCGGCGGAATGGGTTCGCATTCTCCTGCAGTTCTACC
>JAAESQ010001089.1 GCA_024229275.1 bacterium | reverse complement strand
GCCGAGCGAGGCGAGCGTCAGCGACATCAAGAAGGCGTACGAGATGTCGTGGAAGAACATGCTCAAAGCCGTTGCTCTGTATCGTGACGGCTCCAAACTTAGCCAGCCGCTGAGCATCGCCCTCGACACCGAAGAAGAGGCTGTGCTAGCTGATGCAGCAGCCTCGGGTGATGCGAGCAAAGTCGCCGAGGCTGTCGCCGAACGTGTCGTGATCCGCTACCAAGCGCGGCGCCGTCGCTTACCGCAACGACGTCGGGGCTTCACCCAGAAAGCCAGCGTCGGTGGCCACAAAGTCTATCTGCGAACCGGAGATTACGAAGACAATTCGATCGGAGAGATTTTCCTCGACATGCACCGAGAGGGTGCGGCATTCAGATCGCTGATGAATTGCTTCGCGATCGCTGTCTCTCTTGGTCTGCAGTACGGCGTTCCACTCGAAGAGTACGTCGATGCCTTTGTCTTTACGCGCTTCGAACCTAGCGGTATCGTCTCAGGCCACGACCGGATCAAGATGGCGACGTCGGTGATCGACTACATTTTCCGCGAGCTTGCCATCACCTACTTGGGCCGCAACGAACTTGCGCAGGTGACGCCTGAAGACGTTCGTCCCGATGCCATGGGAACCGGCGCGAAAGAGAGCATCGCTGAAGATGTGGAGAAACTCGCGGAGGTTCACCCGATCGCGGTTGCGCAGGCCGGTTTGGGTTCATCGGTAGGCTTCAAGCCGAGTTCGAAGCCCGTCGTTCGTCCGATCGGCGCGTCGCCGGTGAACTCGGCCTCGACAGCTCGCGCCATGGGCTACGAGGGTGATCCCTGTCCGGAATGTGGAGCGCTGACGATGGTACGCAATGGCACGTGTCTGAAGTGCGACTCGTGTGGGGGAACGACCGGCTGCTCGTAGGAGCGGGGAACAATTAGGCTATTCAATGATGCGGTCTCGCTGCACAAGCGAGGCCGCGTTTCTTTGTTTCGGAGACAGTGACGGCGGCAGAGGCAGAAGTCAGAAGCAGAGACAGATTCAGGCTTCAGATACAGAATCAGAAATCAGAGTCAGAGGCAGCAACCAGCGGCAGGGCCAGATAACCGTGGCAGGGACTGGGACGGCGACAGGTTGATCCGGGGGCACTTCAGCATGGTCACTCCGGGTCGGCCAAGGTGTGCGAATAGTCGGTGAGTCGACCGGAGTCAAGGGCAAGCCGGCGTAGGAACGCCGCTCGCTTTGCGACCCCTGACACCGGCCGTCGCCCCGACTTAGTGGAGATGCATGAACGACCCGGAGGTGACCATGCATCAACCGCTCCCACAGGATCATCTGACCGCCACTGCCAAAGCACTCGAGGCGGCTGGCATAACAATGGCGCTGCTTAAGAGAGTGCCGGCACTGCTCAAGCATCTTGCTGATCAAACTCTGCGTGCAGCGACCTCAGTGCCAGCCAATCTCGCTGAGGGACATGGTCGATTCGGACGTGATCGAATCCATCACTGGCGCATCGCGTATGGATCGGCCAAGGAAGTAGACGTCTTTCTTCGTCTGCTCGCGACGGCCAGATCGATCGACCGTCATCAGGCCAGAACTGCACTAGATCTCTTCGACCAGGTACGTGCAATGACATGGTGCCTCATCCATCCGAAGAAGTTCTGAGCATATCCACGCCGTTCCGGCGCCAACTTATGGCATGACAACGCCGCCGTAGTCGTTGTCATCCCGAGCCTTTCAACACCGCGTTCGCGGCGGAGACTCATGGAATGACAATACCGCAAAAATGGTGGTCATCCTGAGCGGAGCGTAGCGGAGTCGAACGGATCTCCCGATCCAATAATGATCGCCTTGATTGCGGCGAATTGTTCGGCTGCATACTGCTGATTTCAAGGGGAGACCCTTCGGCTCGCTCAGGGTGACAATTCGGGGGGGCGCGAGTCATTGGGAGCGAAGTCGAGGGATCTTTCGCCGACTCGAGTAGCCCGACTGCTGCTGCAGGCATCAATTTGCTCGATTTAACGGGAGATGTTTCGACTCCGCTTCGCTCAACATGACAGTCTTAAAGGGTTCTATCTTTGGGATGAATCAAACCCCACGTCATAGCACGGACCTGATCGAAGAGCTGCATTGTGTGTTGGGTTTGGTCCATGTCAATGACGTTCAAGTTCGTCAGCAGGCGAAGGTGGGAATCGACTTCCTTGGCGTGAACTGAGTTCGCCGAACGTATGATCTGATCTGCGATCGAGTTCAGCCGAGGTGGGAGTTGTCGGGCGAGATTCACCACGATGGTGGCAGCCTCGAGAGCGGTTGAGTGAGCGATGAAGTCGTTTATTGGGAGCGAAGTGTTCATGATTGCCTCCTGGTCGTTCATGCCACCCTGCACGCCGCTATGCCTCTCGGCGTCAAGGGTCGGAACGACCGGCGGCTCTGCGCCGGCTTGCCCTTTACTCCGGGAGGTATAGCGGCTACACGTACCTAACCTTTGAACGACCAGATGCAATCATGTGCGCGGGCCAAACACGACCCTAGCCTCGCATCATTGGCTGAGCTGGGCAGGATTCTGATACTGTCTCTGAATCTGAATCTGAATCTGATACCGATTCTGCATCTGCATCTGCATCTGCATCTGGCTCAGATCCCGCCCTCACTCCGCGCTCAGCTTCATCTCCAACGCGTGAATCCCATCCTTCATCAGATCGCTCAGCGCGTCATACACCAAGCGCTGCGACTGGACGCGGTTCTTGCCCTCAAAGACCTCGGCGACAACTGTAACGCGATAGTGTCCGGCGCCATCCTTGGCGCCGGCATGTCCGCGGTGGCGCTCGCTATGGTCCTCGATCTTGACTTGCGTAGCGCTAAGAGCGCTGCGGAGGCGCTCCTCAATCAGGACGAGGGTCGGCGAGTCACTCATGCGCCCAGATTCTTCACCAGGTCTGCGTAGGCGGTCATGGCTTCTTCCTGGCCCACGCCAGTTTTATCCTTCCACGCCTGGAACTTGGCGCTCCCAACAGGATCGAACAACCCGGGCCCATCTCCGGTGGCGTCTCCTTGCGTGGCCTGCTTGTACAACGCGTAGAGCTCGAGCAGAGTCTCGTTCGTTTGGTCTGATAGCGAACGACTCTGGCTGACTGCTTCTTCGAATCTCGCCTTGGTATCCATCGTGTGATCTCCTTGCCATCCCGGTGAAATCCTGAGATGTGTGGGCTGATTCCGATTGTCGCCTATCCCCGCGGGTTAGGCATTGACCCGTGGACGCGATTCTGCAAACATCGAAAAGATGCAACCGGGTCTCGAAAGCTCCAAGGACACAGCGACGCTTGTCGCTGACGGTCGATTCTTCGACATATTCATGCCGCGCGAGATCAATTTGTTCAAGCAGAAGACGCTGGAGCACGTGAAGAGTCGCGAAAGCCTCGAGCCGTTGCCTGGCTTGGGCCTGTTTCTTATGCGGCTATTCCCAATTCAGGGTTCGCAGGTCGATCCCGAGGAAATGGACACGGCAGCGATCGCGCGCCACATGAATGAGCTTCTCCGTTCGGCTCTTCGCTACTCGGATATCCCGGGCCAGCTTGGCGCATTTGAGTTTCTAGCTGTTGCTCGCGAGATGGAACTCGAGAATGCGCCGCTCATCGCGCAGCGCTTGATCAACCGTGCTTCTCGGTCGCGTGTGCTCGAGGGCTACAACATCGGAGTGCGGCTTGGCTTTGTCATCTATCCGCTGTCTCCGCAACCCGATTTGTTGCCGGCGGAGTGGCCGACGCTTATCGAACTCGCTCATGCCCTGACCTTGGCCGCCGACCAGGACGCAAGCTTTTCAGGGCTTGGTGTCGTTCCTGGAGACCTCCAAGACTCTCCGATCATCCCGGAAATCGATCTCATCAGCTTGGCTCTGACCGACGTCTCCGCTCTCGCCAATGCCGGCATTCTGGATCTGTCGAAGATCAACCTGAAAGAGTAGACGGCACAGGATTCAATGAGGAGGCGAGTAGCTTAAGCTTCTCGCCCAGAGTCCCTTCACGGTAGCCCCACGCAAAGCATACATATCCTGTGGGAACATCCTTGGGCGCCAGTTCGTTGTCTGATGATGAGAGGAGTTCGAGATGAGTGGGCTGTCCAGCCATGATCCGAGCCAATTAGAAGCTGAAGAAACGCGGTTGATACCAGACACGATTCCGGTTTTTCCTTTGCCAGATACGATCCTTCTGCCGGGAGAGGTCCTTCCGCTTCACATCTTTGAGCCCCGCTACCGCGACATGATCAAAGATGCGCTGGACGGTCATCGTGTCATCGGTATGGTCGAGCCGGAGGCCGGGCATGAAAGCCATTTGTCTGACGTCCCGCCCTTACGCGATCATGGATGTGTCGGGTTTATAGCTGAGCACCAACACCTCGACGACGGCCGGTATTTGGTCTGGCTCGTCGGTCTCGAACGTTTTCGAATCAAACGAGAACTCTCGGCTTCCACGACCTACCGCCAGGTTCAGGTCGACTACCTCGCCACCAAGACTGATGGTGACGAGTTTGCCAGCCTAGCTCCGCTGCGACAGGAACTGTGTCAGCATCTTCCATCACTCATTCCAACGGATGAAGGTTCCCATGCCTCGCTTGTCGAGCAGCTCAGTGAAATGAGCGATTCGCAGCTCTTGGCATTTGGGGCTCAGGTGCTCGAACTCGACAGCGATCGCAAACGAGAGTTGCTCGAGTCCTCGTCGCTCTCTGAGCGATTCATGATGGTTCACGAGGATCTGTACTTTCGGGTGGGGAATTCGGCGAGTCTCGGCGGGCTGGATCCTAGCGTCGTCAACTAGTCGGCTGATTCCATCAATCTCCTGGTGTAAGACCGATCGAGAAGGGTGTCACGGCATCTGTGCGGAGGTCGTTTCTCGGGCGGGAGCGGCGTCGTTTGCAGTGGTACGACAAGTTACTGTGACCAGGAGCAAACCGAGAGCCAAGACGATAATCGCGGTGAGGCATGGAACGATGAACTCTTCGCGGCGTTTTTCGCTCGTACTTCTCGGCGAAAACCGAAGAACTGATCCGTCGTCGTATCCGTCCATGTCCCACCTTCCCAACTTGGCGTGGCCGAAGCTCTGGAGTCGTCGAGGTGAACTGTGAGCCGGCTGCCTGCTGGCAAGCCGGCCCACGATCACATCTACTTCACTTCGAAGCCATCTTGATCCCTTTGTGCTCGTGCTCAATGTGCTCGGCGATCCATATTTTCGCTACCTTCTCTGGTACGTGACCAAGAGTGGCAACGAGCTTGGCTTTGTTATCTGCGCGTTTGACGATGTACTCGACTTCGGATCCGGGCCCCATCTTGGCTTTCTTCAGAGCCGCTTTGCCTTCTTTGTCGCCGAATTTTGCGCCGTTGATCGCCAATAACACGTCACCGGGCTGGAAGCCCGCTGCCTCGGCCGGGCTACCGGCGTGTACCCGCTCCACTTTGAAGTAGCCGTGTTCGACTTTGGCGGTCTCCACTCCGAGCCATCCTTTGGCGGCGATCTTGGCTTCCAGTTTCTTAACGCAGTCTTTGGCCTCACCTTTGCATTTTTCGCCGCCGGCAAAGGCTGAAATCGCAATTGCACACATCATTACTGCGATCATCACAAATCGAATCTGTCTCATTCTTGGACCTCCAGGAGTTCGTGAGAGCGGAACGGCCGCCTCGTGTTGAACATCAGGTCCCACCTATTCAGACGCAGCAAGACGTCGATTCGTTGCATGCGCGCCCAAAATGGAGAAACCTCGACCATGAAGTGAACGATATGAGAGGGCAATGTCAATGTCCTCAAAGAGCTGAAAAACACTGTGGGTGATGTGACCAAGTTGCAAAATGCGGCCCGCTCTGCAGTTGCGTGCGCTATATTCTCAACAGTCGCAGCATGGCCTCGAGCTACGCTGCACTCGAACCGAAGGGGTAAATGAGTCACGATGGCTAGCAATCGAGATGCGAATGGCGGATTTTCCGCGGGTGAATTACGCGCAGTCGAGCGGGGCGTGATCGGCTCGCGGCGACGCACGCTGTGGATTCGATTTGTCGCTATCCTGGTCCCTCTTCTGGTTTTGCTCTCGTTGCAGTATTGGTGGCTCGTTGACCTGGAAAAGAAATCTGAAATCGCGCATCGTGCGACGCTCGAGAACTACCTCGACGCCGTTGCCAAGGATGTGGATGTC
>JAAESQ010001088.1 GCA_024229275.1 bacterium | reverse complement strand
GTGGGCTTTGGTATTGGAGTTAACAAATACCAGGTAGTTTTCTTCTTCCAGGACGAAGCGATAGCCAAGAGCTTTGTCGAGAAGGGCTGGCAAGCTGATGCCGGCGCCACTGCCGCAGCGGGTAAGGACGCAGCAGAAGCCAAGACCAACTTCGTCAACGGATTGGCGATATACCAGTTGACGGAAAAAGGCTTGATGCTCAACGTGGACATTGCGGGAACAAAATACTGGCAGGACAAAGAACTCAATGATGAATGATGAAAGATGAATGATGAAATCGGAGTCCGCTCAGGTGTGATTGCAGTGGCGGTGCGGACTGGGGAGTTCTGAGCCAGCCATAGCGTGCTGAAACTCCTTGTAAAGAATGAGCTGAGAGAAACTTCAGTTTGGCGGAACGTACCATTCTTGATGTTTCGAGAGTCATTGAAGCTTCTGTTCTGTGGTCATCGCGGTCTCGAAACCTCAAGGGTGGCAATTCTCGGGCAGGTTGACGGGAGAATCTGACATCAGGCTGACCTTGGCGACCGTGATCTGAATGCTATGCCGATCCTGCCTAGCCAATCGTTATCGACTTGGATGCCCCCATTTCATCATTCATCCTTCCGCATTCATCATTTCATTGTTTCCTTCCCCAGATTCGGGCGTCCAACTCGGTCATGAACTCATCGACGACTGCCGTACAGACGGCTTGGTCACCCTCATTGCAGCCTTCGGATCTCACGTACACGCTGACAGTGCCGCTGCGCATAACTTGATCGACCACGAGGACTACGTCCGGGTTCTTGGCGGAGACGGCCCGCATTTTCCCCTCAAGGGGATCATCTGATTCAATTTCATACTCGAACTCTTCCATCGTCAGCTGGATGGTTTGCCACACTCGCTTCGGTGGGTCCATGTACCTCGCCATCTGACCGGAGCCGGAACGTGACGAGGCACACCCAGCATTGAGTGCAAAGATACTCCCGGCGATAAGTAGCAGGGTGGCTGTCGGTAACCAACGGATCTTATTGAGCTTTAGCATTATGATTTCAGTTTATCAGTCCGAATGAGGCGCCTTGATGTCGTATGACACTGACTCCTCTCAAGGTATCCTGAGTCAATAAGAATGTGGAGGCGCCTTCATGAGTGGAGAATCTGGGTACAACATTAGCTGGTTCATCGTTGGTGCGATCACGCTTTTGATCGTAGTTTTCCTTGGTTCGGGATGTGCCAGTGGCAGCCATGCTGCCGAGGGCGCCAAGCGCGGAGCGACAACTGGTGCCGTGTCCGGTGCGGTCGGTGGTTTGATGAGTGCGCTGATATTTGGTGGCGATCCGGTCGAGCGTGCGGCTCATGGCGCCGTTTGGGGAGGCACAACTGGTGCGGTCGCCGGCGGGATGAGCGGCCACTACGCTGACAAGGCTCAGAGTCAGGCTCAGCAGAAACAACAGACTGACGATCTGGCTCTTTTGCGCAAAGATATTGGTGACGACGCCTTTGATGCTCTCAGCGCTCTTGCAGAATGCGATCACCCGTCGGTGATGCGGCATGCTGCCGATGCGAAGCGCTCGGACAATCCCAATTACGCGCTTGCCGGACGGTGGCTCGAGGTTCTGAGCTACGCAGATCAACAGGATGAGGCTTCGGCTCGGGCGCTGTTTCCGGAGCTCATCGAGGCCGACTGGAACATCTCCACGGCGGCAGAGGCCGAGGCCGAAATGCGGAAAGGCGTCAGTGACTTGATGAACATCCGCGAAGAATACGGGCAGCCTCGGGTGTGCTCGAAGTAGGGAGAACTACTTCCATCAATGGGCGTTGGACTATGGGGCCCTAACTGTTCGTCGACCAGATCGAAGCCGGCGAAGACACCTGGATCGCCGGTATCGCCTTTGGTTACTCGCTCTGAGGCGGCTGTCCGCTGGCTACAAGCTGTTGGTATTTCCGGCCGATCAGCGCAGCAACGGTGATCCAGATCAAGACAAGGCCGATATTGAACTTCGCGAAACCGCTCGCTGACAGTGCGAAATAGGTCGTACCCAGGAACACGACTAGGGCTGAAAGAACATCTCCAACTCGGACGAAAAATGAGTCGATGGCTTGCTTGGCGCTGTACTTTTGCTCGCGCGTACAGGGCAGGAAGAGCATGTTGCGCACCGTGTTGTTGAGCGAGTAGTCGGTCGCGTTTTCGGCGGTCTTTGCCCAGCGCACTACCGCAAGTACCGGGAAGAACGCAAGGATGTTGTAGCCCACCAGGGCGATCAACGGCAGAAAGAGCACGGCTTTGTGAACACCGAGATACTTGACGATGCGAGACACTAAGAACAGCTGCATCAGGACGCCGACGACGTTCACGACTCCAAAGAACTGGGAGTAGAACGTGCCGATGTATTCACCTACTGTCATTCCTTCTGCTGTTCCGGCGGCTACGGCCTCGTGGGCCGCGTCCGCTATGACGCTACCGAGGATGTACTCGCCGGTGGTGTTGACCCAGTTGCTCAGCATCATCAGCACGGCAATGAGCAGCAGGTAGCGGGTGCGAAAAACGAGCTGGAAAACTCCAGATCTCTTGGGGGTTGGGGCATCCTCCGTGCGAAGGGCGCTTGTTGCGACAGGTGCAGTGATTTCGGGATCAGCCTCCGGGCGCTGTCTCTCCTTCGAGTCAACGTAATTCGTGACCAGAACCGCCATGACGAGAATGGCGGCGCCGACCAGCATCATTTGGTAGACACCAAGGGGTCGAATGAGAATCGCCGCGATCACGGCGCCGAGGACTGCGCCGAGGGACATTCCAAAGCCGACGATTGGGAAGAGACGCTTTCCTTCTTCTTCGCTGTAGACATCGTTGGCGAAGGACCAGAACTGGGCCGGAATCATCATGTTGAAGACACCGATCCAGAGGAAGAAGACGACCCCAAGCGACACTCCAGCATGAGCAAGGAAATAGAAGACCACGAGGCAGACGGCGAAGAAAGCCGTAACCGTGTTGATCAGACGACGGCGTGGCATCGCACTCACGAGTTTTGCATAGAGCGGTACTGCAAAAGCGAGGAGAAACACCTGGCCTGCCGACATATAGCTTTTGAGTTCAGCGGAACCCTCGCTCAGTATCAGTGCCTCGCGAACTGGTTTGAGGACGTAGTATGCGGTCAGGATGAGAAAGATATTGAGCGCCAGGAGAATTGCTTTGGTGCCTTCCCCTGGCCGCACGTCCGTGAACGCTCGTAGGAATCGATCCAGGGCGCTGCCGCGTTCAGTGTTCATTTTCGTCCTTCCAAGAATCAGAGCCAGAATCTACGGTTGAGAATCGGGATCCATTTTACATTCAGCTGCCTAGTCTTCTGCAATTAGCGTTTCGTTTCCTCGTCTACGTTCCCGGTACCGATTCCAAGAACCCTTTGAGCTGTTTCCCGACAGACCTCAATCGCCGCGATCGAACGGTTTCGAGTCCTCCCTCAGTCACCGTCTGCGTGAGCTCCCGAGAGCTGAATACGCGCTGAACACCTTCGGCCAGAGAGGCGGCCGTTCGTTCAACAATCAAGCCGGAGCTTTCGTGCTTGATCAGGTCTGCGACTCCCGCGAGATTGGTCGCGACAACCGGTCGTCCGCACGCCTGTGCCTCGGAGATCGCACGATGACCGTGATCGGAACCCACGGCCGGATAGAGCACGACATCCATAGCGGCGTAGATTTCCGGCAACTCATCCTCGCGATAGCCGGTCCAATGAACGCGAGATGAGACGCCGCAGGCGACCGCATGGCGTTTAAGGTCCGGTTGTGCTTCGCCGTGACCGACGATGATCACGTGAAGTCGAGGCTCCAGGTTTGCTGCAGTGTCGAGCAGCAGGTCGAAACCGCGGCCAACGGCCAGCTTGCCGACCATACCGAGTACTGGGGCCTTGGCGGGGATTCCGAGCTTCTCACGCCAAAGACTCCCGTCCGAGTCGGTATTGAAGCGATCCTCGAGAGGGACGGGCAATGCGACATGAGGGCTGTGTCCATGAAGACTCTTGAGTGAGCCCTTCATTCGCGAGTGCGCCAGCAGTGCGCCCGAGATAGGGCGAGCCAGCCAACGGTGCCATGCATCCGATCTGAAGTGGCTCGGGTTGCGGAAGGATCGAATCAGCGGTGTATCTTTTGCGACCCGAGAGAGGACCGTCATTGTGTGGTCGTGCTGCAGATGGGTGATGACAACAGAGGCGTTGGCTGCGAAGTGGCGAATCGCACGGAGTGTTCGGATGAAATCAACGGGGGAACGTTCTTTGGAGAGCGCGGCATGAGCCCATCGCTCACTCTTGAGGCGCTCTTCGAGATTGTCATCTGAGTTGAAGAGCAGTCGGGCATCAACACCAACCTCACGCAATGCACGGCAGCAGTGCTCCGCTACTGCACCAGCGCCGCTGTAGCGTGCGGCCGAGACGATGAAGAGGGGACGCATTGGACTGAGGATAGCAAGGTTGGTGTGGGTGGGCTTCTACAGAGACAGGGACAGAGGCAGAAATCAGAGACAGATTCAGGCTTCAGCAACAGGTCCAGATTCAGACATCAGAGGCGGCGACAGGGAAGGGCTCTGAGCATTGGGTCGTCTTGGCTTCGAAGGAGAGCGTTGAGCTAGCACTCGCAATGGCCATCGCCCTCGTCATCGCCATCGTATGGAGGAGGCGCGTTTGAACACGATGACGATGACGATGACGATGAGGATTGGAGGGCCCTACGAGACCTCATTGCCTTCAATACGTATACTCCTCAAATGCACCCGATCACTGTCACGATCATTGCCTGCGACGAGGAGCAGCGTATCGCCGCTGCGATTGCCTCCGCCCAATGGGCAGATGAGATTCTCGTTCTGGATTCCGGCAGCAGCGATCGAACCGTGGCGATTGCGAGAAACGCGGGGGCTCGGGTAGTTCAGACCGATTGGCCAGGGTACGGGGTTCAAAAGAACCGTGCTGGTGAGATGGCGGCGAATCGATGGCTGTTTTCGCTCGATGCGGACGAGCAGATCGGCGATGAACTCCAAACGTCAATTAGAGATCTTCCTGAAGATCCGAAGGAAAGTGCGTTTCGAGTGAGACGTCGCAACCGAGTCGGAGGCAAAGCCATTCGTCACTGGCCGTGGGCATGGGATAAGACAGTCCGGCTCTACGATCGAAGAAAGGCGCGATTCAGTGAAGTCCCGGTCCATGAGTCCCTTCAGGTTGATGGAGTGGTTGGTGACCTCGGTGGCCTGCTGGAACACGATACTTACTCTGATTGGTTGGACTGTTGTGAGAGGCAGGAGCAGTACGCACGTCTGAGCGTTGAGGCTATGGTTGAGGACGGGAGACGGTCACGTTTGATCGACCGAACGGCTCGCCCCTTCGCGACCCTTCTCAGACTACTCGTCGTTCGAGGACATGTCCTCAGTGGAATAACGGGACTGAGGTACGCTTGGTGTGTAGCGCGCGGAACGTTTCTCAAATATGAGTTGCTGAGAAACTCAGTGACCAACTGAGATGCCTCGAATGGGGCACGGTGAAACGATGAATAATGAGTCACCAAGCACATCGCAAACACGGACAAGAATTGTCCTCTTGGTCCTGCTGACTGCGTTAGCTTTGGGGACGGTTGGCGCCGATATTGTGGGCGTATTTAGGGGTGAGCCCACCTCTCTTGACCTCGGCATGGTCACCGATGTGCGGGGGCACCAGCTTGAAGTGGTCCGTCTGATCGCTGCGGATCGAAACCGACGGGTGACATCGGCATATCGTGCCGGACTCAGAATGGGTGATCGCATTTTGGCGGCCCGAGTCAATGATGATCAATGGCTTGATCTCGACAGGATGACTTCCTGGTGGAAGGTACTTCGACACCTGAACTCTTCCGGTGAGGTGGAGTTCAAAATTGACCCGGTAGCAACCGAGGAATCTGACGAAGTTCTTATCCAGTTGGTCATCACTCCCGAGGATCCTCTGTCTCCTATGAGGTGGATCGTGCTGGGGCTCTGCGTTGTCGCGCTTATGACCGCTGTCTTCATTGGGTTTGGCCGGCCGGACAGCGCGCAAGCGCTCACCGCCAGCCTCCTCTTCTTTAGCTGTTCGTCGATGTTCTCGCAACAGAACGCACTGCTAGTGCCCGGTCTGTGGGAAGTCTCGTTGGCCTACCACGCCCTGCTCAACGCATGCGCTACATATCTGTTCATGTCGTTCTTCCTGGGTTTCCCCTCGCCTTCTGTTTTGGCCATTCGGTTTCCGTGGTTGCGAATTGCCGGTCGCGTCGCAGTTGGTCTTCATTTGATGTTTGCTGGAGCAGTTCTGGTGACGGTCAGCTCTTCGTTTCGTGCCTATGAGTCCCTTGTTGTAGGGCTGCCGTCGGCGGTTCCTTTTGTTATTAGTGCGATGCATGTCGTGATGATGCTGATCGGCTTCGCCTCGCTGATCCTCAATACGATTCGTGCCCAAGGGGTCGATGAACGTCGTCGAATGGTGATTCTCCTGACGGGCAGTGTCGTTGGGCTAGTGCCCCTATTGGCAGTTGGTGTTCTTGCGTATTCGATCGGGCTTGCCGAGGTTCCACTTTGGGCGATCGGTGTAGCTATCTCAGCTTCGGTGTGCTTCCCCGTTTCGTTCATCTATGTCGTCGTACGGCATCGAGTGCTCGGCATCCGTGTGATTCTGCGCCGTGGACTTCAATATGCTCTGGTTTCTCGTGGTTTTCTCGTTGTTGAAGCCTTGGTGTTGGTCGCTCTCTTCATCGTCACGGCACGATCGGCCTTTGGTCGAGTGATCCCGGAAGAAGGCACGATTGGTTTGATGATCGCGGCGGCGGTAGGCCTCGCTCTATTTTTGGGACTGCGCAGCGTCAATCGAAGAATTATGCCGATCATCGATCGGCGTTTCTTTCGCGAAGCCTACGACACGGAACGCGTTCTCGCAGGTCTTTCGACGCAGGTGCGCTGTTGCGCGGGTCGGCCGCGCGAACT
>JAAESQ010001087.1 GCA_024229275.1 bacterium | reverse complement strand
GGAATGAAAGCAATTCGCCCTGCGAATTGCTGTGAACGAGAGAGCAGGGAGACGGGTCGAACGGAAGAAACGGCTATACGGGGCGAACGGGACGAACGGCTACGCAGAATGATGAATGCGGAATGATGAAAGATGAAAGATGAAAATGCGGGCAAGCCCATCCAATTCAAATGCCATGGGTGAAGTGCTGGTGCGTGCTGGTGCCAGGAAAGAACTCTTAACGCAATAACCGCAGAAATAATGCCAGGGGGTCCGTGATTTTAGGGATGTAGCTGAACACGGATGAGCTTGGCCATGGCCCGATACGCCGTTTTGACTCGCAGCTGATCTTCATTCATCGCAACTGCATCCACAGCTGTGCGGGTTCCAATTTCATCATTCCGCTTTCATCATTCTGCCTGCCGTTCGCCCCGAATGGCCTTCTCCGCTAGTTCCCTATCCGAATTCCAGCAAGGAATCTCCGGCCCGGTGCCGGGTAACCAAGGACTTCCTCGTAGGCTTTATCCATCAGGTTGACGATTCTGAGTGTCAGTTCGGTTCGACTCCAGAGCTTCCAGGCCAAGGCGAGATCAGCAGTCAAGTAGCTGTCCGCCTGGGTGCGTTCGAAGCTTACCGGATCGACATCGTCTCGCTCTCCGACCCAGATCAAAGCCAGGTCAGTCCTCAGTTTCCGCCACAGGGTGCCTGCGAGAGTGAGTGATCCGCTGAACTCCGGACGACGCAAGAGCGGTAACCCTTCAATTCCCTCGGTGTCCAGGTAGGTCAGTTGCGAAACAAGTCGGAAGTCCTGGGCCACAGGCAGCTGAAGACCGAACTCGGCGCCCTGAATTTCGGCTTCGGCGATGTTGGCAAAGGTCCAGTTTGCATAGTCAAAATCGATGAGTTGGTCGAGCGATGTCGAAAACGCGTTGAGTTGCCACGATGCTCCCGATCTGTAGCGGCCAACCAGACCTGCCTCATAAGACGTCGAGCGCTCAGGCTTGAGATCTGTATTGCCTGAGAATGGGAAATAGAGTTCGCCGATCGACGGCTGCCGAAAGGCTTCGCCGTAGCCGCCGCGCAGTTCGAGCGTGTCGCTGATCTGCCAACCGAAATTGAGTCGCGGAGAGGTTTGTGAGCCCCACGTTTCGGAATCATCCCAGCGGACTCCTGCGACAACCCGAACTGTGTTCGAGGGAGTCCAGACATCTTGTATGAAGGCGCTCTGGACTTCTACTTCTTCGCGATCCAGGTTCACACCGAAAGTCGATGTGTCGGTGACTTCGTCGCGGCGCCACTCCGCGCCAATACTGAGCGTGTGTGCGGCGAGAGAGTGTCTACTGGTGAGCCTCGCTTCGCTGGTGTCGGCGTTTGTCAGCGATTCGGTGAAACCGAAAGGATCGTCGGGATCGTTGAACTGGAACTCTCGCTCGACTTTCGATGCGTTTGCCTCTAGCGACCAGTCGTCAGAGAGACGAAGCCTCAACGGAATCGCTATGAGTCGCTGCTGCGAGAATTGTCTCCGCTGTGGTGTCAGGGCGCCGGGCGAAGAAAACGGAATACCGGTTTCGTTGTCGAGGTCTTGAAAAACAGCAGCAATGCGATGGCCGCTGCCCCATTTTATTCCGACATCCGCGAGAACCTGACGAGTCTTGAAATCGCTGTTGTCGAGGGCACCGTTGCCTTCTCGATCGAGGCCGGATACGAAGACGTCGAAGCGCTGGTCACCATAGCCGAAGGTGCCTTCGAGGCGGCGCCAGTCATCCTGCCCACCCTCAGCGAAGAGTTGGAGCGCAGTTCCTCGTTGTGCCTGCGCGGGAACGACGTTGACGACTCCGCCGATGGCGTCGGCACCGTAGAGTGCAGAGTAGGGACCACGGACGACCTCGATGCGCTCTAGCCCGCCGGTTGTGAGTTGGCTGAAGTCATATCCGCCGAAGTAAGGCGAGTTCAATCGTACGCCGTCGAACAGGACCAGAGTGTGGTCTGATTCCGTACCTCGTGTGAAGACAGATGCGACCTTGCCCTCGTCGCCGGATCTCGCAACGATCAGTCCAGGGACCCGGCGAAGCAGATCGGCGACTGTCTCCTGCAGCGATTCGTCCATGTCTTCGCGGGTGATGACGGTAGTGGGTGTGGGGACATCGGAAAGGGCCACTTCCTCCCCGGTTGCGGTCACTGTGACCTCGCCCTCGAAGCGAGTGTCCGAGCCTTGGCCGACGGCGATACCGGCACTGAGCCCGAATCCCAAAGCAATGCTGAATAGGGTGAAAGGACTACGAACAAAACTCATACGAAACCTCCCGTTTCCTGTTCTGGACGGCAGGTCTCCTGGCTTCCGGATCAACCGAATCCACTCGCCTTCCCAGTTGAGCAACCCTTTAGGATCACATCGACCAGTGGCTGGGCCATCGAAATGGTCCGTGAGCGGTCCGTACCCGGTCACAGTGGCGGGGGCCGCGCCGGGTTTTCACCGGCTTCCCTCTTGCGCTGTTGCGACCGTCCTATGTAGTGACGACCATAGAGTGGCAAAGAGTCACGGTCAAGGGGCAGGAGG
>JAAESQ010001086.1 GCA_024229275.1 bacterium | reverse complement strand
GCAAGACCATCGGCAAACTCGATTGGGGAGGATCTCTCGTAGGCTTCAGGATCGATATCGGGCGTATTGAGGATGTCAGAGGTGTAGCGGTGATTGTAGTGAGCCCAGTCGGTGACCGGACGCAGTGAGGCCCCAGCGGCGAAGAGTTCCGGCTTCTTGAACATCGCCATGAACGTCAGGAATCCGCCGTATGAGCCGCCGTAGACGCCCACCCGATCGACAGCGACATTCTGATTCTCAGCCAGCCAGTCCACACCTACTTCAAGATCTTCAAGTTCCGGGTCTCCCATCTGGCGGTAGATCGCGGTACGCCAGTCGCGTCCGTAGCCTTCTGAGGCTCGGTAGTCCATGGCAAGCACCACATAACCGCGACACGCCAACAGGTTGTGAAACATGAACTCACGGAAATAGCTGGACCATCCCATATGAGAGTTCTGCATGTAGCCGGCGCCGTGAATAAAGAGGACGGCCGGATACTTGCCATCAGGCAGTGGGCTAGGTGCGGATGGGCGATGAAGTCGAGCGAAGATTGGCAGGTCGGTGTGCGGTGATGCGATAGCGACGATCTCGGGCGCATTCCAAGGCAGCGAGAGAAACTCTTCG
>JAAESQ010001085.1 GCA_024229275.1 bacterium | reverse complement strand
CCATCGAAGGTTGCAAAGAACCCATCACCGGCGGTATCAACCTCGCGGCCTCTAAACCGGGATAGCTCTTCCCGAACCATGGCATGATGCCTCTCGAGAAGCTCTTGCCAAGCTTGATCGCCAAGACGGGTAATGAGTTCTGTCGAGCCGGCAATGTCCGTGAAAAGCAAAGTTGAGAGCTCACGGTCTGACTCTGGAGTTGGCCGGACGCCAGTTAGGAACTCCTGAATTTCGTCAAGGATCGCATCCTGATCGCCAACCCACGGAAAATGGTCTTCACCGGGCAGCTCAGTGAACCTTGCTCCAGCGATCCTTGCCGCAAGCCAACGTCCTCCCTCCACGTTCGCATCCCGATCGCCCGTGCGGTGAATCACGAGTGTCGGGACACGAATCGTAGGCAAAATTGCTCGGATGTCGATTTCAGTGTTCATTCGCAGGAGTGCAACGGCCGCACCTGGGCTCGCGGAATGACGGAAGTATTTCGCAAGTCGCTGGGCGAATGCTTCGTCGTTGATCTTGCTCGGGACATAGTGTGAGAGGTCCATCATGCTTCCCCACTCGTTCTCGACCATCTCGTACGCCAGTTCGCGTTCCTCCGGCGTCTGCGCCCAGGGGTAATCTGGACTCCAGATTCGTTTAGCGAAAGCGCCGCACATGACGAGGGCCGTCGTTCTCTCGGGGTATGTTGCTGCGAAGAGGGCGCAGAGATTACCACCCTCGGAGACACCACAGAGTGCAGCGCGCTCTGAGCCGACAGCGTCCATCACGGCGCGAAGGTCATCCATTCGTTCTTCCAGCGTCGGCAACTGGTCGTTTGTTACTCGATCAGAGAGGCCTGTGCCACGTTTATCGAAAGCGATGAAGCGTGGAACCATCTCGTCCGCTGGCACGACCAGACCTTGCGCTCTCTATTCGCTTCACATGGTGGCACAGAGAACGATCATGCTGGTGATGGCTTCTTTGTTGTGTTTCCAACGACGGCTGCCGCAGCGAATTGCGCTATCGATATTCAGCGAACATTGCGCCGACACAGAGCCGAAAGCGGCTTTGCTCCTG
>JAAESQ010001084.1 GCA_024229275.1 bacterium | reverse complement strand
CCCCAGTTTTCCAGCTCCACTGGTAGTAGGGCCCGTGCCACTCATCGGGATCGCGCTGGCAGCGACAGGCTGGCTTGCCGCACTTCTTCCAACGATCCGTAACAGACCCTTGCGCGATGAATCCGATTTCTTCGATCTCGGATTTGATCTCAGCGAACTTCTCTTCGAGACGGCCTAGAGCGGCTTCTTGTCTCGGCGTGAGTTGCGCGGTGGTCAACGAAGAACTCCTTGACATAATCTGGCCGTAATGCTACGGACAGGACGTGTGTTTGTCAAGCGCTTTCTGCGGGGCTCGGAACTGACACCCAGAGAGGGGGGGGATGATGTGACCGATGCACTTTCCCTGGAGTCGCTCTACGTAGGCGCCCACCCGGTCATCCAGCCATTCCTGGAACGTCTGCGCGTGCGAACACTTCTCGAAGAGACCCTTGGGAAACCGGACCCCCGTACCAAGCTGCCGTTGGTGGATGGCGCCATCCTTCTGCTGCGCAACTTCACGATTTCGCGTCACCCAATGTACGGTGTTCCCGACTGGGCTCGTCAGTTCGACCCGAAGCAACTGGCGCTACAGGCGGGACAGGTCCGTCTGATCAACGACGACCGCCTTGGCCGGGTCCTCGACAAACTGTTCGTGTCCGACCGGCGCAGCATG
>JAAESQ010001083.1 GCA_024229275.1 bacterium | reverse complement strand
GTTCAACACGGGAAGAAAATCATCCTCGTGAACAAGACCGGCGAGCCAGGCTCAGGAATACTCCACCTTGTGTCCGAATCTTTTCACAGCCTCGACAGTGCGCTCGCGGCGTTGCCCTTCATGGAGATCTGGCATGAGTGAATCTACGATGCGATCAAAGGTCATTCAAACACTCAAACCTCTAAACGCCTTCGCGGTAGAAAACCCGTGCCTGCCGGGCACTCCCGACGTTAATTTTTCCGAGGGCTGGATAGAGCTTAAGTGGTTGCGCGCCTGGCCCAAGAGGGCGAGCACTATCGTGAAGCTCCCGCACTACACGAAAGAGCAACGCATTTGGGCTTTCAAGCGGCGCAAGATAGGAGGGCAGGCCTGGTTCCTATTACAGGTTCGTCGGGAGTGGCTCCTGCTGGATGCAGCGGTCGCCGGCCTGATTGTGAACTACGCGACGCGCCAGGAATTGATCTCACATGCAACGGCATACTTCGCCTCTGGACTTCCGGAGGAGGATCTGATATTATTGTTGCTTAGTGAGCAGGAGGCATTTCAGATAGACCAAAACCAAATGGCTCGGCTAAAGGAGCTAAAGTGAACTCGGTTGAATTCTTACAAAAGTTCCACCCTGGCCGCGCCTGGGTGCTGACTTGCATTGAAGCGAGCCAGAAGGGAATCACGACGAAGGCCTTCCCTGCTGGTGACAACCAAGCTGCTGACGCCGAAGCGTGGATCAAGGAATGGTCGGGCCGCAGAAACATTTACTTTTCCGTAGCCGAGGTCATGCAGGCCGAAGACAAGAAAGCTGAAAGAGAAAATATCGCCAACGTCCATTGGCTCCACGTCGACATTGACGCCCAACAAGGAGACCTGCTCAGTGAACTCCAAAGAATCAAAACGCTCTGTACGACTAAGCTACCGACTGGCGTGCCAAAACCCACGGTGGTCATCTACTCTGGTGGGGGTTACCAATGCTTCTGGCGGCTCGCCGAACCCATACCTGTTCAGGGTAGTACAGACGTTGCCAACGAAGTAGCACGCTACAACAAGCAGCTCGAAATCATATTCGGCGGGGATTCCTGCAGCGATGTGTCTAGGATAATGAGATTGCCCGGCACGCAGAACATTCCCTCGGCCCGCAAGATCCAAAAAGGTCGCGTCCAGGTTGAAGCAAAGATCCAGAGCTTCACGAAGAAGAGCCACGCACTGACTGACTTCTCGATGGCTGCCGAGGTCGGCAAGGATGCCAACGTTAATGGCATCGAGATCTCCGGCAACGTACCGCGCCTGGCGACGGTTGACGACCTCGACCAGTGGAGTGTCGTGGACCGCGTGAAGGTGATCATCGTCAACGGCAACGATCCGGACACGCCGAAGGATGGCGACAGTAGCCGCTCGGCCTGGCTCTTTGACTGCGTCTGTCAATTGGTGCGCCATCATGTACCTGATGACGTCATTTACAGCGTGATCACCGACCCCGGATTCCCGATCGCCGCGAGTGTGCTCGAAGCGAACAACCCCGACCGCTATGCGAAGAAGCAAATTGTATCAGCTAAAGAAGCGGTCGAGAGCGAGTGGCTGCACAAGCTGAACACCCGCTTCGCTGTGATCGGCAACATCGGCGGCAAGTGTCGCGTGATCGAGGAAGTCCACGACGGGATCCTCGATCGTCACCGCCTGGTGAAGCAATCCTTCGGTGATTTCAAGAACCGGTTCCTGAATCAATTCGAGATGGTGCCCAGCGGGAAGAAGGGCAATCTGAGACCGGAGGCCGTGGGGCAGTGGTGGCTGAAGCACCCGCGTCGCCGGGAGTTCGATCGGCTCGTGTTTGAACCAGGTCGGGATATCGAGGGTGCCTATAACCTCTGGCGAGGGTACCACTACAATGCGCTCCCAGGCAACAACCACGAGAGCTATCTGGACCACATCAAGTACGTGATCTGCAAGGGCAACGAGACCCACTACGAGTACCTGATCAAGTGGATGGCGCGCACGGTGCAGAAGCCGGCGCAGCCTGGCCACACCGCGGTCGTGATGCGCGGCCGGCAGGGAACAGGCAAGGGCTTCTTCGCTGAGAACTTTGGTCGGTTGTTTGGCCGGCACTTCCTGCACGTCTCGAATGCCAACCACCTCGCCGGTCAATTCAATTCTCACCTACGTGACGCCATCGTAGTTTTTGGAGATGAAAGTTTTCACGCCGGTAACCGGGATCACGAGTCATCGCTGAAGACTTTAATAACAGAACGTACAATCAATATTGAAGCCAAGGGCGTGGACGCTGAGGTCTGCCCAAACTACACGCACCTGATCATGGCCTCGAACTCCGACTGGGTCGTGCCGGTTGGGCCATCCGACCGCCGCTTCTTCGTGCTCGATGTCAGTGAGGAGCACATGCAAGACCGCGAGTTCTTCGGCAAGATCGCTCATGATCTGGAGAACAGCGGCTTCGAGAATCTGCTGCACTACTTGCTCAACCTGGACCTCGCCGGCTTCAACGTCGAGAAGATCCCGATGAGCATCGCACGCCAGACGCAGGTGAACTCGACCATGTCGTCGCACGAGGAGTGGTGGCTGCGCTGCCTGGAGGAAGGGCGCCTCGGCGGCGAGGTGTGGGAGGACGCGGAGACGCGAGTCTTCAACTATCTTCTCTGGGACGCCTATCTGGAATACATGAACAAGCTCGGGGAGAAGCCACTCAACGAGACGAAGCTGGGCCTGCTTCTCTCTCGCGTGCTGCCGGAAGGCTGGCCTAAGAAGGCCTGCGCCCGAGAGGATGGCACGGTCAAGCGTGCTCGGGACTTCCCTGCAATAAGCGACGCCAGGGAGGAATGGTGCCGCATTATGCGCGTCGAGATGGAGTGGGAGGACGTCTCCCTGGTGGACGAGGGAGACTTACCCTTCTGACCTAAACTATTGAAATTTAAGGTCTAAGGTTAAACTTAGACCTCGGGCTCAGGAACACTTGAAATAAAGGCTTGATTTTTGCTGGTTGTTGGGTGATACTATATATAACACCAGCGAGGAGCACACCATGCGATTCCGACCTAGTACAATTGTCCCGAGCGAATTCGAACACCTGGACAGCTACGACCTCGGCAACGGCTCCGACATCCCGTCGTTCAACCTTGGGTACGTGAGCCGGTTCATGGAGCAGGACACCGCGGACAACTACAAGGGCGATCTGGGTCGCTGCTGTGTCTGCGGTACTCATTTCAGATACGGCGAGATCTGGCGGCACAAGCCTTCCGGGATCAAGATCTGCATCGGCCATCAGTGCGCCCACAAGTACGGGCTCATGGCCATCACTCCCGAGTACAACCAGAGACATGCCGCGTGGATCCGCAAGCTGGAACGCCTCAAGGAACGCCGCGTGATCCGCTCGGAGATCAAGAAATTCCTGATCTCGAACCCTGATATCAGCGACCACCTCCGCGGAGACCATCGCATCACGCGCGACCTGCGCGCCAAGCTGATCCACTGGGGCGCCCTCTCACCGAAGCAGATCCAGCTGGCCGCGAACATTAAGCGGCAGGAAAAGGAACAGCACCAGGCTGACGTTGACCTCGGTCCCTCGATGCCGGCGATAACGGACCGCCACGAAATGACCGGCGTGATCATGACCATGAAGTGGGTAGCCGGCTATAGTACGGACGATATACCCAAGATGCTGGTTCGCGTTGATGGGCCTGATGGCTGGTACAAGGTCTGGGGCACGATACCTGACAAGCTGTGCGACGACCTCATGAAGCTGCGGGACATGGATGCCGAAGAAGCTGAGGGCCTGATGGAGATCGTCCGACGCCTACACCCGCGCATCAAGTTCACCGCCACCGTCGTCGAGAGCGGCAAGGACGACCCGACGTTCGCATTCTTCAAGCGCCCGAGCAAAAGCGAGGTGCTATGAAGACCGCTCTCGTAAAACTGAAGGGCAAGGCCGGCTACGCTTGCAAGATCTTCATACGTGGTCGCCATGTCGCGACCGTTGCCCATCCGACGAGACCTGGACAGGAAGGCGCCCGAGAGGCCGCCTACATGTGGGACAAGAAATGGCGGAAGAAACTGGGGTTCTAGTATGTGCCGCTCCTTCACAGTCTATCAAGCACGCAAGATCGTCGAGGAACACGGTGCCGTTTGCTACTGGTGCAAGGCCCCACTCCAGACTGTTGTCATTGATCACTTCGTTCCATTCATAAGGGACGGGAAAACGACGATCGAGAACGGCGTCCCAAGCTGTGTTCGTTGCAATCAAGATAAGGGCGACATGATGCCAGACGATTACCTAGAAAAGATTGTTCAGCGGAACGCTACCGGACGCAGCCTGGATGACCTAGAAGTGCCAGCAGAGCATCAATCGGTCAAGCCAGTCTACAAAAAGATCGCACCAAAGCTACTCAGCACAGTTGACTATGAAAAGAAAGTTCTGGAAGAGAAGATGGCCACGATTCGCGGCGGACTTCTCCAACTGGACCCAGAGAACGATGATCATTGGAATTACCGCGGGTGGCCTCGATGGGAAGCCATGTATAAGATGCTTGGGTTCAGGCCGAATACTGATCAAATGCGCCATGCTTTTAATCCAAACAATACATGTATATTTTGTGGCAAGAGAGAGGGTTCGACGATGCCGTGCAGGTCCTGCCCACAGGGGTACGACGGCGCCATTCCAGGATTTGATCGGCCGATGGCTGCAAAGATAAGGAAGGTCCAGTCGGCCGTAGATGAAGAGCTGACCAAAGAGCCATCCCTGATTCTGATGGTAGAAGATGAGCCAATAGACGAAAAGCCAGTTCGGCTCCGCGGCAAGGAACTCCGGAACGAGATACGCCAGTTGGCATCGACTGGCCTGACCAACGAGGAGTGTGCAGAAGCAACCGGAGCCATGATCCACGCCGTTCGTTATGTACTAGGTGAGCGGAGGGGACGATGCATTATATGATCGACATTGAGACTCTCGGCACCGGATCACGAGCGCCCATCATTCAGATCGGCGCCGTGCGGTTCGGCGACAAGGGCGTCATCAAGACCTTCACCATCGATGTCGAGCCCCCGGACGATAGCGAATTCAGTATGCGCACGATTCGCTGGTGGATTCAACAAGTGAAGTGCGGCGTGGAGTTCCCCGGCAGCCGCTGGTCGGATTCTCAGGTCGTGCCCTTGGAAGAGGCTCTCAACAAAGGCCTGCGGAAGTTCATCAAGTCACCACAGGAGGTGTGGGCCAATCCACCGACCTTCGACTTGACGATTCTCCAGGAGGCCTACCATCGCTTCGGCCTGAAGGCCCCTTGGCACTACAGAGCCCAGCGGTGCTGCAAGACGTTGGCATCAACCTGCAAGGAACTGGGCATCATCGTGGAACGGCCTCGGCCGGAGAACCACCACGATGCGATGTCCGACGCGATCGCTCAGGCCTACTGGGTGATCATGCTGAAGCAGGCATTCAAGGAGAGGGTCCATGCAGACGAACGCTAAGAAAATGGAGCACTACCGGCGCCGTGGGCGTGAGGTGCTCGTTGATTTTGACGGCACGCTGTGCGAGTTCAACTACCCTGACCTCGGGCCGCCTCGCAAGGGCGCCCTGGAGTTCATGTGGTGGCTGATCAGTAAAGGGCTCCAGCCGGTTGTCTGGTCCAGTCGTATGAGCCTGGACAACGGCAACCTGGACGACGTTCGCATCGCCAAGCTGGCAATCGCGGCCTGGCTGATCGAGCACGAATTCCCCCATGTCGAGATCGACGCCGGCCGTGCCGGCAAGCGCCTGGCGCTTGCCTATGTCGACGATCGTGGCGTGGCGGCTGATGAAGACAACGACTGGGCCGACGTGAGGGCCCGCATCACAGAGATCTATGACAGAGAAGAAAAACGCTGGGAGGAATACGACGATGAGAAAGTTTGACACTGGCGCGACCCGAGATAGTGATGATAGCAAGTTCGACTATGAAGGCTTCCTGAGCCATCCCGTCCTGGTGCGGTTCGCTGAGTACATGCACTCGCACCGCGTCCAGGCCGACGGCAACATGCGCGACAGCGACAACTGGCAGAAAGGGATCCCCCAGGACGCTTACATGAAGAGCGCCTGGCGCCACTTCATGGACTGGTGGCATGCACACCGGACGAAGGGCGATCCCGCGTTCCTGCAGGAATCGATGTGTGCGCTGCTCTTCAACGTGATGGGCTACATGCACGAGGAACTGAAGAAGGAGGCATCACCCCTGGAGAAGATCAAGCGAGGCCTCGATGCGCGAGTCTGCACCCAATGTGGGTTCGATCGTACCGAATCGCGCACTACGTTCAACCTGACTGAGAAGACGAAAACGACCGTCGCCGATGGCACCTGTTATACCTTCGAAGAGTCTGGTGATGTGCCGCTGCTCCTGGAGGGTGAGTGCGGCCACTGCGATAACGTGAAGCGTGAGCAATTCGCTCGTATGTTCGGCGTGTATCCGACGTCCGCTGAGAGTCGCCCAACGTGTGACGTTCACAGCTGCCAGTTCAACAACCCGGTCCTTGACGAGCTGCCGTTTGAAGAGACCGATGACGAGACGCTGAAATACGAAGGATCAGGCCACGGTATTCAGATCGATACTGTCGAGCCGGAGGATCCAGACGCGGAGCTGTACGAACTGGCCGGCCGGATTGTTGGGTTCTTCCTCTTGGGACAGCACACCGGAGATCATAGGGACCGCATGATTCAGAAAGTAGTAGATGCCCTGAAAGAGGATCCCGGCGAATGATCTTCATCATGAGTAACAAGCCCTGCGTTTCTAGGGAGCTGGCCCGCCAAGCAGAACTTGGCCGGAGTCAATGGGAGCACCTGGGCAACTCTCAGAGCCTGACGGGATGCAGGGCGCCTATCAACATCGTGGTCCATACCTCAGTCACGAAGATGAACGAGCGGCAGTACGACGAGATCATGGACCTCGTGACATCGCTCGACGCTAAGCTGTGGAGCGTGGCAGAGCTGATGGACGGGAGGGTGCCGGAATGAAGACATGGTACGAGAAGAGTGAGAATGGATATATCCGGGTGACGTCGAATGAGCCGCCGCCGCCGTGGGCGCTGGATCATGATCCGACGCGGACAAGGCCATGGCCGTGCTGCAGTCTCCGGATGGTGGAATCGGAATCGAGACCCTGTTATATATGCGAGGGATGTGGGTATAGCGTCTCTGCTTTAGAGCTGGTCCAGAACGGTGTCGGCGGATACGATCGCACGCCGAAGGGCAAGATCGTGAACATTACGAAGCCGATGAGTGACTTTAGTGATACGCTGCGCAAGCTGAAGAAGGTTTTTAACGGTGTCTTAGACCCGGAGGACATCGATCAGGAGTCGTTCGACAGGGCAGCCAAGGCGATGGAGGAAGAGGAGCCGAAGCCCGGCACCGACTATTTGAAGTTCCAGCACACGGAGCCAAATCAGAACGAGGACGGCACCATCACTGGCCCCGACGGAAAGAAGAGGTTCCTATGATGAAGCCATACAAGATCTTCGGCGAAGGGCTTGAACAAATCGCCCTCGATCAGTTTCACAGCGCCATGGAGCAGCCTTTCGTTGTCCAGGGCGCCCTGATGCCTGATGCCCACATGGGCTATTCCCTGCCGATCGGCGGGGTGGTCGCAACTCGCGACTACGTCCTTCCGGCGTGGGTTGGTTACGATATTGGTTGTGGCATGCTGGCCGTGCCAACATCATTCTTCAAGACGGCCATCCAGGCATCGGCCGAGAACATCCACCGGAACATTCTCGACGCCGTGCCTGTTGGATTCAAGCATAACGAGAAGCCCAAGGCGCCCAAGTGGGACAGTCGGCCATACCTGACGCCGGCAGCCCAAGAGATCTTCGATCAGAAGGGCGGCTACCGGCAGCTCGGGACGCTCGGCGGCGGCAATCACTTCATCGAGGTCGGATACGCCGAAGACGACAGGGTCTGGATCATCATTCATTCAGGTTCGCGGGGGATAGGCTACGGCATCGCGCAGTATTACATGCAGCTGGCATCCGGCGACGGCAAGGCCCGCGAGGGGCACTTCGGATTTGATCTCGAATCCCAGGCGGGCCGTGACTACATGCTCGATCAGCACTTCTGCCTGGAGTTCGCGCTGGAGAACAGACGCGCCATCGCGGGCCGCGTGGTCCGCGCTATCCGGCAGTGCTGCATCGGCGAGGCCAGTGACGGGATCATCAACCGGAACCACAACCACGCTGAGTTCGCGCACGGCATGCTGATCCACCGGAAGGGCGCCACTCAAGCCGAGAAGGACATGATGGGCGTGATCCCCGGCAATATGCGCGACGGTTCCTACATCGTCCGCGGCAGGGGCAACCCCGAGTCGCTGTGGTCGAGTTCCCACGGTGCCGGCCGCGTGCTTGGCCGGAAAGAAGCCAAGCGGACTCTCTCGATTGAGGAGTTCGAGGCTGAAATGACCGGTATCGTTGCTCAAGTGGGCGCCGGCACCCTGGACGAATCTCCGATGGCCTACAAGAACATCGACCTGGTGATGGAGCACCAGCGGGAGCTGGTCGAGGTTATTCACCACGTCACGCCGATCCTTAACGTGAAAGGATAGTCATGAGCTGTCTGATCTGTCACGGAACCGAGTGCGACTGCGCCAACCAGAACCCCACGATGGGCGACGTCCAGTGCGCCAAGCGGGACATGGAGCAAGCCATCCACCACCTGGTTCAAAGTTTCGAGGCCTATTCCGGCGCCACGGTCGAGTCGATTGACTTGGCCCACCAGATCAATCTGTTCGAAGAGTACGACAAGAGGACCATCGAGGTCAAGGCCGAAGTGAAGCTGTGAACCCCTTCAATCCCGACATCACGCCGCAGGCGAAGTACCGGGTTGAAGTTATACGGCACGGGAAGCTGCAGAACGCGGTGCTGGAGCTGCTGGACTTCATCTACGAGAAGTACGGCGACGGCTGCCCAAAGAAAGAGTTCGTCTGGACGTGCGAGCACCACAGTGCGCTTGCGAAGATGGTGAGGTGGCCGAGGTGATCTACCTCCTGGGTGACGCAGTGGAAGCAGCCGTGCTGGCCACCGAGGCCGGCCTGGCGCCGCACGAGTGGGAGCGCCTGTTCTGGCGGGAACAATTAGCTGGACTCTATCGGCCTGATGTGGTATTCTTAGACTCTGCCCCAACTGTAGAGGGGTACAACGACATCATCGATATGATCTGGGACAGGGAGGGAACGATCTGGTCCGAAGTAGCACTGATGCAGGGAAAGGTGCCCCGTGAGCAAGCATGATTTCATTACTCAACTGAGGGACCGGGCTGACGGAAAACCCGGCATCGATATGAGTGAGGAGAAGCTGCAGATGGATATCTGGCAGCTGTACACATGGCTCTATGGTCTTCTCGATCGTCACATTGAACTGCTGGAAGAGGTGAGTCAGCTGAGGCGCGAGGCGGCCTCCCGTAAAAATGAATGATCTACTGCATGGAAAGCCCTGTCTGGCCTGCAAGGGCGAAGGGCATGTTGGCCCAACAGCAGACACCTGCGAATTCTGTCAGGGCAAGGGCGCGTTCCTTGATGACAAGAGCTGCTGGAAGTGCGGCAAGCCTGTCTACTACGGCGTCGACGAGCATGGATGGGAAGTCCATTTCCACTGTGTTGACATCCAACCGAAGAGAGTGGAGCCATGAATATCAAAGGAATGATGGCAAACGCCGAGCTGCTGGAAGAGGACATCGCTCAGTTACTCCAAAAATTTTGTGAGGAGAACGGCGTGAATCTGAGCGACTCGGTTGATGTCGATATCGAGCTGTACCACATCGGCCCTCGTGATGATAAACGGATCGTCCTGCACAAGATCTCCCTGGAATTGGGCATCAACTTCAATCCCGAGGTTAAGTGATGCTCACCCATGGAACGAAGCTGGAGAGTATCCACTTCAACCCTGCCCCTGACGGCTCCTGCGAAATCATCAAACTCACCGCCCCAGTCACCGACATCGAGGTGTTCCTGTGCGGCGACACCCCATGGGCTAAGGTCACTAGCAGCGGCACGGTCCGTTGCTATCCCCTGACCAACGTCAGCTTCATCGAGGTAAAAACACCATGAATCCGTTCTGTCCCGTCTGTGGTTACCGGATGAGGAATGAAGAAGTGAGGGACTGGTATGTATGCGAGGGGTGCGGGCATGACCTCTCGGCTTTCGACGTCGTTTGTGCCCAGGCGCCGAAGCTCTATCACGGCACGCTGTGCGAGGAGTGCGGCGGATCCGGCGAGATCGAGTATCCCATCGATGAGCGCCATCCCTACGGCGACAGCTACGCCATTGAGCACCTGATTAACATCGAAGTCTGTACAGAGTGCAATGGTCGTGGTTATCACCTGGACAATGAGAGCTGTATCGTCTGCGGCCTGCCAGTTACTGACGGAGTCCTGATTCAAGGCTGGCACGTCCATGATGGACTATGCGCGACTGATCACGTCCCGACGATCGTGGAGCCAAGTTGACAGTGGAGATCAAATGTGCTATAATCATAGGTCGGGAGGAGCCGTCGTGCTTAGCGAAGGCCTGAAAAACCTCTGTCGGGCCATCCTCCTCCAGGCGCTTGCAGACGTCTACAGCGAGGACGAAGACGAGGCAGACGAGGCGATGGAGTGGCTGGCAGGCAACCCGCCCAACAAGCTCCGCTGCTTGATCCTTGAGCTAACGACCAACCTTCACCAAGATGATATTGACGCCTACATTGCACGTAGGTTTGAGGAGGAGTAAATGGAAACCGCATTCGGATGGATCGGGAAATTCATGGAATGGCTCGCGAGCTGGTTCCCTCATATCCTGGTCATCAAAACTACGCACCGAGGTGTCGCGTGGGTCCGAGGCAAGAAAATCAAAGAGCTGACTCCTGGGGTCCGCTTCATCTGGCCAATCTGGACCGAGTATTACATCGTGCCCGTGGTCCGGCAAACCCTCGACCTGCCCGAACAAACTCTCACCACCAAGGACGGATTCGCGATTCACATCGGCGTTGTTATCGTTTACGACGTAGCCGACGTAGTGAGAATGCTGACTGTACAGTACGATCATGACGACACTATCAGCGACATCGGCCAGGTAGCAGTGCGCAAGTACACGATCAACCGCACATTCGAGGAACTTCGCATCGACGATGGCGCCGAGCTGAAGGAAACCGTCCAAAAGCAGATGCGTCGTTACGGCGTCGCGGTTCGTGAGGCCTCGGTCGTGGACCTCGCTAAGACGAAGGTCATCACGATGGTCGGCGGCGGATCCTACGTCGAGGACGAGGAGGAAGAGTAGTATGCTGGAAGTTTTGATATTCTCGCTGGTCATTGGAATCCTGCTGATCATGCTGAGCGGCGTTGACTCCGCCCCGTTCTGGCAACAGGCCGTGGTGATCCTCCTCTGGCCCTTCATTCTCTTGGGCATGGTGATCTTCATGAGGAAACAATAATGGCAGGAGTAAGTGCAAGAAGTGAAAAATGCCTCCGGTCGGTTGACACCGAGCTGGGGGATGTGGTACGTCGGGCCCTGCAAGCGGCGCCGGCGTGGTTAGATTTCGCCGTGGTCAGCGGATTACGGACAACTGAGGAGCAGCAGGCCCTATTCCGAAAAGGCCGCGATGTCAACGGCACCATCACTGATCGCAGGAAGATCGTGACTTGGAAAGATGGTGTGATCAAGAAGTCCCGGCACCAGTCCGGGAAGGCGGTCGACATCGTTGCATACGTGGATGGGGTCATCGATTGGAGCGAGAAGCCGAATCTCGCAGTAGCGGCCTATGTCATAGGCTTTGCGGCGGCGCATGGCGTGAAGCTAGTCGGTGGCGTAAAGTGGAAGTGGGATTACGGCCACGTTGAACTGGAGACGTCATGATGAGAAATTTCCTTGCAGGCCTGCGGGCCGAGATCTACCGGCGGAAGGTACTGGTGATCATGGTACTCGTGGTCATAGTCGCGGTGCTGGCCTCAATGATCATCGCCCCTGAGCAATGGTCCAATCAACGCCCACCGGATGCCTACGGCATTCACCACATGCAGAAGGGGCCGTTTGTGCTCATCGATTGGAACGACATCGTGGGTGCTGTGGTCTATGAAGTGCAGGGAAGGATGTTCGATAATGAATGGAACACCTTCCAGGTAGTTACAAAATCGGAACTGCAGAAGGTCATACCGCCGGGGGTATCTAGCTACCGCGTGCGGGCCTGGTCCATGCATGGGCCCATGAATTGGTCCAAGCCCTCGGGCTATATGCTGTTCATCCCTCGGCCGCCTACGCAGCAACCGGAGAAGAAGGCAAATCCCAGGGACCAGGCACAACTACTGCCCTGGACCGAACAGGAAGGCAACGAATGACAATCTTAAACACACCATTCAAAATCGACGATCTCTACTGGCGTGAGGCCGGTAGCCACCGGCAAGTGACGGTCGAGTGCCCGATGTGCTGCGGCCAGCGCTATGTCACCGTGACGATTGGTACTGGCGAGCAGTACACCGTGGAATGCGAGGCCTGCGGCGCCGGATACCTGGGCCCGCAGGGCGTCATCACGGAATATGACGTGACGCCGAAGGCGGAGAAGTTTATCATCGCGGAGGTCAAGGAGTGGCGGGATAAAAGGTGGAGCGTTGCCGATGCCTACGGGCAGACCGCCTACTTCGACACTCTGTACAAGACCGAGGCCGAGGCGTTGGCCGCATCCGAAAAGCGTGCCGCTGAGCTGGTGGAAAGCAACATGGCGAACCGCCGGAAGAAGAAGTACGGCAAGGTGTCGTCGTGGACAGTGCTGTATCACAAGCGGCAGATCACGGACTTCGAGCGGCAGATCGCATGGCACCAAGCGAAGATCGATGCGAAGGGAGCAGGTGAGAAATGACGAGTATCGAGAAGCGACTTCAGGCGTCGTCCGGCAAGCGCGTGATTCTGTTCTCGAACATGCTGCACCATGACGGGATCAATGTCACCGTGCGACGCGGCGGCAAGCACGCTGATCTGCGGCAGGGCCAAGAAGTGCTGCTCGCGGATCTCCATGGCGAAAGCGCACAGGTGGCCGTGATAATCTGCGTTGCGCGGCTGCCTTTCCATGCTGTGCCGGAAGCGGTGCTCCCACACGAACACGATCCAGGGTGCCGCACCAAGGAAGGCCTGTTCTACGAGATGAAGCGAGTATATGATGGTTTCCTCGGCACAGAAGAGGTCACCATAGTGTTCTACTACATCAAGGAGAGCCCGGAATGAAGGGTATAACACGGTTATACCGAAGGCTGATGTTACGTCGGCTCGCGCTGCTGGTGGTCAGCTCGCTGGTGATGTGGGCCGGCACCGCATGGCTCTTCTGGTTCGACTCGAACTGCATCTGGGCTGCCGTGGCCGCCGGCCTCGGGGGCGCCGGAGTCTGGATCGTGCTCCGGCATCCGTACAAACATGTCGAAGAATTGCGGAAACATCGACATGTCGATGAAGACGTGTCGAAGGAATAGCATATATCGACTAATTGGCCGATAATTAGCATGATTCGGCTAATCTCATGAAGACCTCATCGTCCGGGAGCGGACAGTCCTTGATCCATTTCATCCCGGCCCGCACTTTCCAGCCCGAAGTCTCAACACCGTGCAGACTTATACCAGCAAAAACGTTCAGCCGGAGAGTTGGGCTCCCCATGCCCAGCGCTTCGCGGAGATTCTGGAACGGCTTGATATCCCGCTGCTTGTGCAGGGTGAGCGTCACCCCATTCAGCGCTCCGGTCAGCAGCATCGCTGCCAGCTCCTGCGTTGGGCGCGCGGTGTAGAGCACGATCGGCGCCGGCGTCTGCTGCCGGATCTGCCGGATGGTCTCCTTGACCTGGAGCGGGAACAGCATCGGCTCGCCCCCAGTCAGGATGATCATATCGTAGGGAGTGAAGTCTTCGCATACGGGCAGCGCCGACAGATCCCAATCCTTGTTGCAGCAACCGTCACATGATCGATTGCAAGTCTCAGTTAGCAGCAAACGTAGTTTCATGGTGTGCTCCTCAGTTAGTGTGTCTTACCCAGTCTGCAGGACTCCGTAGCACTTCGGGCAGCAAAAGCCGTGCTCGCCCGTGTACTCGCCATCCTCGTTGTATCGCTCGTAGAGTTTCCAGTCCTCAGCCTCGGGCTCGGTGTCGCAAGAGCACCAGCCACGCTTCGCGATGTCGCCCCAGCAGGCCGCCTGGGATATATCGCTGCCGTCCGACAAGGAGCTGATGTAGTATTTCCCTTCCCTCACCATCAGGATTCCGGACTGAACCAGCATAGGAAGTCTGCTCCGGTCACTGATGCAGATCACTTCGCCAGTCTCCGCGTTTGATTCCATCGTTACGAAGGAGTCACCCTTCAGATGGATGGTGCTGGAGATGATGGTACCGGTCTCGGGGCGGTATTTTGCTTTGAGTGCCTGCATTGGAAACCTCCTGTTAGCGTCCCAGCTTGGTCAGGGCAGCGGCATGAACTTTAGATATGGGCTCGGCGGTGAAGTACAGGTCCCGTTCCAGCGGAAGGCCAAAGCGACCAACCCGAACGCTCTCGATCTCGTCCAGGCTGAAGTAGCCCCACTCGTCGCAGCTGTCGTCGAACGGACCAACCACGAAACCGAAGCAGGTCCGGGTCTCGGGATCGTACTCAGTAGCGAACCAGGTATTGCGGCCGTAAGGGTTGAACCACTTGCCGATGACGACGGGATCAGCGATGTTTTCCTGGGAGCCGGTCTTCTTGAACCTGGTTTCGAGGGCTTTGGTCATCATCTTCGTGGTTTTCATCTTGTGGCCTCCTGTTGTTGTTACTATAAGCATAGCCAAAACCGTGCCAACCCTGTTTTCGTTGATTCTAAACGAGTTAGGGGACCTGGGCCGTGGAAATGCCGTGCAGGGCGCTCGATCGCGCTGCAAAGTGCAAAAAGGGTAATTGGGGGCCGAAATTACCCCTTTGAGCCCAAAAATGCCCAATTATGAGCCGAAGGGGCCGTGCAGCCTGCGAATACGGGGAAAATAGATCTGTTGATTCTAAACGAGTTACGATTGGCACAGCCTGTGCTATGAATTACAGTAGCGAAAAGGAGAGACCGATGAAACAGCGCACACTACAAGAGATCAAGCGAGACCTGCGAAACACACTCGATCAACTAGGCACCTGCTACGAGATGAAGTACACCGAAGGGATCGAGCACTACAAGAGAGAGGTCGAAGCGCTTGAGAGAGAGCTTGAGTTGCGCCTGACCGGCCGTGTCCTGACCTGCGTATAGGAGAGAACGGTGGAAACGATTGACTGGACAGAGCAGGAATATAGGGACCTGGGAACCCGCGAGGCCGAGGAAGACCTGATTGCACGATTCCTGGATCAGCTCCTGCTCCAACCGAAGCCGGGAGAGCTGGCCCGCCTGATGCGCCAGGCCCTGAAAGGCCTGCACGCATTATGGGATATCGACAATTGGCGGGAAGGCAAGCGCATTCGCTGCACCAGCATGATGAACCAGCACCGTCGGATCGCAAACCCTGTATATCAGATCCAGAAGTACCGCCACAGCCAGAAGAAGGATTGCACGACTGCTTACGGCGGGCACACGACTGATGAGGAGGCCAAGAAGCTGGGCATAACCTACAAGTCAGGGGAAGGCACCCTTAAATTCGAATATCGCTGCAAAGAGGCCAGAATCCGGAAGATTGAGCAGATCAAGGCCCAGGAGGTGCGCGATGCGATGCCCAAGGATCCCCGGAGGGTGTTCACCCTCGCCCAGAAGCGCGAGCTGTACGAACAGGCCAACGGCCGTTGCCATTACTGCGGCTGCGAGCTGGGCGATGACTGGCACGCCGACCATTATGAGCCCTGGAGCCTGGGAGGCCGGACCGAGATCGAGAACGGCCGGACTGCCTGCCCAGAATGCAACCATAAGAAGTACGCGACCCCTGGCCCCGAGTTCGAGGCGCAAGATGCAATGCGCCGGCTGCAGAAAGCGAGTAGCTGAGGCACGATAAGGCACAGGAGGGCCTCAGAGGGCATGGCATGGAGATTGCTCCACCTATAGTAACATCAACGAGGAGCAAGAAGATGATGATCGAGACCCTGATAAAGACCTGGTACAACATGCTCAAGATGATGTTCGCCGTGATCATTCTGCTCGGCGCCGTCACCTGGGTCCTAGAGAGGGTGATGTGAGATGCTGAAGAAACTACTCACACTGGCAGCGCTCGCCCTGCTGACCTTGCCCGGACTGATCGTGTTGATGACCCTGATTCACCGCTTACAGGAGGTAACGAAATGAAGCACCTTTGGGAAACAACTCATCAAGGTGGAAACGCCATGAGGACCACCATCACCGTCGCCATCTTACTGGTTGCACTGATCCTGACCGGCTGCTCGGGCAGCGATTGCCCCACCAGCCCCGGTCCGATCGTGCCCCCGACGCCTGGCCACACCACCTCGCTGGTCTTCGGCGAGACGCAGTTCGAAGAGCTGAGCGGGCAGATCGAGTACTGGAATCCCGATACGGCCCCTGGGGGTAACTACCAAGTGACCGCTGAGGACAGCTGGAACGACGAGTCTGTCACCGTCAATGCCATCTTCGATCCGGAATATCTCCACACCGTCAGCTCGACCGCACCGCTGGGCTGTGACCTCATCCATGTCAATGGCGTGCCGATCGGCGCCACCGATGCTCAGCTGACCGCCGCCTTCGGCGACATGCTCGGTGGAGACACCTGGGAGACCGACACCCTGCGCATCCAGCGCCTGCTGATAGGTGATGGCCGTGTGGTCCTGTACTTCTGGAGGCTTTAATAGTGGGCGACGCAATGAAAGGATCCTTTATCATGTTCAACGTGCGAGTCAACTACAGGGACCACCACTTCTACATCACGCAGGAAGCGGAGACGGTCGAGGAAGCTGTGGACATCGTCAGCCGGATCAAGCCTAACGCCCTGAGCTGGGAGGCCAGGTACATCAAGTATCCCGAACCCGGCCGCTGTCACTGCGGGCACGCACACCATGAAGGCTCTTGTCCGAGCTGTCAGTGCCCCCGCTACACTCGCCATGAGCGCACCTAGTTGAAAGGAAGGCATCATGTCTCAGATAGTTTTCTTTGACCTTGAGACTTCAGGGATCAGTCCCTGGAGAGACGAGATCACTCAGATCGCAGCAGTCGCTGTGGAGGCCGACGGAACAGAGGCTGCTCGCTTCGGTCCGATGCGCGTTCAGTTCGATGTGGAGAAAGCCTCTCCCGAGGCGCTGAAGATCAACCACTATTCCGAAGAGAAATGGAAGGATGCCGTCGCCCCATCAGAGATGGTGCAACGGTTCTACGACTTCCTGCAGGACCATTCGACGGTGAAACAGATCAGCAAGCGAGGGAACCCGTATTGGGTCGCCCAGCTCGCTGGCCACAACATCGCTCGGTTCGACATGCAGTTCCTCCGGTCTGCGTTCAAGCGTGTCGACCAGTTCTGCCCGATTCGGCTGATCCCTCTCGACACCTTCTTCCTGGCGGCGTGGCGCTTCCACGGTGATGAAGATGCGCCGGCCGACCTGAAGCTCGAAACGCTGGCCAAGCATTTCAGCATCGAGTTCGAGGGCGAAGCGCACGACGCTATGGCCGACGTACTCGCCACCATCCAACTCGCGGAGAAATTGAAAGGCGACTGATTCGGTGCGGGAAAGTTTGAGTCGAATGTGCCTCGCAGATTTTTGCGGGTACCCGACACCGATTCCGCACAAGGGGGGAGGGTACCCCGTCCTTCCCCATCGACCCTCATCCCTCCTCCCCGTTCCTCGACCTTCCTCGTCGTGCCCTCGTCCATCAACCCTCGGCCCTCGACCAGGCTCCCTCGTGCGCCACCATCGGTCCTGATCCACCGCCATTCACCCCGTTGCTGCCTCCCAGGAACCAAGGATCCACAATAAGGCACCCATCGACCAGTGTTTTGGGCGGGAACGTGAAGGAATCCTGAGCCATCGACCTGGTTTCCGCGCGCGCGTGCGAGCCAAAATGGCCGCGGCGCGACCGTTTGCAACACCCTGACCCCTATTCTGTCACACCCTGTACGCCCATGAGCAACCATCGGCGTGACACCCGAACCTACAGCCCACACAACAACTTACTCTATACTGTTACACCGTTACTACCTTAAAGACTTAATAGAATAAATACTAGGAAAACGCCCCATAGAAAAACAAACGCACAGCAACTGGCTCGAAATCGGTGTTACGGGTGCAACATTGCATAGCTGCAATAATGACAGTAGGTTACCTGTAACCACCCTTCTTTCAGCGACGTTACCGGCGTTACGCCACACACTCATCGTCAACCACAACAAGGAGCCACCTTGACAGATGAGGCAGCATGTGCTATACTTATCCTTGCCTGTCGCCACACAGGGCGATCTGGGAAGGCTCTCGATGAGCAACCTCCCGGTGAAGTTCGACGCTGACATGCGTCACCGATACCTTCAACTCTACCGCTTGTGTGGTCAGATTCAGCGTGCCGCTAAGTCTGTAGGTATCTCACCAACGACAGTTCGCCAGCTCCTCAAGGATGACCCCGATTTCGCGGATGCACACAACGAGGCCTATGGTGACTTCCAAGAGGCCATCGAACGTGAAGCCATCCGTCGTGCTATCATGGGTTGGGAAGAGCCTGTCTTTCAGCAGGGAGAACTTGCCGGCCATGTGCGCAAGTACGACTCTCGCCTCTTGGAGCTAGTCCTGAAGCGGCACAACCCCGAGTACAAGGAATCCTTCCAGCACAACCACACAGTAGGTGGCGGTGTTCTTGTCGTGCCCCAGCTAGAGAGCGAGGACGAATGGGAGAAGCGCAACCGAATCGACGTCGCTGATGCCGAGGTCATTGAAGAAGAGGAGCAGCCTGATGATGCCGAAACCGATGGTGGAGTTGAAGCTGATGCAGAGAACTGACAGGAGCCAGTACTTCGAGGTCTGGGTACGGTCAGCCATCAAGCCATGGATCAAGCAAGGATCAATCGTGGAACGTGACTTCAGAGAGTCTTCCCAAATAGAGGTTCTGGCAGGCGCCATTGCCGAGGGCCTCTGTGAGAAGTACAACGACCAGAAGCTCGATCCAGGCCAATGCGCTCGCGCAGCTCGTGAGGCATACCTGGAACTGAACACATTCAACCCGAGGCCATTGTTCGGCAGTGAGGAGCCACTGTAATGACCCCATACGGCAAAACGCACAATTGCTTCCGCAGAGACCCCGATTCGCACAAGCTCATCCCTGGCCATCCGGCCACTGAGGAGATTGCACTACTCTGGGATATCGAATGGGAGTTTACCGAGAAGATCGACGGCACGAACATCCGTCTGATCTGGATTCCTGATGAGGGCGTCATCGTCAAGGGCCGTTCTGACAAGGCGGAATTGCCGAAGGGCATGAAAGACTGTTTCGATGCCACTCTGGAAGAGCTATTCAACGAGCATTTTCCCGACGTCCCTGTCTGTGTATATGGAGAGGGCTACGGCGCCGGCATTCAAAAAGGCGGCCACTATAGCGAGACGAAAAGATTTGCGGCGTTCGATATCAAGATCGGTCATACTTGGCTGCCTCGTGTAGACTTCATCGAGATTTGCCAAAGGCTCAATCTTGAAATGGTGCCCCTTATCACTCATGGTCCATTGACTAAAGCGGTGTCGCTGGTCCGGAACGGCCTTAAATCTAAATATGGCGACTTCTTCGCTGAAGGCCTCGTTGCACGGCCGGCGATGCCGCTTTTAGATCGACGGGGCCATCGCATCCTCGTCAAGGTGAAACACAAGGAATTGTATGAAGCCCGGAGCTAAAGTAGACTGGAAGATCACGGATAAGGGGCTCACGCCCTTCGTCGGGAAACGAGAGATGGCATGGGCGCCACAGGCGGGCAGCCAGATTGAGTTCATCTCATGTCCGGTCTTCGAGGTGCTGTATGAAGGAACCCGCGGTCCCGGCAAGACGATTGCCCTGCTTGTGGCATTCTACCAGTACTGCGGGAAAGGCTTCCGCCATGAGTGGAAGGGGATCATCTTCAGGCGGACATATCCCGAGCTGCGGGACATCATCGACAAGAGCAGGGCGCTGTTTTCAGTTCTCTGCCCACAGGCGAAGTATAATGCGACCGAGCACATTTGGACGTTCCCAGATGGGGAAAAGCTCATTTTCGCGCACTTCAAGGAGCCGAGTGACTACTACAAATACCACGGCCATGCTTATCCGTTCATCGGCTGGGAGGAACTCTGCAGCTGGCCAACAGACCTCGGCTTCAAGCGGATGATTTCCTGCTGCCGGTCCACGAGAGTCGGTATGCCCCGGATGATCCGCGCCACGGCGAACCCCTACGGTGTCGGGCACAACTGGGTGAAGGCTCGCTACAAGCTGCCCATCATCAACGAACGCAATGGCCACATGATTGGGAAAGTGATCAGAGATGAAGATGGCGACCGTGTATCAATCCATGGTGAGCTGCGAGAGAACAAGGTGCTGCTGCATGCCCAGCCCAACTACGTGAAACTGCTCCGGGCTTCGGCCTCCTGCGAGGCGGAACTGAAGGCGTGGCTCTACGGTGACTGGAATATCGTCGCTGGTGGTATGTTCGACGATCTCTGGGACAACCTGATTCACGTCGTGCCGAATTTTCCATTCGAGCTGATCCCGCCTGGCTGGCGCCTCGACAGATCCTTCGACTGGGGCCAAAGCAAACCGTTCTCCGTGGGCTGGTGGGCTGAGAGCAACGGTGAGGAGATTGAATGGCGAGGCCGCAAGTATGGCATGGTCCGCGGTGACCTCTATCGCATCGCCGAGTGGTATGGATGGAGTGGTAAAGCCAATGAGGGCGTGAATATGCTATCCGTCGACATGGCCGCGGGAATCCGGCAGCGAGAGATCGACTGGCAGATCCACGGTCGCGTTCGCTCCGGTCCGGCGGATACATCCATCTTCGACGACTTCGAGCCCGGCAAGAGCGTGGCCGGAGACATGGCGAAGCACAATATCTATTGGGAAAAGGCAGACAAGGCTCGCAAGCAGGGCTGGCTGCAGATTCGCAAGCTCATGAAGCAGGCACTGCCGAACCCAGACGGTCCGAGAGAGGATCCGGGAATATTCGCGCTGGAACAGTGCGAGCAATATCAACGTCTGATGCCTGTGATGTCCCGGAAGGACCGGGACCTAGACGACATTGACACAGACAGCGAAGATCACTTGCCTGACGAGGTGCGATACCGAGTACGGCGACAGAATCGGACGATTCAGCAGGGAGACTGGTAACATGAAAGATCCCAAGAGCCCGGCGACCACGATGGCTCAGTATGATGCAATGCTGCCCGCATGGTCGAAGATTCAAACGGTGCTCGACGGTACTGCGGCAATGCGTGATGCAGGCGATCTGTACCTCCCACAGCACGACAAGGAATCTGACACGGCTTACCGTGAGCGCCTAGAGCGTTGCACACTGCTAAATATGACCAAGTTGACACTGGACAGTTGGGTCGGTCGGCCCTTCTCCGAGCCTGTCGACTTGAAGGATGACGTGCCGATAGAGATCGAGGCACTTTCCAAGAACATCGATACGCTCGGTAACAATGTCGAGGTGTTCGCGCGCAACTGGTTCAAGGAAGGTGTAGCCAAGGCCTACTCCCACGTCTTGGTCGACATGCCCCGAACTGAAGAGCGTGCTGATGGACGTCCACGTTCCCTTGAAGATGATCGCCTCGATGGCGTGCGTCCCTACTGGGTACATATCACCCCGGAGCATCTCTTCTTCGCCGAGGCGGCCATTATCTCTGGCAGAGAAGTGCTGGCCGAGATTCGCTTCTATGAGGACTACAGTCAACGCGATGGTTTCGCGATTGTCACCGATCAGCAGATCAAGCGCCTATACCTGAACGATGAAGGCACCGTCAGCGTCGAGATCTGGCGCTACACGGCCAAGACCAAGCGCTCCAAGAAGAAGGTGTGGAATATCGCCGATACCTGGGTGATGGACATCGACGTAATCCCCCTAGTCACTTTCTATAGTGACCGCGACAGTTTCATGTTTGGGAAGAGCGCATTGGAGGACCTTGCTGATATCAACATCGCCCACTGGCAGAGTACAAGCGATCAACGGGCCGTGCTGACCGTTGCGCGCTTTCCGATTCTTGCCGTGAGTGGTGGAACGGACGATAGCAACAAGCTGGTCATTGGCCCGAAGAAATGGCTATACTGCCCTGATCCGAAGGGCAAGTTCTACTACGTCGAACACAGCGGTGCTGCGATCCAGGCCGGTCTCGATGATCTGCACGAACTGTCACGCCAGATGGGGGAATATGGGTCGGAATGGATGAAGAAACGGCCGAATCGTGAAACGGCAACAGCGAGGGTGATGGACACGATCGAGGCGACTTCCGCATTGCAAGATGTGACTTTGCGCTTCCAGGACGCGCTCTGGAATGCGATCGCGCTGACCGCCAAGTGGCTCGGCCTGCCGGCTGGTGGCACTGTCGAGATCTTCAGTGATTTCGCCGCCCCACCTGCTGGCGGTGAGACTCTCCGGGTCCTGATTGAGGCTCGCAAGAACAAGGACCTGAGCCGCGAAGCATTCTTGAATGAGTTGGTACGCGCCGGAATCCTCGATGCGACTTTCGACATCGCAGCTGACGGTGCCAAGCTCGAAAACGAGCTGTTGGACATGTTCCCGATGCCGATTGAGGGCGATGGCGACGAAGAGGAAGAGGGCGATGGCGAGGACGAGTAACGAAAAGCTCTTCGACCTCTATCTTCGACATCAGATACGGTTGCAGGGCTTGTCCAAGAAACAAGAGCGGCAACTGATCAAGCTGATGAACAAGGCAGATGCCAAGCTGAACCGTACTGTCACGGCTCGGCTGCGAGCACTTGGGCCTGGCAAGCTCAAGCTCGGTGCATTTCGAAAAGAGGTCAACCTGCTTCGCAAGGAGATCATCGCGCTAGTAGGCCAAAAGATCGGCGAAGTAATCGGCGACGTTGCTGAGATAGAGCTGGCTGCAGGAAAGAATTTCATCGAGAGCGCAGTCCCGATCGAGTTCAACGCCAAGGCGCCGGATCCGGCCACCGTTCAGGCAACACTTCGTCGCGCTGCCTTTGGTGGGGACGAGATGGCGCTGACACTCACGAAGTGGATGCAGCAACTGACCACGGCCGACTCAAACCGCATAATGGGTGCAGTAGCCGCGGGTCTTCAGAACGGCGAAGACATCGAACAGATCGTGCGGCGAGTTGGTAATGCCACGGCACTGACCAGAAATAACGTGAACGCGCTCGTGCGCACTGCGGTGAATCACGCTTCAAACACCGCACGCAATGAGGTGTTCAAGGCGAACTCGGATATCATCACCGCGCTGCGGTGGGTGTCGACGCTCGATGGGCGGACATCAGCTATCTGCCGCGCTCGGGATGGCGATGTTGGGCCAGTGCCTGGCAAGGAATATCCCGCGGGCACGACCTGGACTCTGGATCCTCCGGAAGCCCAGCCGCCTGCCCATGTCCGGTGCAGGTCAATCAAAGTTGCCGTGCTTGATGGAGAAGGCATCGATGACACACTGGGGAACCGCCCCTTTGTGCGTGATACCAGAACGCGGCGCGTGCGGGAAAAGAACTTCCGCGAGGACGCTCATAAAAAGGTTGGCGATGAGGCGTGGAAGAAAATGTCTCCAGCAGATCGTAATGGCATGATCAGAGATATGCGTCGAGATTGGGTGAAGACGAATGTAGGAACCGCCCCTGCGGGGACGACCTACGAACAGTGGCTCCGTCAGCAGCCGCGGAGCTTCCAGAATGAAGTGTTGGGTGTTGAGAAGGCCAAGATGTGGCGCGACCCCGACAACAACCTGACGATGGATAATTTCGTCGATAGTCTCGGCCGTGAACGAACGATCGCCGAGATGCAGAGGCTGTATGACATTTGACCTCCGAACGGAGGCCAAGAGGAGCAACCCCCTCGTCGTGAGGGCGAGGGAACTCCAAAACCGCCCGTGATGGGCAGACAAGGAGAATCGAAATGGAACACGATTTCAGCAAACCACCTGGAAGCATGGATGAGGTGCCCCAGGACTTCCGCGGCCTCTATGAAGAGACCGAAGACGGCAAGGTCGCGCTGCGCCAAGACGACAGCATCAAGTCAGCCGTGAGCGCAATCACCGGCTTGAATAAGTCGCTGAAGGCCTCGCGCGCCGAGTCAAAGGCACTCAAAGCAAACCGGGTAAATCTGGATGCGTTGGCTGACTACGGTGACTCGCCTGACACGATCCTCGAAGGGATCCAGAATGCGGTCTCCGAAGCCGGCAAGGGCAAAGGCAAGGCCAATGCTGAAGACATGCAGCGTAAGCTCGACAAGATCAAGGCCGAGCTGGCTGCTACTCACTCGAAGGAGTTGGAGTCCGCTACCAAGCGGGCCGACGCTCTACAGGGCCAGCTCTATAATCACCTGGTAACCTCGACTGCTCGTACCGCTCTGGCAGAGGCCGGCGCGATCGACAGTGACCTCGCTCTGCCCTTCCTGCAGAAGCAGGTCAAGGTTGTCGAGGAAGACGGCAAGTTCTCGGTTCATGTCGTGGACGGCACCGGAGATCCCCGCTACAGCGGCGTCACCGGTCAGCCCATGAGTGTGAACGAGCTGGTCGCCGAGATGAAGGGTGAGGAGAAGTACGGTCCGCTGTTCAAGAGCGACAAGGGCTCCGGCGGGGGAACCCCCGCGGACGCTGCTCGCCGATCTGGCCAGCGCCAAATCGCTGACGAAGACAAGAAGCCGGTCGACAAGATCAGGGCCGGTATTGAGGCGCGGAAGCGGAAGGGCCGTCAGTAAACCCCTGAAAATACACCACTTGGGCCGGGGACTTGACAAACCCGGCTCAGTGGTGTATACTTATGAGTGGAAAACTGCCCGCCATGGGGTGATCCTGGTGTGGGCGCTGAGGGCTCGTGAAGAGCCTCTGAAGGTCTCGTGACGAGACTTAGCCGTAGACACTTGAATCACAACAAGGAGGGCCGTAATGGCTTCTGTTACCCTGGCCGAAAGTGCCAAACTGGCTCAAGATGAGCTGGTGGCTGGTGTCATCGAGGACATCATCACCGTCAACCAGTTCTTCCAGGTCATGCCCTTCGATGACATCGAAGGAAACTCACTCAAATACAATCGCGAAAATGTTCTCGGTGGCGTCGGTGCTGCTGAGGTCGGCGACGTGATTGGAACCGACGACGACAACCCGCTGACCGGCGGAAGTGGCGAGGGTAAGGACGCTGCCACCTTCACCGAAGTCTTCAGCGGTCTGACCACCATCCTGGGTGACGCCGAAGTTAACGGCATGATCCAGGCGACTCGCTCCGGACAAGGCAACGACCAGACGGCCGTGCAGGTCGCCTCGAAGGCGAAGCACGCTGGCCGGCTGTACCAGTACATGCTGGTCAACGGCTCTGGCGCCGCTCCGGAATTCTCCGGTCTTCTGACCCTGTGTGCCGCGGCCCAAAAGGTCCTGGCCACTGCCACCGATGGCGACGTCCTCTCTTTCGACAAGATGGACGAAGTCATGGATCTCGTGACCGCCAAGGACGGTCAGGTTGACTATCTCTGCATGCATGCTCGCGAACGTCGGGCCTATCGGGGCTTGCTCCGTGGTCTCGGTGGCGCGGCCATCATGGAAGTGGTCGAGCTGCCCAGTGGTGAAGAGATTATGGCTTATAGTGGTGTCCCGGTCTTCCGGAACGACTATCTGCCCATCGATCAGACTCAGGGCGCATCCACGAACGCCTCCACGTTCCTCGCGGGCTGTTTCGATGACGGCTCCCGTAGCAACGGCCTCGCCGGCCTGACCGCTCGCCAGGAAGCTGGCATCAAGGTCACCGACGTGGGTGAGGCAGAGACCAAGGACGAGCACATCTGGCGAGTTAAGTGGTACTGCGGTTCCGCTCTGTTCTCCGAGAAGGCTCTGGCCTGCGCATCCGGTATCATCCCGGCGTAAGCCTGGCTCAATGACAACGGGGGCTCTTCGGAGCCCCCATAACCTCTCTTCTGGAGGACTTCCAAATGGCTCTTTTCCTTGTCAAGAATGACGCCGCAAGCTCGGTCTACAAGACCAAGCAGCTGGTTGTCGCAGCGGAAGACGCCGCTGCAGCCAGGCTGATTGCTGCGACGTACTTCGATCAAGACTCCAGCTGGGCTTCTGCCATCGTTTCCAGTGCTCTCGCCGAAGAGACTCTGGATGCCGCCGGCAGCATGCTGGGCTGGCGGTTCGATATCACAATTGATGAAACTCCAACCAACGGTCCGGAATCGATTACGTACACCGGCGCCGCCGGTGAGGATCTCGACGCCGTCATGGCCGAGATCGTCATCCTACTGAATGCCATGGACGATGTCGCTGGTGCCGCGTATGTGGCCCCTGACCTGACAGTCGCTGTTGGTAGCGGTGGCGACGATCTTGGTGATCAGGCCGTTCGAATCCAGATCTATCATCCCGACTCTCCCTCCCTGGACATCTCGGCCATTCTCGTGGTCGCGATTACCGATGAGGGTGCAGCGGCTGCTGACCTGGCGATCGAGTTCAAGGCTGATACCGTTGCCAAGCCCGAGGTGCTGGAGGAAGCCTAAGCCATATCATTTCACGAGAGGAGCATGAAATGGCGATTGTAACGAGAACACTAATACTGACTGGTGGTCGCGCAGGGAAGACGGTACGTCTAAGCAAGAAGTACCAATTCAGGGATGGCAAGATTGTACTGCGCGGCCCCAGTCACAAGGTCGAATGCATTGCTCGCATGCTGGCAATCAACTACGCAGCGTTCGAGGAAGGCAGTCGAGAACTGGAGGCTGCTCATGGCCAGCGTGATCTTTCGGAGAGTCCCATCGGGGAACAGGAACACGCACTATCAAGTGAAGTTCAGTCGGAGGGGTCGGGGTCTGGCGCGGAAGCGGCAGCTGACCTCGACGGACATGGAGACGCTGACTCCGGGGACTCGGGGCTACGTTCCGAAGGGGACGGACACGAGGACTCCAGGTCATACAGGATCCGGGAAGCGCTAACCCAACTCGACATGATGAACGATGAACACTGGACTCGTACAGGACTCCCGGCCGTGAAAGCGGTCGAAGAGCTTTTGGGCGAGCCGGTCAAACGTGTCGAGATCGAGGAGGCGACTCCGGGTCTCGTGCGAGAAGGCTAGACCATGACCTCTCGGTTAGTAATATCCGAACATGACCAGCTCGGTGGTCTGGCCGTCGACGATCACGTCCAGTACGCGCTACTGGCTGGTCGGGCTGGCGGTCAGGTACTTTATGGCGGAACCAGCGCTGGTGGTGACTTGACGCTGCAGGGTCGAGACCATTCGTCCTTGGGGCTGATCAATGTCAATTCCCCGATGGTGTTCGGGCCATATCAGCCGAGCCTCGAAGCCTACGCCTTCAACTACGACGCGACCGAGAACTTCCCGTCGAACTTCATCGGCGGCGGGCTGAATATGTCGGGCGACATAACGTTCAACACCAGCGTGTTCATCTATGAGTCGTTCCGCGGCTCCCCGACGATCACCGCGGCGGCCAACCCTGGGTTCGCGGCCTACACGGTCCTACAGGCACTGCCCAACCTGGTCTCGGGTCCAGGCGCTGGTAACAACCCACTCCAGCCGCTAGTGCTGAACGCCGGTCCGCGGGTCAGTCATCCCAACACTGGGACGAGAACCGTCGGCACTGTCGCGGCAATAAACTTCGCCGGAACCATGGGCGGCGAGATAAGCGGCGGGACGCTGAACGTGAACAACTGGCGGGGGATGACCGTCGCGCCGAACTGGGACACGGTCACTGGCTCTATAGTCAATTTCGGAACGATCATCGGCGTCGCCTGCAATGCGCCGGCCCAGTCGCCGTTCGGGACAAGTTTCGGGACCGAACGAATGGCCGCCTACTACGGGCTGCAGATGCAGAACCCGACCATCTCCAACGGCGCCGGAACTGCCCCGGTCGCTGCTGTTCGTTCGCTGGTGAACGCTGGCACGAACAAATACTTCCTGCTGAACGCAGGAACGGCGGACAGTGAGTTCGGTAACGGTGACATCCATTTCAATGATAGTGCCGGGATCTCTTTCGGCACGAGCGACGACCTCGGCCTGGCCTGGGACGGCGGGCTGAATGAGTTCGCGTTCACTCCGGCCATCGGGGAGGACATGCGTTTCAGGTTCGCGCTCGATGGCAGCAAGCCCACGTACTCCTTCGAGGCTGAGAGCTTCGGCGCGAGCGAGACCGATTACACACAGATCCGCTTCGGCTTCGACCGCTACGCCTTCGGGCAGACAGGCTCGATCGGCAACCAGGTTGGCCTGTTCGTGGCGGGCAACCGAACCGTCGACGTCGCTGGCGGCTGGTCCGATTACCTGTTGACGCAGGCCGGAGGCCTGAACATCGGCGTGTTCGCCATGAGCGACGTAGCCGCGTGGACGATCAACCAGATCAGCCTCGACAATACCGCGGGCTCGATCGCCAGCCTGGACACGCTGGTCATTGGCGGCATGACGACCTCGAATCCGGGGATCACAGTTACCGAGCGCGCCGCGCTTCGTGTCACAGGGCGACTCAAGCAGCGCGGTAGCGTGCAGTACCCACCGATCGATCCATCAGCCCTTTCAGCCGGAGACAATGACGATTGGGCGGGACTGCTGACTGGCTCGCCGAACAACAACGGCCGCTACTGGGCGCGCGTCACGGGCAATGCGACGACCTCAGTGATCACAGGCATCGACGCGACGGCCGTGCAGGATGGGGACTCATTCGAGTTGACCAACGTCAGCGCGGAGACTATTCTAATCGCCCATCAGGACACAGGCAGCTTAGCGGCCAATCGTATCATCGTTGAGACGGGTAATCCCTTCTCGATCGCTGAAGACCAAACTGTCAGCGTGCGCTATGATGCCACGACTTCGCGCTGGCGCGTAATCACGCCTGCAGGGGCCGTGCTTCCGCTCGCCAGCACATGGAAATCCGACACCACCACGATCGTGATGGCCGATCCAGGCAACACGTTCTTCCGGCTGAACAATGCTACGCTGGCGTCGGTCACCGCGCTCGCGTTCAGCGTAGTCACCCACAAGGAGGGTGACGCCACCAACTTCTTCAACTCACTGGACGTGGGCGACCAGCTCATCATGCAGCAGCGGAAGGACAAGGGGGAATTTGCGACGTTCACCATCACCGGCATCACGGACAACACAACGTGGTTCCAGATCGATGTCACGGTGAATGAGAGCGGGGACGAGTTCACAGACAACAAAGAGTTCCTATGCATCTTTGTTTACGCCTAGAAAGGGGATCACATGGCTACGAGATATTATGAACCATCATCCGGCGACATTGTTCTCTGGTCTGATCCTGCCCTGTTCGTGAAGGCGGACCTGGAAGCAGAACTCGTGCCCATCGAGCAGTATCAGTCGTATGACGATACCATCAGGACCATTCTCGCGCAGTGCCTGGGCTTCGAAGACCTGCAAGACTTCGATGATGACCTGACGGCCAAACGGACGCGACTGAAGGACCTGATCGACTTTTTCGACTACTCCAACGTCATGGTGAACCTGAACACCAAGGACGGCGCGTGGTTCACGCCTGACGCGGTCGAGGATGTCTGCGGCGAAGAGGTCAGTCACGAGGCGGATCTTACGATCGACGGCCAGACCAATACCTACTGGGAGCACGCCGACGATGAAGAGCACCACATAACGTGGGAGCTGCGAGACTACATGAAACGGATCCAAAAGTTGCAGGTGCGAATCGGCAGTAGCGACAGGAACCTGCTCACGGATCTGGACATCTATGCATCTGGTACGCTCGCGGAGATTGACAATATAAACAATAGGATTTTCACTGGCATCAACTTCACGACCAACAATACATGGGAAGAACTGGTTCTCATCAGCAAGAAGAACATCAGGTACATTAAATTCGTCGGCTTTGGGTCTCAGCATGCGAGCAAT
>JAAESQ010001082.1 GCA_024229275.1 bacterium | reverse complement strand
GCGAGTATCCGTCAGGAGACTGGCTGGAAGTCGTCGAACTTCTTATCGCGTGGACTACTCTGCTTGTAGACCCCTACGATTTCAGGCCAGAAGAGCCGATGCACTACGCCCGAATTCAGTCGGTTGAGCAGGCAGGTCGATTCACTTATGATCTCAGTGTCGATCGACCGGCAAATCGATTCAGGACGAAAAAGACGTTCCGAATCTTGAAAAGTTCGGGTCTTCGCCAGAATCTGTGGGTCGAATAAGGTTTCGAATGTACCATCCGGGTCCCCGAAGCAATCCTCAACGGACGGCCTACGGCCGACGATACTTCTTGGGTCCGGCAGGGAGGTTTCAAGAGGGAGGGCTGTGGAACTGCCGCGCCTGCCGGTGACTGTGGAAAGCCGGCGGAAAGCGCACCGGCCTTCGGCCGGTCGCGATGCCCTTCCCGCCGTCCTCCCACAGCCACCTTGGAAAACCGCCCGCCTTCGGCGGGTCGCGGCCGGTTTCCCACAGGCGCTTGGAAAACCGCCCGCCCCTGGCGGGTCGCGGATCGGTTTTCCACAGTCCCACAGCCCCGACTCCGACGAGCTATCGACAGCGCTCTCACAACCCGGAGGCGACGGCCTACGGCCTCGTCATTGCCAGGCGGTAATTGGGCGGTATTCAGGTTCCTCAAGCTGCCTATCGGCAGCTCTCGAATCTGATGGTCAGAAAGATCCGCCCGCACTGCGGGCTTAACGCTCTTGTTTTCAGTCATTTACGCCGCTTCCTGCTCAGATTCGACCCACAGATTCTGGTGAAGAGGCCAAAATAAATGCCGTATCCCGAAAGACGTTGGCAAGTGCGCATGAGATTCAGACGGGCGAAGGAAAGTAGGGAGGTCGGCCTGGCCGGCCCTCTGATGATTGCGAATACTATCTCATAGTCATCGCGCTTGGTGTTTTCGATGTGTGGGATTGTGAAATCTGGCTCAAGCTTGGCGTTCACGGCCTTTCTGAAGTCGATATCACCCGAGAAAATCTCTGCAGAAACTAGCGCCTGTGCAAAAAGGTGACTCAGCGAGGATGATGATCCTCGGTAACGTTTAACGTGGATTATATGGCGATCAATCGTGTACAGATCGCAGAACTCTACGGAGCTTCGGCCGCCTGGTATGGAAATGGTGTCTTTATCCATCAGAAGGAATTTATCTGGAGCAGACTCT
>JAAESQ010001081.1 GCA_024229275.1 bacterium | reverse complement strand
CTGTTCCGGCGAATCCGGCGCCACTCTCTCCACCTCCGCCGAGATGGAATCCGGAAGCGCCGGCCACGTAGTCTGCACAGTGGAGTCGGCAAATTCTGCAGGACAGGTACGGTATCTCGCGCGCCCTCGAGTCTCCATGCCTATGTCGATCAATGCATCTCCATACACGGATTGTGTTGCTGGTATAGCGATTCCTTCGACAACAACACCGTTACCCACAATCCAATGTCCTGTAGGGGCCGGAAGGCGTAACGGACCTGCTCTCACGTCTAGGGCGAGATCGATATCGACGCACGAATCACCCGATTCAACAAGCAACCGGGGATTTGGAATGCGAGCTTCGCCACTCTGAAAATGACCGAGCCCTCCGAGCCGCAAACCACCAAAAAGCTGCGATCGATCTGCCGGGGAGTATTGAAGGTCTACAACTCGCCCCGTGCCTTCGATCGATGACACCGAAGGACCTTCGTAGCGATCCGCAATTTCGCTGTATGGCGTCAACGATGTCGTTACGGGCGCGTCTCGATCCCCTCCCCTTCCCACCAGCCACTCGAGTCCACGGAATCCGGACACAAAGAAGAATCCCATCACTATCGCGCTGACGAGTACAGCCAAGACGAAGGTTCTCTTTGTCACGGCACGTGCCGCCGATCGAAGCGGCCGAGCCAGCCGACGACTCAGAGCCGACCAACGAGACTGAGATCGTCCCTGATCGAGCTGCTTCTCCACCAAGCGATGTAGCTGGCTCCGTGCGATACGCATGATCCTCCTAAGGCGACGATCATCGCGAGCGTCTCCTCTGGCCAGCACGAGGTTCAGCTTCGCACTGTCAAGGATAAACTGCGGCATCACACCGTCAGACAGAAGGGCGCATCCGGAATCTCCGCTGTAGTCCTGTCCAAGATCCTCAAGCACCTCGACTGTCCGCACTCTGAGACCATGAGCGAACAGCTCCACTTGGGGTTCTGTCCCCAGGCTCACTACACCGCGCAAACCTCGCCTTTTGAAGCTCACTCTCGGCGGCGGCAAAGCGAACGGTTCGGAAATCGTCCGATTGTTTACCAAGATCCTGATCCTCCGCGACGAATCGTCGCGGCACATGAGAAAACGACCATCCCGGCGGGCAGAATCAAATACCCTTGTCTCCAGGTCGTTAACCCTGGCGGCACGTTCGAGGACGACCTCAGTCCCCATCGCGAAATCGCACTTCACCCACCGTGAGTTCTTCAGCCGGCCATCCAACTGAAGCTCCCATCCGGCGCCTACCTGCGGACGTGAGCGGATCACAATTGTCTCCGGTGAGAAACGCAGCACCGACCAGAAGCCCACGCCGAATCTACCGGCCTGGTCATCCCGTTCTCGCTTGCCGGAGGCGTACAATGTGAACAGGAATCGGCGCGCATCCTGGAAGGTCATACCGTCGCCGTTGTCTTTAACTGTAATTCGCTCACGCCCCTGAGATTTGGTGACATCGATCTGAATCCGGTCCGCTCCTGCATCCCGAGCATTCTGCAAGAGTTCACGCACGAAAACCCACGAGTCGGTTCCATAGCGAACCGCCTCCTTGAGAGCTCGCTCTCTGAATACCTCAGCGAGGTCAGAACCGAAGTTCATGCTCCGAGGTTCGCGATCTCCGCGTGGCGAAAGCACTCCACAAGATGATCATTCACCATCCCTGTGGCTTGCATGTAGGCATAGACAATCGTAGGACCTACGAAACGAAAACCGCGCTTCTTAAGGTCACGACTCATCTCTTCAGCTAACGGTGTACGGGCCGGAATCTCACCAAGTTCAGTCCATGTGTTCTGGATCGGCACGCCACCCACAAAAGACCAGATATAGGAGGCAAAGGTCCCCCACTCATCCTGCACCTCCAATAAGCTCTTGGCATTGTCGATCGTCGAGCGAATCTTGAGTCGATTGCGTACTATCGATGCATCGTCACACAATCGCTCGACGTCATTCTCTCCAAAGCCTACAACTGCCCGTGGATCGAAGTTCGCAAAGGCTCTCCGATATCCCTCACGCTTGCGGAGAATGGTAATCCAGCTCAGCCCAGCTTGTGCGCCCTCAAGTGTCAGAAACTCGAACAGAGTGTGATCATCCCAAACCGGCACCCCCCACTCGACATCGTGATACTGCACGTAGAGCGGTTCCGTTCCGCACCATTCACATCGCGCGCTTTCCATGCTGCCTCCTCACGTTCGGCCAAGAAATCAGTCAGCCATCACTTCGGTGTTCCCCTTCACTTATACCAATCCACAACCGATCGGTTCTCGAGAAAAGTTCCTTTTCACCCCGATGATGCGGAATCATTGACCCTCCATCATCGGT
>JAAESQ010001080.1 GCA_024229275.1 bacterium | reverse complement strand
TTTAATGTAGATCCGACCTCTCTCAGATTGTCGTGGAACAGCGGGGGAATGAAGATGTCGGGCAGCCCCAAACGCATCAACCCCGCCAAGCCAAATAGCTGACGGGGTTGATCTTTGTCTGGAGCACGAGACCGGATTCGAACCGGAAGCGTATCCTCGCCACGACCCTCACGTTGGCAAGGAGATGCTGGGATTGATTTCGTTGAGGTTTTTCGACTGAAGCGCTCATATCGGGTCGTTTCGATCAATAGTGGGGGAAGCGGAAGGTGCGGGCATTGTGTCGGCCCGCCGTTCTCGAAATGACCGACCTGCCATTTCCGGCCACGCTGGATCGGGCCTCCGGCACCCAGCCACCATCGCGCCGTGCCCGACTGCTCGATCTGCACAGGATGATCGGACTAAGAGGCGACTCACCGTCTTCAGCCTTATCTTATCGGGCGACTTGGACACAGCTTCTTTGGCTGTCCGACCGCCGGTGCAGCGTCCTTCTGGGTGAGTAGCCTGTGGCTCATCGTAGATCCCATGCGGATCACAACCCCTTTGTTGGTGCGCACGATGGCAGCCCCGGATGTGATGACGATCGACGAGTTGGCGCAATGCCTCCAGCGGTCACGTTCGACGCTGTACAAGCTTGCGCGGAAAGGCAGCCTACCCGGAAGAAAGGTGGGAGGACGCTGGCAATTCCGTCGAGAGGACGTGGAGCGGTGGAGCTGCACGCTCAATCAGGATCGCGATATTCGCGCGCGATCCGACAATATCGAGTCCCAGGCCGGTCGGATCGAGATCTTCGACGCAGAAGAAGTCGCAGCGGTAGCCCCATGGGATGGTCACATCAATCAAATTTCAGCCGGGAGCTATCACTCGACGCTCAAGTTCCTGAAGACATCGGGCATGGTGCTGTATGAGCATTACGAGAGACACGGAATCGAGGGATTCGGGGCACTACCCGACGGTCTCATCGTACTCGCGACGAACGTGGCGTGGCGACGGGCGAGTGTAGAGTGGTGCGGTCGAACCCTCGATCACCGACTTTTCGCCTGCGGCTCATCAGGCACCGAAATCGGCTTCACGATTCCCGCCCGAGGCCGCAACGTGGTGCTGCTCGCAGACGAACGATTCCTCACCCAATCTCTGAGTCAGGAGTCGATCGAACTACTCCGTAGTCACAGGCACCTCGAAATGTCCGCGACGAATGGTCAACGGCTGATCGCCGCGATGAGGGCAACGCTACGAAGGTACGTAACAAGTCCCGAGCTTCTCAAAGTCCCCCGCGATGTTCGGTATCTCAAGTCACAGTTCCTTGAGACTCTGAGCCATTGCATCAGTCACCGCACCGCGAGCGCGAGAGCTGGGCGAATCGACTCGCGCCAGGAACCCGTGCGCCGAGCGATCGAGTTTGCTGAACGTTCGCCCGTGCCGATCACGGCGCAGAGATTGGCTGCCGCTGCCGAGGTGAGCCAGCGGTCTCTACAAGATTCGTTTCGAGAAAGGCTCGGCATATCTCCGGGCGTGTACCTTCGTCGCCTTCGCCTGAACAATGCACATCGAGCCCTCGCGGCCGCTGATCCGGCTTCGACGACAGTCACCCAGATCGCCATGGCGTGGGGCTTTTCTCACGCAGGCCGCTTCAGTGTCGAGTACCGGAAGTTGTTTGGAGAGATGCCCTCTCGGACTTTGAGTCAGACTCGGAACATCCCAACACCTCGGCCTCTCGACCCCTTCCAGGCAGATTGATCGACCGGGACAAAGCGCACCCGCCCGCACGCGCTTGCCAAAATTGACATAGACCCCGCTCGGCCACTTTGGGTAGCTTGCCACCTACACTTCAAACTTCACGAGGCGGTGGACCTTCTCGAACGGGCAGTCTGCGCTTGTTCACGATCATCCGTCCGAAACACAAAGCAGGAGAATGACATGAAGCCAATCACCACGGCGATGCTGCTGGCAGCGTTGGTTTCGGGATTCGCCCCAGTTGCAACCGCAGTGACCGCCAAAGAAGCCCGCGAGATCGCCAAAGAAGCGTACATCTTCAACTACCCGCTGGTGATGTTCTACCGCACGATGTACCTCCAGGCGATCGACCCCACGTCCAAATCCTACAGCGGTGGCTTCGGAGAGTGGCTCCATCTTGGAACGTCATCCCCGAAAGACACGGACATCGTTTCGCCGAACAACGATTCGCCGTACTCCTACGCATGGGTCGATACCCGCGCCGAACCGTGGGTGGTGACCCTGCCGAAGATCGAGAAGAGTCGCTTCTATACGAGCCAGTGGAACGACCTCTGGGGCTTCGTGCTCGACAATCCCGGATCGGTCGAAGATGGCAACGACGGCGTGAGCGTGCTGTTG
>JAAESQ010001079.1 GCA_024229275.1 bacterium | reverse complement strand
CCTAGAAGCCGCACCGAGCAGCGATCGAGAACTCGAAATATCGGTTGGATCAGGAGTGCGGGCAGGAGAAGAACAATGGCACAGATCCATAGAAGAGGATTTGTGTGATCAAGGAGAATCAGCGCTACTCCACCCCACACGCTGAGCGCTGCGAGGTCGAGACTGCGGGTGGCGATGAGAGTCCCGATGCCGGATGGGAACGGGACCTTGCATTGTCGACGAAGTAGCCACGGTAGTGCCAACTCACCGATGCGTGCCGGGATGAACAGGGCAGCAGCTTGAGCAGCAACACCGACAGAAGTGGCTTGTGCTATACCGAGGATCTGCGGAGGTAGCACAAACGAGAGTCTCGCCCCGCGGCAAACGGCGCCGATTGCCGCAATACCAGCCGCTCCTACGAGAGTGCCCAACGCGGTTCCGCGGATGAGTTCCCAGATGACTGTCGGGCCCGCAAGAGCGATGACACCGACAGCTAGAAGTCCGGCAGCGATGGCGCCGGCGATGCGAAACAGTCTACGAGTCACGGCGGCCCAAACCTCCGCGTTGCTGTTCGACCATCTCCTCAAGTAGGCGCCGGTTTACTGCGATCAGATCTGCAACGATGCCGACCACCCACACTTGAACTCCAACCACGATCAAAATCACCGCTAAGAGTAGCGACTGGACATGGCCGGCCGGTGACGAACCGATTGCATAGAAATATAGAAATCTGAAGAGCAACGTGGTGCCGGCCAGTACCGGCACTGAGCCGAGTATGGCAAATGCACGCAGCGGGTTATAGAGAACAATGATGCGCATCATGCTCTCGAGCGAGCGGGCGATATAGCCTGAATTCGTCCGAAAAAGCCTCGATGGACGAGTCTTGCCGGGATTGACTCGGATTGGTACCGAGACGACTGTAAGACCGGCCTCTCCGGCTTGCAGAATGGTTTCTAGCGTGTATGTGAACTTGGAGAAAACGTTGAGTTTGAGTGCTGCCACCCTCGAGAAGGCCCGAAAGCCTGACGTCGCATCGCGAACGGAGGTGCGTGAGATCCGTCGGACAACGGCGGAACCAATACGCTGTAACAATTTCTTGATCGGCGAGAACTGCCGCATCGTTTGGACTTGTCGATCTCCAACCACAAGTTGCGCCCGGCCATCGAGAATCGGTGCGACAAGCAGTGGGATATCTGACGCATCGTACTGATTGTCGGCGTCGAGATTAACCACGACGTCGGCTCCACGTTGAACTGACTCCCGCAGGCCGGCGACAAAGGCTGCGGCGAGGCCATGGTGGCCACGTAAGGAAAGGACCTGGGCGCCCCCTCGCCTTGCGACCTCGGCTGTTGCATCAGTCGATCCATCGTCGATGACCAAGACCTCAACCGCTTCGAAACCCTCAACCTGCTGAGGAATGGCATTTAGGGTGACTGGGAGCTGCTCTTCCTCGTTCCAGGCCGGAATCTGAACAACCAGCTTCATGCGCTTTGACCTTTGCAACTCATGCTCGAAACGGAGTCCGAGTCCAGACCGTACCGTTCCTGTGAGAATAATCAATCCGAAGACTGTGCCACCGTACCATATGGTATGCGCAATACATCTTGGGTGCTCGTTGCTGAAGAGGGTATCTCATTCTTCAAGCGCAGCATTTGAGAAGCTGCACAGATTGTGTCGCAGCCTCCGGTGTCCTGTGGAATCCTAGGCGCGGTAGAATCGCGGCATGAACTTGCGCAAGAAGCTCTATTGGATATCGGTTCTGTACTTCGCATCTGGATTCCCTTTCGGAATCGCTTGGGATGTTTGGCCTGTCTATTTCCGTCTTCACGGAGTCTCGCTGCGAGAAATCGGTTTGATGAGCCTACTCTTCCTGCCGTATACGTTGAAACCACTTTGGGCGCCCCTTGCGGACCGTTTGGGCAGTCGGCAGAGCTGGGTAGTCGCAATGCAGTTGGGTTTGGCAGGAGTTTGTCTGGTAATGCTGGTGCTCGATCCAACTCGAACTGACTGGATTCTGTGGATCGTGCTCCTGACTTTCACCTTCTTGTCCGCAACGCAGGATATCTCGATCGACGCCTACGCGGTGGATGTTTCCACGCCCCAGGACAGCGGTCACATCAACGGAATCCGCGTTTCGCTCTATCGGATGGCTTTACTCTTTGCCGGTGGATTGCTGTTGATACTTGCCGATCGAAGCTGGTTCGGGTGGACGGGTGTGTGGATCTTGTCAGCCGCGATCTGTGTTCTTTCTGCTGTTCTCGCTGTTTTCTCGCCACGAGTGGAACGAGAAAGAGCGGGTTCGTCGGCACTGGTCGCAGGTTCAGTAGGTCGTCTCGGTACGTGGCGAATTGCGCTCATAGCGACAACTGGTGTCTTTGTTGCTATGGCTTTCCGTACCGGCTGGAGCGGCCTTTGGCTGGTTCTCGCTGCTGGCGCCGGCAGCGTGTTGGTTGCCTCGTTCCTCTCTCCGGAACTGCTGCATTGGCTCATGCGTTGGGAAATGCTGCCAGTTGTGGGTGTCGTCGTGCTCTACAAAGTGGGTGACTCCACTCTCGGACGAATGGTGAAACCATTCTGGGTAGATCGAGGCATGACCCCTTCCGAAATCGGAGTGATTTCATCAGGAGTGGGCATGTGGCTCACCATTGCCGGTGCCATTCTTGGGGGATGGTATATCCAGCGAAAGGGAATTTTCTCGGCCTTGCTATGGATGGGAATCGCCCAACTCGTGTCGAACTTTGGCTACGTTCTGGTGGTAGCGCTCGATCTGCCGCGGGGTGACATGACGCTGTTGGGGCTTTCTTTCGGACCGTTCGAGGCTTCAATCTATCTGGCCTCAATCGTCGAATCCATCACCCAGGGTTTGGGAACCGCAGCCTTTCTGTCGTTCCTTATGAACCTGTGCGACAAGAGACATTCGGCGACTCAATATGCACTGCTATCAGCCCTGTTCGCACTCACTCGTGATGTGGCCGGGGCCTTCTCTGGCATTGGCGTGGAAGCCCTTGGTTACGCGGTCTACTTCTCGGTGACCGCAGCGCTCGCATTGCCGGCCCTGCTGTTGTTACCGCTTGTGCGGTCCCATATTCGTGAGGCGTGGGACGAAGATCCTGTGGCTACACTGACTGAACAGTAAAAGTCTCAGCCAGTTCGCTCTCACTCGCCAATTCGTGAGCGGTCATGGCGGAACCCTCGAAGCTCGTCTCAAGTCTGTCTGCGAAAGCCGAAACGAATGTGTTTTCGATGTCGCTTCTGGCTGGAATGAACCCGAGCTGTTCCTTGAAGGTTGTAACGAACGGACGTAGCGTTGCGTCAGACTCCAAGCCCATAGAGCCCGCCTGGAGAGTTCCGTTCCAGTCAAGCAGAATCGAACCGTGCTGAAGAATCGTGCCGGCGCGCGCTCGCATTGCTGACCCTATGAGCTTGCGGCCAGAGACCATGATCTCACCGCCTGCGGGTGCCTTGAAGCACGGAACGTTTGTTTTCGGGCCAGGGAGAGAGAGATTGGCATCGTCTGCGGTCATGCGAGCCTCAATGCCCAGGTTGCCGCACGCCTGAAGCAATCCTTCGCACAGTGCCACGTATGCCTTGCGAACAGATTTGGGAATCGCGCCGTAACCGAGGGGAGCTATAAGCGAGTAAGTCAGCTCGAGGTGGTGAAGGACGGCCCTCCCTCCCGTCGGCCGCCGAACAACATCGATGTTGTGAGCGTGACAGAACTTGAAATCGGCCGCCGCGATATCTTGATGCTTGCCGAGCGACAGACAGGGCGGCGACCAACCGTAGAGTCGAAGCACCGGGGCGGAGGTCTCGTGGGCGACCATCTCGAGAAGAGCGACGTCACGAGCCATATTTCTTCTGCCGGTAAGGTCGCCGTCGCGGAGGAGGCGCCAGGGAGTTCGTGGGTTTTGGTTCATGGCATTACAGATCCGACGGCGACTAAGGCGGTCATTCGCCGGGGCAATCTCGTTCCAGGCCAGCCCAGCGCTTCCAGGCCGAGTCGACGGGTTCACCACCGTCCCACAATGCGCGCGTGAAGCTCTCGACCCAAGGGTTGAATCCGGGGACTACGCGAAGGTTGTCTTCTTCCGCCAGAGTCCTCGGGTCCATCGTGAGGTTGTCAAGAGCCGCTGCGGCACGGCGAAGACGCCATCCAGATGAGTTCTCTTCGAAGCTCTGGTCGAGGCGACGGGCCCAGAGCCGGAGCAACGCAGCCGAGCGTACTGCACTGGTATCGTAGCCCTGAGGTACGAGGTCAGCCACGATTGAATCCATCCCGGCTGCCTGGAGACTAATGCCGGCTCGTCGTTCAAGAGCATGGAGACCTCTGCCGACATCGGCGTGGAAGAGTGAGTCTTCGAGTCTTTCCTCGATTCCGGATCCGTCGCATCCGTCGAGGATTCGATGTCGATCAGTGGGTGTCAGCAAGAGTGGTGCAGCAACCGCGAACTGGGCCCCTTCACTCTGGAGTTGATCGACCCTGCGCTCGATCTCGGTGCCGGCGCCGGGGAATGGAAACAGCCCGAGAAGTGCACCCCACGTGTAAGCGCTCCAGCTCTTTGGGGGTTTGAATCCATCGGCGAGAGGAGAGGGAAGGATCGGCTGAATCACAGTGATCTTGACGTCGGGTGACGGCTCGCTGAGTCCAAGATCATGAGGCGTGATGCTGTCGTCGTCCAGAACTAGAAGGATCGAACTTCCACGTTCGATGAGGCGTTCAAGCAGTCCATTCCGATCGCAGGCGACACGTGCAAACGCAATGGCTCGAACTGGGTCCTTGGGGACACGATTCTCCTTCGGAAGCGTTCGACACGGCGCATTCTGCCAAACGATACCCATTCGAATCGGATCCAGGGAGACCCGCGCACCAGGTAGATAGCCCGGTCTGACAACGTGTGTCACCGGGAACAGGTCGGGGTAGGCGGATTCAGCCCGACGCATCACCGTTTCCTCCGCCGAAGAGTTCGTGCAACGCGCTCTTCTGCTGACCCTCAAAATGTCGAGCCACGTACTTTGCCAGGACGTCGGTCTCGAGATGGAGCTGATCCCCAGTCCGCACGGCATTGAGAGTCGTAGCGCTCAGCGTCTCTGGGATCAGAGCAATCTCAAAAGAATCGTGCCGAAGCGATGCGACTGTGAGAGAGACTCCGTGCAGCGCAACGCTGCCCTTCTCAGTGATCTCTCGCCGCAGGTTCTCTGGGAGCGAAAGACGCCACCGGGAGAATGCTCCTTCTGGAACTATGGCGAGCACCCGCACGATGGCATCGATGTGCCCTTGAACAAGATGCCCTCCGATTCGATCACCGAGGCGAAGAGCACGCTCGAGATTCACAACTGCGCCTGGTTTCAGTGAGCTGAGAGTCGTTCTACGCTCAGTTTCAGGCGATAGGTCTGCGGAGAAACCTTGTCCAGTCGGCTTCACTACGGTGAGACACGCGCCGTTGACCGCAACGCTGTCCCCCTGTCGCGGGAGATCGTTGTCGATCCATGAGACGTCAAGCTGAAGCACCACGGACGAACCCGTGCGACGGATAGAGCGTACAGTGCCCTTGGTCTCAATCAGTCCCGTGAACATCCTTCTGCTCCAAACGGGTCGCGACCACCTCCAGATCGTCGCCATGTCGAGCGACATGGGAGAACTTGAGACGTACTGCGGATGTAAGTTGCTCGATTCCTCGGCCACCTATGGCTGAGAGTCCGTCGCCACCGATCATCATTGGGGCAACGAAAAGAACGACCTCGTCAAATAGCTCTGCGTCCAGGAAGCCACCATGAACAGCCGACCCTCCTTCTACTAGGAGAGATGTGATTTCGTTGCGCCCAAGGTGATCGAGTACCGCAGCGATAAGGGTCCTGCCCTCAGCGTCGACATCGACTCCAAGCAGGTTGACGCCAGCTTCCTCGAGTTTTCTGTAGCGCTCGGGATCTGCTCCCAAAGCATGGGCTATGAGGGTTGATTCAGGTGCTGAACGAACGACTTCCGCATCGACGGGCGTCCTGAGCCCTGAGTCGAGTACAACCCTGAGATGTGGGCTTGACGATAGGCCCAATCGGCGAGTGAGCCGTGGATCATCCGCTAGAACCGTACCGACGCCTACGAGAATCGCATCGTGCTCCTCTCGGAGTTCCAATGCTCGGTGACGGGATTCGCTTCCGGTGATCCATTGAGATTCACCACTTCCTGTGGCGATTCGGCCGTCGAGTGACATACCGGCCTTGAGAGTGACCCATGGACGGCGGTGTTCCACCCAGCTCAGCCATCGTCGATTGGCGAGGCGCGCGGAGTCGTCGCTGATGCCGGTGACGACATCGATCCCTTCCGTGCGCAGACGATCGACACCACCGGATGCAATCTGATTTGGATCCATTGTTGCGACCACAACTCGTTTCACACCAGCAGCGATGATCGCATCGACACAGGGAGGCGTCTTCCCGTGGTGGTTGCATGGCTCCAGCGTAACGAAAAGCGTCCCTCCCTGTGCTTTTTCGCCAGCTTGAGTGAGCGCAATGATCTCTGCGTGTGGACCACCAAAGTTTGCGTGAAAACCCTCGCCGACGACCTCGTTACTGGTGTTCAGGATTACCGCACCAACGAGTGGATTCGGAGATGCGCCGAATCTTCCGCGAGCAGCGAGTTCGATAGCTTGATTCATCCATTGTGGATCGGGCACACCGCCACCGTGGCTCTCTGGCTGCATTCCGCTTGATGAGGTCGTTGGTCTCACGCCATGTCCAAGAGGGTATCGATGAATTGTTCTCCATTAAAGGGTAGCAGGTCATCGATCGACTCACCTACACCTATCCACCGAACTGGGACTTTGAGCGTGTCGGCGATGGCGAGTACGACTCCTCCCTTGGCGGTTCCGTCAAGTTTGGTGAGAACGACGCCGTCAACTCCAACTGTGGCGCCGAATTGCTGCGCCTGTTCGATGCCGTTGGATCCGGTCGTCGCATCGAGAACGAGGAGGACCTCGTGAGGTGCCCCCGCAACCTCTCGTGCGGTGACACTTCGGATCTTCTCGAGTTCCTTCATGAGATTAGCGCGAGTGTGAAGTCGACCGGCTGTGTCGACGAGTACCTCGTCGATTTGTCGTGCTCGAGCTGAGGAGATGGCATCGAATACGACGGCTGCCGGGTCGGCACCCTCTCGCTGATGAATCACATCGACATCGACCCGTTCGGCCCAGACCTTGAGCTGCTCTACTGCCGCAGCACGAAATGTGTCGGCCGCCGCGAGTATCACACTTTGTCCGGACTCCTTGCGGAGTTTCGCTAGCTTGGCGGCAGTTGTGGTCTTTCCTGTTCCGTTGACGCCTACTAGAAGGGTAATCCTGGGGCGAGACGAGGTCTCTTGGGTCGGGCGAGATTGGGCGGCGACGTTGAGAAGGTTCAGGAGTTTGGCGCGAATGGCTTTGCCAAGTTCCTCTGCAGCGCTGATTCTGCCGCTCTGAACATCCGCCCGAAGTTCATCCACCAGGCGAATCGAAAGCTCTACCCCTGCGTCGGCAGAGATGAGGGCCTCTTCGATAGTGTCGAGATGATGTTGGTCAACCGGTCCCTCACTTCGAAGCGTATCACCCACCCGTTCAAGGAACTCGGTGTGGGTCATGAAGAGTCCGCGTTTCAGTTTGTCGAGAAGAGCAACCATTTTATCTCCTGAGCCAATCACTGTTGCCTGATGGTCAGAGACTACAGGTGTATGAACTCTGATCCTTGAGCGGCGCAGTTTCAATCCATTTTTCGGCGCCGACTCGCGACCAGAGGTCGTTCGAAGTGTAGTTCAGACGAGTTCGCGGGCGATCGTTTGTGCCGATATCCGCAAGTGATACTTGGCTTTTGCCAACTGCCCGTGTCGTCGGACAACAAGCACCACATAGTAGCCTTGGGGCAGCGATTGCGTCAACGTGGCGAGATTGTCGCCAACGACACAATAGGAGTCGATCTCTCCGATTTCCAAGTTGTGAACGAGGTTCTTCAACTGGCGCTTGAAAATGCTGTGATAGGCGCCTTCAACCTTGAGTTCGTAGGGATCATCGTGTCGGCTCACCCATTCGATGGCCTCGCCTTCGTCGTCAAGAAAGATCGCTCCTACCGCGTCGGGGACATCGACGAGCAGGTTCGTCAATAGGTAGTTGAACGGCATCAGAGTTCCTCGAGTAGT
>JAAESQ010001078.1 GCA_024229275.1 bacterium | reverse complement strand
GCCACCAGACTCTTCCCGTCCAGCCCATCTCCCTCTAGGTCCAAGAGATCCAACACGGTCGGCGTCAGGTCAACCAGAGCTCCGGGGGCCTTCCCGACTCCCGGTTCAACGATACCCGGGAAGTGCACGATGATCGGAACCGCCATCGTGCTCTGGTAGAGAAAAAAACCATGAGTGCTCTCGCCATGCTCGCCGAGGGCTTCGCCGTGGTCGCCAGCGAAGACCGTCAGCAGTTCAGAACTCAAAGACCTTGCCTGTTTGAGGAGCCTTCCAATAGCCTCATCGACCGAAGCCACCTCACCGTAGTAGGCGCCATGTTTCCCGGGTTGGCGATGCGCCGCAGGAGGCTCGTACGGGTCGTGTGGATCGAAATAGTGAATCCACAGGAACCACGGGACATCAACACTGCCCTGCTTTATGCCAGCGAGCCACTCCAGTGCAGCAGTCGTCGTTTCCCAGGCACGACGTTCCCGGCCAGTCCCCTCTGCTCGGAAACCCTCCGAGTCGTCATAGGTCACGAATCCTTGATCGAGGCCGAACTCAGCCGCCAGAGGATAGCCACTGACGAATGCTCCGGTGCGGTAACCCTCGTTCTGCAATAGCTCAGCCAAGGTAGAAAGCCTCAATGGCACCACCTGCCCGTTGTCACGCACTCCATGTCTTCGAGGCAGAAGCCCGGTCATCATTGACGTGTGTGAAGGCAGTGTGATCGGGGTCGGCGCAAACGCAGCGGGGAATTGTAGGCCTTGTGCAGCAAGAACGTCGATATTTGGCGTGGCCCTCGGTTGAGTGTCTCGGTCACTTTCAACAACCCAACCCAGGCCGTCGGGACGCAACGTATCTACGGTGATGAGAAGGACATTGGGATGCATTGGACGCGTCAAGCGGTTGTCATGAGCCGTCGAACTCGAGTCTGCCCAGACAAAGGAGGAACCAACGAGGCCCAACATGGTGGTCACCCAGTACACTTGCCGAACACACCATCCCCGCGGCTCTCTCAATCCAACACGACGAACGACGCCGTCCATTCTCAATCCATCCATTTCATCCAATCGATCATGGCGACCAGCGGCAAGAAATGCAATCGTAAAAACATCGAGCCCAGTCGCCTGGGCTCGAGTCTCTACTGGTAAAACGGGGTTGGGTTCAAGACCACCCCGTGTTTTCTGGTCCGTCCGAATAGCCTTCGGCGAACCCTACGGCTTAGAGCTATCCCAAGCCGAGATACTGCCACTCTCAAAACCATCGGCAAAAATACTATCGGCAGTGCAGTCCGTCTGAGTATCCGGCACCTGCAGTTCGAAGTCAGTCAGGGTGACCCCGTCGAAGGCAAACCCTCGAAGGTGCGTTAGTGGATCTGTGCTGTAGGTCATCTCGACCTGCATGAGATTCCCGGCAAGGCCGGCCGAATCGAGAGCAGTGGCCGTGAAGGTGCTCGACGCCCACGAGTTCTGCGTTCCTGCCCAGCCCGCTTCGGGATCGTTGCAGCCGCTGTAGTTCCCTGAACCTTCAGGAACATCATACAAACGCCCACCGTCCGGATCGACATATGTTCGACTTCCATCGCTTTCGACCAGGGCAACATTGGCACGGTCGTACCAAATCCCACCGCTCTGCCCCTCGATTTCGTAGTTTGTCGACAATGAAAGTGTCGTCGTTGCAGTCGGAATCACCACTGGTGAGCGGACTCTGTCGCATTGATCGTTTAAAGCATTTGAGGAGTTGAGAGCCATCGTACCGGGACTTCCGCCCTGCGAGCCGTTGCGGTCGAAAGTACCCTCGAATACGTTCCAGCCCTCGTAGTCAGCCTCGAACGAGAAGGTTTGCGAAGCGACCGCCGTAGCATCACTCTCGACAAAGGGAATCTCTAAGCTAACCGTCCGGCTTCCGCTCAGCTCGTCTGCTGAGACTTCAATATCGACTTGAACGGTGTCATTGTGGCTCATCCCAACGCCACGAACTCTTGCCACTCCCTGGGCGATACCACACGCATCGAGGCTTGCAGAAACCTGCAACGGCAGTGTGTCGACAGAAAGAACTTCGGGGTGAGTCGGTGACGTAATCGAGACTATGCTGACATTGGTCAAACTACCGGTTCCGATGTTGCTCACGTCAAAGGTCAGCTCGGCCTCTTCGCAGTTGTCGAAAAAGGCATCGCCGTCTCCGCCGAAGAGTGTCGTTGTACTGGTGGCTGCATCGAGTGCGAGATTCGCCCCAGCAGTCGGAGTCGCCGACGAACACGAAGTCATCGCGCCATGGCAAGCGTCCGTAGTGCTGAAAGCCACGATCGAATAGAAGTACTCGCGGCCGTTCATCAATCCAAAGTCGTCAACAAATGAAGTACTGGTGGTCTCCGCAATGATGCTCTTTCCAAAAGCGCAGCCATGCACGCCCTCTGTGCGATAGACCTTGTAACGAGTCGCTCCGGTGACCGCATCCCACGTCAGAGCCACTCCTCGGTCCTGCGCAGTTGCTACGAGATTAGTCGCCGCTGCGGTCGGTCCACCGGCGCAGCCAGATACACTCACTGCTGGTGTGGCGCAGGCAATACCGTGAACGTTGAAGGCGTCATAGATGTCCTGCATGTGCGGAGTACCATTGGCCAAGTTTCCGTCGTCGTCATCCGCCGCGAGATAATTCAGATAGCCACCGTCGGCATTACAGCCGTCACCACCGGAACCGTTGCTACAGCTGTACCAAGTACCGACCGCTCCGGAGCCGATGAAGGTCAGGCGTGTCGCAGTTTCACGGGCCGAGTCGAGGTCCATGCCTGTCGCCGTGAACTCGCGGTTCCACAGGTCCCAAACAGTCTCAGCATAGACTGAACCCTCGCAGTGGACACTGCCACCGCAGGGAGCCCCACCACCAGTACAGTTGGCGTCAATCCAGTCAAGATCGTGGGGAGTCTGGCTCGCCCGCTTGTTCCAGTCGATGTCACGGACTCCGCTGCAGTCCAGGCAGGGATCGCCATAGCCACCACAGTTCATTCCTGGACGGAAGTTCCGGCCGATGCATGAGGCGTTGAAACGCAACGAGGCGTAAATATCGGCAATACCTTCACCCGGACTCGAAACACCCGGTGTCGCATCTTCGCGGTCCATGCTATGACCCCACTCGTGATCGAATACACCGGCGAGTTCTCCGGTGTTGGCACAGCCTCCGCCAGAGGTGAAGAAGGTAAGACCTGCGGCACTACTCCCCGCGTTACAGTTGTCGTTGACGTTCATCGTCGCACGCAGGGGTTGCTGTAAGAAGCTGTTGTTAGGAAGCTGGCCCCGTCCCATCTCGATGATCTTGTTGAGTTCGTAGAAACCCGAGCGAGTGGCGTGGGTATCGCCCGCCGAGTGTCCTGCCGGTATGGTGCAGTCGGTACCGGGACCCAACTCGAGGTCAAGATCGTCGCCGGCCGTCATCACATTCGTCTCGATGATTTCTCCACAGGTGTCGACCATCGTCAGGTAGGGACCTGCAAGGTTCGTCGTGTCAGTCCCGTTGAGACACGTTTCCACTTGTCCTCCGGTAGTGGAGGTCCGCGTCACCTCGCCGTTTTGGACATAGGCGAACGGCATCGGCCAACCGGCCTGTTCGGTTCCATCGGCACCCACACCATCGTTGCTGACGGGATAGACGCCACCTTTGACCTCGCGAGTCGTCTCGCCCTGTTTATTTGCATAGTTGGCCGTATCTAGAAACGCGAGGAGGTCGCCACTATGTGCATCTACCAGCGCCTCCCACTCACCGATCTCACCAACAAAGTCTGGACGAAGAATCCAAACCAGGCGGTAACTGTACCCTTCACCGAGGATTGCGGTCTGGTAATCCACACCAGCAGCCATCGGAACGATCGCCAACTCTGGCTTACGGTAGCTCTGAGGCGCCACACTGCCAAGGTACGTTTCCAGCACTGACTTGGCGTTCACCTTCGTCACGTCAGGTTCGAAGGAGACACCCAGGTCGCCCCATTGGCGAGCACCCATCAGGATTAGATTTCCGTGGCTGATCGTCGCCGTGAGGTAGCTATCTCGAACTGGGACACCGATCAACTGGCGCCCCGCAAAGATCTGAATCAAATTGCCGTTGTTATGAACTGTGACTTTAACGCCACCGATCTCGGCAGGGTTGATCCCGAGATCTGCCGAGTGATCCTCGACGTAGCTGAGAAATGCGGCCCGGGCGGCGCTTTCGATCTCGCGGACCGATTGCGGTTGCTGAGCCCAGTTCAAGTTATTGCCGACCCCAGTGCCGGGAATCAAAGGAATCGAAGAGATCAGGGTGCCCCATCGTTCACTTCGACGATCGACCTTGGCATATTCGGCACTCACACCAAGGCGAGCCAGAGCCTGCCCCAATACCGCGCTCTTCGATGATCCAAGATCATCGGGCGACACCAAGACGTTGCCGATATATAAGTCGGCATGCTGGAACGCCTTCGCCGACACAGGCGAGAGTTCCGGCTTTGTGAATGAATGGGCCGGAGCGACCACAAGGCCTACTCCGAGCACAACAGCTGCACATCGTAAGAAGAATCGCGACGTCATCATATCCACTCCTTCGGTATTGCATTGAACTCGCAGACCCCACTGTCCGCAACGAATCAGGATTCAAACTTTCAGCATGGTAGCATGACGGCAATGCCATCTCAGCTTCTCGAGACACTCGATTCTGCAATCATGTTGGTTACTCAATCGAAGCGCTTTACCTTGCGATTCCCGATACGACTTCGGCTCATCAGTTTCATCCTTTGTTGTTCGTTTCTAGCGGCTCCATTCGCAGCCACGAAAACCCAACCGACGCCAAAAGAAAAATCACAGAGGCCGGATGTCATTCTGATCACATTGGATACGACCCGCGCAGATGCGCTGGGAATCTACGGCGCGAAAAATGCTACTCCCAACCTCGACAACCTGGCTCGTTCAGGCATCCGTTACGATCGAGCCATCACTCCAAGTCCGCTGACACTCCCGGCCCATGCCTCGCTGTTGACCGGTTTGACTCCCCCTGAACACGGAATTCATGACAACGGCATCGCTGCCCTTCACGCACGCACTCCGACTCTCGCCGCGATTCTCACGGATCAAGGCTACGCGACTGCTGCCTTTGTTGGTTCGCGCGTCCTCGACCGGCGATTTGGACTGAACAGCGGTTTCACGGACTACGACGATGTCATGGCTGCGGAATACGTCGGTGAGTACGGTTATCCAGAACGCAACGCCGAGGCTGTCACCGATTCTGTATTGGCTTGGTCCACACGCCATTTTGGAAACAACACATCCAAGCACTACGAGTCACCAGATCCGATGTTTTTGTGGATTCACTACTACGACCCGCACCTGCCCTATGAGGCGCCAGGCGATCATTCTCGAGACCCAAAGGATCGCTACCAGGCTGAAGTGAGCTATGTCGACCGGCAGATCGGCCGCCTCCTATCCGGCTTGCCAAACCGACCGAGAATTGTCGTGGTTGTCGGGGATCACGGCGAGGCACTCGGAGCCCACGGCGAATCGGCACATGGCCTGCTTCTCCATGAGCCAACTCTGCGAGTTCCGATGATCTTGCACGGAGTTGGCATACCCGAAGGAAAGGTCGTCAAGAGCACAGTAGCCATTCGACGCCTCGCGGCAACCATACTCGAGCTGCTGGGTGTGGCGGACGATCTTCCCGGAATCCCTCTCCCCATTCCAGGCTTAGAGACAGCGGGCGAATCAAGACTGACGAGCCGCCCCTTTGTCTACAGCGAGACTCATCTCCCATACACCGCTTATGGGTGGAGCGTGCTGGAATCGATCACCGACGGACAATGGCGATACATCCAAGGCGCCAAATCGGAACTCTTTGACCTCGACTCCGATCCTGAAGAGAATCACAACCTTGTCGAAAGCCGGAAGGAAGAGGCCCAACGTCTGCACAACCAGCTCGAGTCGTTACGGGACTCGCACAAAGCCCAGTACGGGCCAACGGCACTCGACGACCCGAAGCTCAACGCCGCACTACGATCTCTGGGTTATCTCTCTGGAGCCAGTGGCCGCGATCCCGGACGTCCGGATGCAAAGCGCCTCGACCCTAAAGAAGGCCTTGCGTTGCTCGATGACCTCGAATCCGCCAAGGCGCTCACGGCTCAAGGGAATCCAACTGAAGCTCTGATCATGCTCGAGGCCATGGCAGAACGTAATCCAGATAATGTGCCCCTCCTCAATCAGCTCGCACGAAACCAGATCGCCGTAGCTCTTTCTCGCAGGGAGAGTCCTGAACCGGGACTCGAGACCTATCGGCAGGCCATTGCTCTCAATCCCAAGCTGGAGTTCCTCCATCTCGGCTTGGCTCGTGCACTGCAACAGCTCGGTCGAATCGAGCCTGCCAAAGATGCCTATCGAGCTGCCCTCGAACTCGATCCGAGGAATGCAGAGGCCTCACTCGCTCTCGCCGAGATTGCTAACCGCGGGGGAAAGAAACAGCAAGAACGAGAGATCCTAGAGCGAGCGACTGTTGCCGGTACCGAGAGTGCCGCCATCCTCGCTCGGCTCGCTCAGATAGAACTCAGCGACAGCACTCCGGAATCCACCGCGCGAGCAGGTGAACGCCTGCGTCACGCAACCAAGCTCACTCCGGATTGGACTTTGCTCTGGCTTCTGCTCGGCCGGTGGGAACTCGACCACGGATCACCGACCGCCGCCCACCACGCCCTCCAGCAGGTCATCCAGCGCGCCCCGAACTCACGCGAAGCCACCCAAGCCCGTGCTTGGCTCACCGAGAAGTAGTTCAACCTCCCCCTCACCCTCCCCATCGTCATCGTCATCGTCATCGTCATCGAAAAATTGCGTTTCAAACCGGCAGGCCCGTGAGTTTTTGAACCACGAAGTTCACGAAGGCCGCAAAGTTGAAGACAGCACGAAGGTTGGGTGCGCTGGCTCGGGTGATTGTCGCTGGATACCGAAAGATCGTGTTGATTGGCAATTCGCTTTGCGAATTGGAGGGCAACCACACGGTACAGTACGGAAGGGACCGCTGCCCCAACCTCACACCATCGCTGGCACGCTGACTCCAGTCACGGCGCACTTGAGTTGGTTTCCTGCACGCTCGAAGGGAATCGCAGCAAGGCGATGTGAGGTGGTGGTGATATCGACGTTGACCGAAGCCAGCATGTCCGGTTTGCGGACTTCGTCGCCGACGACGAGGTGGCGCGCCACGGTCAGCGCATCTGCCAGCGAGAGTGATCCTCCGAGGACCCGCTCGTGAGGGACCTCGCCGTACTCTCCGGCGGCTGTCGTGGGTGCCCGGG
>JAAESQ010001077.1 GCA_024229275.1 bacterium | reverse complement strand
CTCGGTTACAGAATCAGTCGTCGCCTGCGTTTGCGCGTCGAGCACAAGATCGGAGAAGCCAAAGAGTGCCATGGGCTTCGTCGAGCTCGATTCCGAGGTCTCGAAAAAGTCGATGCACAAATCAAGATCACAGCCGCAGTGATGAACTTGAAACTACTAGCATCGGCGTTTCGGCGCCGTGGCCATGTGTTGGCCGGGGCGGTGAGTATTGCCTCGGCCCGGAACGTACTCAGATCAATCTTCGAACTCGTGTCGCCCTTGATTCACGCCGTTGGGCGTCTCTCCCTGGCTCAAAGGTCCTGTTTTCAAGTTGCCCATATTTCACAAGGCTTTTAAGCCTAAGCCCCCAGCGTCCATCGAATTTCTCTGCAGTCCGTACACCAAAGCGCATCGGACACCTCGTCCTGGAGACCCAGCTATCTCCTGTGTCATCACGCTGCCTTCTCGCTGAACTCAGGCATTTCACCGTAATTGCGGTGGACTGCCGCAATAAGCCAGGAAATCGCTGCATCCTGAGCCACAGGCAACAAAAACGCCGGCCCTATGGGCCGGCGCTCAAGAATCGACACCTCAGATACTCACGAAGCCTGCACCGGCTCCGGTTGCGCCTTCACTGCTGTGGATCCCTGCCAGATACGTCGCATCCAGTTGGCGATTCCTTCGGCGCCCAAGGTGATGAACGGCAGGACTACGAGCGTCAGAAACACCGACGATATTAATCCGCCCATGACAGTCCGAGCCATCGGGTAGTAGAGCAGCCCGCTGACTTGGGCGCCGCCGATCGCCAGGGGAAGCAGACCGATGATTGTGGTGGCGGCGGTCATCAGAATGGGTCGTAACCGGTCACGTCCGGCCTTCAGGATTGACTCTTCCGGGCTGAAGCCCTGTCGGCGGAAGTGATTCATGTGGTCGACAAGCACAATGCCGTTGTTCACCACAATGCCCATCAAAACGAGAAGTCCGATCTGCGCCATTAAGTTGAATGGCGTACCGGTGATCGCCAACATCCATGCCGTGCCCGGCAGGGCGAATGGAATGGCGAAGAGAATGGCGAGTGGCTGAGTGAGGGACTCAAAGAGCGAGGCCATCACCAGATAGACGAGCACGAGCGCAAGCAGGAAATTGACACCCATCTCAGCGTCTTCGGTCTGCTGTTCGATGATGCGGTCGTTCCAACTCCAGGAGTAGCCGGCTGGCAGGTCGAAGGCGTTCATCAGGGAATCGATTTTCTCTTTGGCTTCGCTCCAGTTCTCCCCGTCGTAGACACCCCTTACAGAAACTCGCACCTTGCGGTTTTCACGCTCGATCTCGCGTGGGCGCTCTACGATGTCGAAGGTGGCGACGTCGCCGAGCAATACAGGCCGACCATCGCGGTTCGAAACCGGCAGTAGCTTGAGGTCTTCCAGTCGGGAGCGATCCTCAAGCCGCAACGCCAACCATGTAATGATCTCTTTGTCGCCGGAGTTGAAGCGATCCAGTCGCATTCCTCCAAGAGTAAAGCTCATTAACTGAGTAACGTCCTGAACCGACATCCCAAGGTCGGCCGCCTTGTCACGGTCAACGGAAACGTGAATCTCACGACGACCCAGGGATCGCGGTTGAGTGACGTCCTCGACACCCTCCACCGTCTCGAGGCGACGAGCCGCCTCATCGGCCAAATCATAGAGTTCACCGGTGTCTTGGCCGAAGAGTTTGACCGAGAAGTAGGTCGTAGAACCGCCCGAGTCCGCATCCTCGCGGAAGATGGCCCTGACCCCAGCCATCTCCGGAATTCCTTCGCGAATTTTGGTTCGCAGCTCTTTGATGGCGTCGTCGTTGAGGTCGTCACGGTTGAGCATGATCACGACCTGCGCTTGGTTCTCGGCGTAGTAGCAATAGACGGACTCGATGAAGAGTTCTTCGGCGTTGGCGCGAAGATACTCGTCAATGACCTCAGTAACTTCTTCTGTCTGAGATGCGTAGTGGAAATCGTCGAACTCACACTCGAGGAAGAGCCTGTTGTTGAGTGTGCCCGAGAAGATGGCAGATTCCACCCAGCCGGCGAAGAACGGCAAAAAACCGATGACCAGGCAGACCATGAGCAGACCGAAAGTCTTGATCTTGTGCGCAAGAGTCCATGCGAGCAAGCGCACGTATCGCTCTTCAAGCCACTTGACTGCGCGACTCTCACCGTTCTTCCGTGGCTTGAGCAGGTGAGCCGAAACCAGCGGAATCAGAGTCAGCGACGAAAAGAGCGAGCAGGCCAGAGCAATCGAGATCGTCAGACCCACTTCCTTCAGCCATGTTGTCAGTTCTGTGCCGGCACCGACGACCAGAGGCAGAAACACGATCAACGTCGTGGCGGTTGAAGCGGTCACTGCCATCAAGACCTGACCGGCGCCCTCGAGCGCAGCGGTCTTGCTGTCGGAAACCTCACGCATACGACGGTCGATTGACTCTAATACGACGATCGCGTTGTCGACCAGCATGCCGACACCAAGCATCAGCCCCATCATTGAGAGGATATTCAGGCTCCCGCCCATGAAGTACAGAACTCCGCAGGTAGCGATGATCGAGAAAGGAATCGACAGCGACACGATGAAGGTCGAATCGAAGCGACGCAGGAAGAAGTACAAACTCACTGTCGCCAGAAGCGCACCGAAAAGTCCGGCAACCTTAAGTCCCTGAATGCCGGATGTGATCTCTTCTCCCTGATCTTGGAAAACAAAGAATGTGATGCCCTGCAACAGCGGATCGTCGTTGATGTCCTCTGCTATTACCTTGTTGACCGCATTCACGACGTCGACCGTATTGGCCGTCGATTCTTTGAAGACGTCGATTGCGATGGCAAAGCTCCCGTCGAGCCTCCTGCCGTACTCGAGGGGTGGTTCTTCGTATGTAACTTCGGCGACGTCGCCGAGGCGGAGTCCTCGCTCGTCGATGACCAGATTCTGGAGTGCTTCGAGCGAGTCAAAAGCGCCAAGCGACCGCACTGAATAGCGCAGACCATCGGCATCCGCCTGCCCGAGCACCATGTTCGCTGAAATTCCTTGCAGCTGCCGCGCCAAAGAACCGATATCTACTGAATGCTCCTTGACCTTATCGAGGACGAGATCGATGAAGAGCTCGCGCGGCTCCACTCCACCGAGATCAACACGCGCTACACCGGGCACCCGACGCAACGGATTCAGAATGCGCGCCTCGAGCAGCTCGTAGTTCTGTGAAAGATCGACAGCCTCGGCCGAGATTCTGCCCTGCACCACTGGAATGTCCGCTGTATTGAACGAGTAGATCAAGACCGGCCCGATATCGGCGGGAAGTGTCGCCTTGACCTGATCCATCTTCTCGCTCACCTGCATGCGCACAATGTCGAGATCCTGGCCCCAGGAGAATTCTAGGAAAACCTGGGCGCCATCCGCAGTGGACGTAGAATTCAGCGTCTTGACGCCGGATAGCGTGGCCAGCGCCTCTTCTACCGGCTTGGAGATTTCTCGCTCGATCTGGCGCGGATGGGAGTTGGGGTAGGCTATCTCGACAAAGATGAACGGTGCATCCACTTCGGGAAGGAAGGCCAGCGGCAATCGGTTGAACGCGATCATCCCGACAAGCAATATGCTCACCAGAATCATGGCAGTGGTGATCGGACGGCGTACAGCAAGACGTGGCAGGCTCATGCGCTGTCTCCCTCAGTATCCTCTGGCGCCGGTTGCACGGCTCTTGGCCATTGCGCTGCGTGCAAGAGCTGCCGGTCCACCGGCGGTATAGGCGCTGTCACTGGCGGTGACGCTGACTCCCCGGGTGAAGATCGAGTAAACGACTGGAATGACGATTAGGGTCAGCGCGGTCGCTACTGCGAGTCCGCCGATCACGGTAATCGCCAGCGGCGCCCTGAGTTCGGCACCTTCACCCAGACCCAGTGCCATGGGCATCAGTCCGAACATCGTTGTCGCCGAGGTCATCAAGATGGGACGTAGCCGGCTGAGACCTGCTTCTGTGAGCGAATCCACAAGGCCGCTTCCCGCACGGCGGCGTTGGTTAACAGCATCAACGAGCACAATGGCGTTGTTGACGACGATACCGGCCAGCATCACGGCTCCGATGATTGCTACAACATTGATCGTGTTGCCTGTCAGAGCGAGGGCGCCGATCACACCAATCGCCCCGAGCGGAAGCGTGAAGATGATCACCAATGGATAGAGGAAGGACTCAAACTGGGAGGCCATCACAAGATAGACAAGAAAAATAGCCAGCCCCATTGCGAGAGCCAAGGAGCGGAACGAGCGATCCATCTCTTCTTCCTGACCACTCAAGGATGCGGTCACTCCAGCTGGCAGCATCAGTCCGTCCAACTGCTCACGGACATCGGCTGCGACTGCTCCCATGTCTCGCCCACTCAGGTTGCCGCCGACCAGCGCGGCGCGCTTCTGTCCAATACGGCGGATCTCAGTTGGTCCTTCAGTAATTGTGATTTCGGCCACGGAGCTGAGGAAAATTGGACGGCCGTCAACATGCGACACAATGAGTTCGCGGATATCTTCGACACTCGCCTCACCATGCTCTAGCGCTCGAACCCTGATATCGATCTCGCGCTCTCCCTCGGTGAAGCGTGTGGCGACGTCGCCCTGCACTTTAGTGCGCACGGTGCGAGCCACTTCGCCTACATCGAGGCCGAGGCGGGCCAACTGACCGCGGTCGAATCGGAGCTGAACTTCTGGATTGCCGAGTTCTGATGAGGCACGCAGGTCAACCAGACCGGGAACCACGGCCAGAGCTTCCTCGACCTGGGTAGTTGCGGTGTGAAGTTCTGCCAAAGTATCGGAGTACACCTCGACTTCGACTGGTGTGCGGAAAGAGAAGAAGGTAGACCTCTCGAAGTCAAAGCTCGTGGGTTCGGCTTCGGTGAGGCGCGAGCGCAGGCGTGCGATGACCGCTTCTTCCTGCTCTGGAGTCGCACCGGAGCGCATGCGCACCTGCAGACGAGCTGTGCTCTCACCCTCGGTGCCGGTTGCCGCCAGAGACAGTCCAGCACCGCCGGCGATACTGGAAAACGATTCAACCATCTCCTCCGCCTCTAACGCCTGGCTGAGTTCTGCAATGAATCGATCCGTCACCTCTAATGGCGTACCCTCCGGCAATTGAACCTTGAACGAGAACTCACCTTGAGCGAACGGCGGAATGAGATCGACACCAAGCATTGGAACGATCGTCAACGCACCGACGAAGAGTGCGACGGCAGCTGTGAGTACCAAGAAGCGATGGCGCAAAGCACCCCGCAGCAAGGATGGATAGGCGCGCGTTAGAGTGGCCATGGCGCCGTCGAATAGCTTCACCACAGGTCGAAGCGGATACGCAATCGCGATCATCACCCAGCGTCCACCGATACGCAGCATGCGCAGGAGGAACGCCGGCGCTGCCACAAAAACCCATCGCCCAGCCCGACGAATGCGACCACCTTCAGTGTATGCAGCCTCTTCTCCGGCTTTCTTTGGGCTACCCACAACGGCAACCAGCATCGGAATGAGAGTGAGCGACACAGCCAGTGCCGCCAGTAGTGAGAATGACACCGTCAACGCCTGATCACGGAAAAGCTGAGCAGCGATTCCTTCAAGGAAAACAACCGGCAGGAAGACTGCGACAGTTGTCAGCGTTGATGCCACAACAGCTTGACCGACCTCAGATGCTCCCTTACGAGCTGAGTCGGTTGACGACTCTCCTGCCTCTCTCCGCTTGACGATGGCCTCAAGCACCACAATCGCGGAATCGACCAACATCCCAACACCAAGTGCCAATCCTCCGAGCGACATGATGTTCAGAGTGGTCCCAGTGCGGTACATCAAGAAAAAGGTGGTCACGATCGAAACTGGGATTGAGATACCGATGATCAATGTTGATCGCAGATCCTTCAAGAACAACAACAGAATGAGAACAGCCACCGCGCCGCCGAGCAGGGCATTCGACAGCACTTCGCGAATCGACGCTTCAATGAAACGAGACTGATCTGCGCCACTCGCGATCTCGATGCTCTCGGGCAGTTCTTCCTCGACCGAGGCGAGCCGCTCTCTTACTGAACGAGCAACCTTGACGGTGTTTGCGTCACCCTCTTTATAGATCGCGAGTTCTACCGCCTCGTCCCCACCGAATCGGGTGATGACCTCACGTTGAGAGTGACCCCACTCAACCTCAGCCACGTCAGCTACGGTAACGTGCCGGCCTTCCTGCGCGATGAGTACGGTTTCTCGAATATCGTCCAGATCAACAAACTCGTTGCGCGCACGCACCAAATACCGCGCTTCCGCCTCATAGAGACTCCCGCCGGCCTGATTGATGTTCTCCGCGAGCAGGCGGGCATTGACCTCATCGATCTCCAATCCGAGGAGAGCTAACCGACCCTCGTCGATCCGTACTTGGATCTCTTCTTCGTAGCCGCCATGCACCTTGATGGCTGCCACACCTTCGGTCGACTCGAGGTCCTTTTTGACCAACTCTTCAGCTACATAGCGCAACTGGTAGAGACTCTCCCCACCACGCAAGTACAGCCTGATTACTGGATCGTTCGCCGGATCGAAACGCATCAGCACCGGCTTCTCGGCCGCTCTCGGCAGCGTCACCAGATCAAGCTTCTGGCGGACGTCGAGGGCTGCGAAATCCATGTCGCGACCCCAGCCGAACTCCAAAGTGACCTGTGAAATCCCAGGTCGAGACACCGAGGTCAGGCGTTGAACACCGCCTGCAATACCTACCGCCTCTTCAATCGGGCGTGTGAGCAGTGCCTCAACCTCGGCCGGCGCCGCTCCCGAGAGCCGTGTTTCCACGGTCAGACTCGGGTACGAGAGTTCCGGCATGAGATTCACGGGCAGGCGGGTGAAGGCCACCGTGCCGAAAAGCACCAAGGCGACCGCGCACATCATGACGGTGACGCGACGACGCAGAGAGAAGTCAACAATCTTCATTGTTCCCCCGGGGAGAGTCTTGGTTCTCGATTACATCAGACGGTGCACAAGTAGCGCCCCGCTCACGCGGGACACCACTTCTAATGTGCATCGTTGGAATCGATGCCTCAACACCTCGGCGGCGAAGAAGCATCGAAACGAGAGTGCTTACTAAAGGACTTTGACCTTCTGACCTTCGTCGAGTCCACCCTGGCCAGCGACGATGACCTGATCACCAGCATCAACTCCTGACACTGCCTCGACCAGCTCACCCTCTTCAAGCCCGAGCTGTACGGCCCGCTTGACGGCCTGACCATCCTCAGCCACGAAGACATGAGCAGAGCGCAGTTCTCGGATCACCGACTCGCGCGGTAACAACAGTGCAGCGGCCTTGGACTCGCGTACGATATCGATCTTGACAAAGGCGCCGGGCCGCACCTCACGTGGAGGGCGAACCGCTTCGACGGTCACTTTAACCGTCCCTGTCGCGGTATCCACGACCGGCGAGATCTGTCGGATCCTGCCCTCAAATTCCAGATCGGCGCCGGCAGCCAGAGAGATTCGCACGTTGCGACCTTCGTTGAGGTCGATGACGTCGCGCTCCGGCAGGTAGATTCGAGCAACCAGCGGATCAAAATCTGCAACGGTGAAGAGTTCGTCACCCATCCGAAGATGTTGACCACGGCTGATGAATCGTTCGGTCACCCGTCCACTGAACGGAGAGCGAATCACCGTTTTGGACAGCCGCCACTCGGCCTCGGCGACTTCTTGCCGCGCAACTTCGTGCTCCATCTTCGCCGTATCAAAGGCCTCGGCAGAAATCAGCCCCTGGTCACTGGTTTCCTCGGCACGTTCAAAGGCCAGACGCGCGTTGGTTTCCTTGAGCTTGACCTTGTTAAGCGCGATTTCGGCGTCGTCACGAACCAGGGCCGCGAGAATCTGGCCCTTCTTGACATAGTCGCCCTCTTCAACTTTGAGGTCCTCGACTCGTCCTTCAGCTTCCGCCAGCACCTTGACATCGTCCTCGGGCACAAGGTTCGCGGTCGCGGTGATGTAGGCAGAGATTGTACCCGTAGTGATCTCTGTGACCTCTACAGGCACAGGAGCTTCCTCGTCCTCTTCAGTAGCCTCATCTTCGGTTTTAGCATCGGTTTCGTTTTCCGACGCTTCTGTCGCCTGCTCGTCCGGCGGAGTCTCAGTAGCCTCGACCGTCGAATTGTTGGCGGTTACAAAAATCACCCCTACCACCACCAGTACGAGGGCGATGGCGCCGATGATGCTGAACTTTGATCGGATGATTTTCTCGGTCATGGTGCCTCCTGGTCTTCTGACAACCTCTTCACCTTCTTAAACGGTGCGCTGTCTCTCGTATTAACG